>NZ_JBEZHQ010000021.1:0-145848 GCF_040650675.1 Streptomyces sp. NPDC048637
GGACCGGCCCGCCGCCAGGCGCCACGGCGAGTAAGCCGAACACGTGGGAGGCAGGCCCCGCGCAGCGGTCCGCACCCCGACAGCCCCGCGCAGCGGACCGGCCCGCCGCCAGGCGCCACGGCGAGTAAGCCGAACACGTGGGAGGCAGGCCCCGCGCAGCGGTCCGCACCCCGACAGCCCCGCGCAGCGGACCCGCCCGCCGCCAGGCGCAACGGCGAGACAGCCAAAAACGTGGGGCCGAGGCAAAGCGCAGCGGACCGGCCCGCCGCCAGGCGCAGCGGTGAGAAGCCCCCGCGGCGGGAAAGCCGACTCCGTGGGAAGCAACTCAGGCGCAGCGATAGGGTGGCGCGGTTGCCGATCCCCGAGTCCAGCCGACGGAGACCGTGACTACCACCACCAGCGCCACCAATAACCATCACCTGTCCCCGGCCTTCCCGGGACGGGCCCCTTGGGGTACCGCGAACAAGCTGCGTGCCTGGCAGCAGGCGGCCATGGACCGCTACATCGAGAGCCAGCCGAGAGACTTTCTCGCCGTCGCGACGCCGGGCGCCGGTAAGACGACCTTCGCGCTCACGCTCGCCTCGTGGATGCTGCATCACCATGTCGTGCAGCAGGTGACGGTCGTCGCACCGACCGAGCATCTGAAGAAGCAGTGGGCGGAGGCGGCGGCGCGGCTCGGGATCAAGCTCGACCCGGAGTACAGCGCGGGGCCGCTGGGCCGCGAGTACCACGGTGTCGCGATCACCTATGCCGGTGTGGGCGTCCGGCCGATGCTGCACCGCAACCGCATCGAGCAGCGCAAGACGCTGGTGATCCTCGATGAGATCCACCACGCCGGCGACTCGAAGTCGTGGGGCGAGGCGTGCCTGGAGGCGTTCGAGCCCGCCACCCGGCGGCTGGCGCTGACCGGTACGCCCTTCCGGTCCGACACCAACCCGATTCCGTTCGTGACGTACGAGGAGGGCAACGACGGGATCCGGCGTTCCTCGGCCGACTACACCTACGGCTACGGGAACGCGCTGGGCGACGGCGTCGTCCGGCCGGTCATCTTCCTCTCCTACAGCGGCAATATGCGCTGGCGGACGAAGGCGGGCGACGAGATCGCGGCCCGGCTCGGCGAGCCGATGACCAAGGACGCGGTGTCGCAGGCGTGGCGTACGGCGCTGGATCCGCGCGGTGACTGGATGCCGAATGTGCTGCGTGCGGCCGATCAGCGGCTGAGCGAGGTCCGTAAGTCCATTCCGGACGCCGGTGCGCTGGTGATCGCCTCAGACCAGGAGCAGGCGCGGGCGTACGCCAAGCTGATCCGGGAGATCACCGGGGAGGGCGCCACGCTGGTGCTGTCCGACGACACCGGGGCCTCGCAGCGCATCGATGACTTCTCGTACTCCCAGGACCGCTGGATGGTCGCGGTCCGGATGGTGTCCGAAGGCGTCGACGTGCCGCGGCTGGCGGTCGGGGTGTATGCCACCACGATCTCGACGCCGCTGTTCTTCGCGCAGGCCGTGGGACGTTTTGTGCGTTCCCGTAAGCGCGGTGAGACCGCCTCTGTCTTCCTGCCCACCGTTCCGATGCTGCTCGGCTTCGCCAACGAGATGGAGGTCGAGCGCGACCACGTCCTCGACAAGCCGAAGAAGGACGGGGAGGAAGACCCGTACGCCGAGTCCGAGAAGGAGATGGACGAGGCGAACAAGGAGCAGGACGAGGACACCGGCGAGCAGGAGCAGTTCTCGTTCGAGGCGCTGGAGTCGGAGGCGGTCTTCGACCGGGTGCTGTACGACGGCGCCGAGTTCGGCATGCAGGCGCACGCGGGCAGCGAGGAGGAGCAGGACTACCTGGGCATCCCCGGGCTGCTGGAGCCGGACCAGGTGCAGATGCTGTTGCAGAAGCGGCAGGCGCGGCAGATCTCGCACAGCAAGAAGCGGCCGGATGCGGAGGCGGATCTGTTGGAGCTGCCGGCCGAGCGGCGTCCTGTGGTCACGCACAAGGAGCTGCTGGAGCTCCGAAAGCAGCTGAACACGCTGGTGGGGGCATATGTGCACCAGAGCGGGAAGCCGCACGGGGTGATCCACACCGAGCTGCGGCGGGTGTGCGGCGGGCCGCCGAGCGCGGAGGCCACGGCCGGGCAGCTGAACGAGCGGATCAAGAAGGTACGGGAGTGGGCTACGCGGATGAAGTGAGTCCGCCCGGGGCCCGTGGGGCGGTGTGCCGTGTGGACGGTGTGCCGCCCTCTTCCGTATCTGCCCTCCTCCGTACCCGCCCTCTTCCGCCCCCGCCGCCCTCCCGGCAGGAGACGCCCCGCCTTGCCCGTTTGCGTCCGCGACGCGGGGACCTTCCTGGATCCGATTGCTCCCGCGACGGGACAGCCCGCCGGATCAGATTGCTCCTGTGACACGACCGGTCGCCCGGATCCGATCGCTCCCGCGACGCAGCCGTCCGCCCGGATCCGTCCGTCGAGACGGCATGTCGGATCCGTCCGTTTCCGTAACGCACGGATAACGCCGTAGCCCTCCTTGAAACACCACACGGAACACAACGGGGCGCTCTGGGTGGACGTACTGGGATATTTCAGGCGTGAGCGACCGGATTCTGGACGGACCCTTCCGCTGACCGAACCGGCTCGCTACTGTCCCGGTCACGCACACGCCCCGTGGCAGCGCCGCCGCGGAGCGCAGCCGGTGCCATGCGGCCGGCGGCCTCTAGCGCGCGCTGCTCCGGGACCCGCAGCGCGTCGCGCCCGATGCCGCCACTCACCCAGGAGGGGCGTCGTGACCGCAGAGACCTCCCAGACACTCGACCGAGGGCTGCGCGTCCTCAAACTTCTCGCCGACACCGATCACGGGCTGACCGTCACCGAGCTGTCCAACAAGCTCGGCGTCAACCGCACCGTGGTCTACCGTCTCCTGGCCACGCTGGAGCAGCACGCTCTGGTGCGCCGCGACATCGGCGGCCGGGCCCGGGTCGGCCTGGGCGTCCTGCGCCTGGGCCGTCAGGTGCATCCGCTGGTCAGAGAGGCCGCCCTGCCCGCGCTGCGGGCGCTCGCCGAGGATGTGGGGGCCACCGCGCACCTCACCCTCGTCGACGGCACGGAGGCGCTGGCGGTCGCCGTGGTGGAGCCGACCTGGACCGACTACCACGTGGCCTACCGGGCCGGTTTCCGTCATCCGCTGGACCGGGGAGCCGCCGGGCGGGCCATCCTCAAGGCCCGGCAGGGCCGGACCCAGGACGCCGGGCTCGCCCTGACGCACGGGGAGCTGGAGGCCGGTGCGAGTGGCGCGGCGGCCCCGCTGCTCGGGGTGAGCGGCATCGAGGGGAGCGTGGGCGTGGTGATGCTCGCCGACACCGTCTCCGAGCGGGTCGGACCGCGGGTGGTCGACGCGGCCCGGGAGGTGTCCGAGGCGCTCCGCTGAGGCCCTGGGGCGGCCGGGGCCTCAGCGTGTGAAGGGGCCGTGGCCGTGTCGTGAGGCGGCAGCGCCGTAAGGCCCTGGTGAGGCGGGGGTCAATTAGGGTGGCGGGGTGTCTGCACGCACCCGAGCCCTGGCGGTCTGCACCGCCCTCGTTCTCGCCCTCCTCGTCACCGCGGTCTTCGCCCCGCTGCCGTATTCGCTCGCCTATCCGGGCATGACGGCCAATGTCCTCGGTGACGACAAGGGCAAGCCGGTGATCACCATTACCGGAGCCGGGACCCGTAAAACGAACGGGCAGCTGCGGATGACCTCGATCGTGGCCACCGGCCCGGAGGCCGCCGTCCATCTGCCCGACATCGTCCAGGGCTGGTTCCGTACGGACGAGGCCGTGATGCCGCGGGAGGCGGTCTACCCGGTGGGCGAGAACACCGAGGAGATCGCCGAGCACAATGCACAGCAGATGCGGAAGTCCCAGGACACGGCCACCAGCGCCGCGCTCGGGCAGCTCGGCAGGTCCGCGGGGGACATCAAGGTCAAGCTGAGCCTCGCGGACGTCGGCGGGCCGAGCGCCGGGCTGATGTTCGCCCTCGGCATCGTCGACAAGCTGGACGGCGACGGCGCGGGCCATGACCTGACCGGCGGGCGCACCATCGCCGGCACCGGGACCATCACGGCCGGCGGCAAGGTCGGCGCGGTGGGCGGCGTCCCGCTGAAGACGCAGGCCGCGCGGCGGGACGGCGCCACGGTCTTCCTGGTCCCGCGCAAGGAGTGCGGGGATGCGCGGGCGGAGCTGCCGAAGGGAATGCGGCTGATCCCGGTCAGCACGCTCGACGGCGCGGTGGATGCCCTGAAGGCGCTGCGGACCGGGGACAAGGTTCCCAGCTGCTGAGGCGGGGAGCGGCGGACGGCGGACGCTGGCCGGGCGGCGCGGGCCGGGTGCCCGGCGGTGTCCCGCCGCCCCTCACCCCTCCTTGATGAACCCCTCCCGCAGCAGCCAGTCCTTCGCGACCTCGTGCGGGTCCTCGCCGTCCACGTCGACCTTGCGGTTCAGCTCCTGGGCGACGGTGTTGTTGAGGGCCTTGGTGACCGGGGCCAGCACCTCGGCGATCGCCGGGTACTTCTTCAGGGCCTTGGCGTTGATCTCCGGAGCGACGTTGTAGTTGGGGAAGAAGTGCTTGTCATCGGCGAGGACATGCAGATGCATCGCCTTGATCCGGCCGTCGGTGGTGAAGACCTCCCCGAACGCGCAGGTGCCGTTCTGCGTCTCGGTGTAGACGACACCGCCGGTCATCTTGCGGATGTTGGCGGACGGCACATTCATGCCGTACGCCCTCGCCATGCCCGGCAGACCGTCGTTGCGGGTGGCGAACTCGTTCTCCACGCACATCGTCACGGCGGCGGGGTTCTTGTGGGACAGCGCCGCGACCTCGGAGAGGTTGCGCACCCCCAGCTTCTTGAAGTTCGCGGAGTTCAGCGCCAGCGCGTAGGTGTTGTTCAGCGTCGAGGCCGGCAGCCAGACGATGCCGTTCTTCTTGTCCTCGTCGCGGACCGCCTTCCACTGCTTCTGGGGGTCGACGATCGGCTTGGTGTGGCCGAGGTAGGTGATCCAGCCGGTTCCGGTGTACTCGTACGCGGCGTCCGCGGTGCCGGTCTTGACGGCTTCCCGGGCGCCGATCGACCCCTGGATGCTGGTCTTGTCGATGACCAGGGCGCCCGCCGCCTGAAAGGCCAGCCCCATGATCTGGCCGAGGATGATCTGCTCGGTGAACTCCTTCGAGGTCACGGTCAGATGCGCCCCGGTGAGCGGGCGGTCCGGATAGCCCGCCTTCGGGCCCGGCAGCACGTTGTCGGACATCGCGCTGCCGCTGACCAGGCCGCATCCGCCGAGGACGACCGCGGCGAGCAGGGCGACCGTGAAGCGGGCGGCCCGGCGGGGGCCACGGTGGCGCTGCCCGGCCGGGCGCTGGAGCCTGCTCATGCCGTCACCTCCAGGCCGCGCGGCCTCAGCAGCAGTTCGGCCAGCGAGGCCAGCCACTCCACCAGCAGGGCGAGCGCCACGGTCAGCACGGAACCGAGGATCAGTACGGGCATCCGCTGGGTGACGATCCCCGCCGAGATCAGGTCACCGAGACCGCCGCCACCGCCGAAGGTCGCCAGCGTCGCGGTGCCGACGTTCAGCACCAGCGCGGTGCGGACACCGGCCAGGATCAGCGGTACGGCCAGGGGGAGCTCGACCTTGGTCAGCACGCCCGTCGCGGACATACCGATGCCACGGGCGGCCTCGGTCAGCGTCGGATCGATACCGCGCAGTCCGGCGATGGTGTTGGCGAGCACCGGCAGCACGGCGTAGATGACCATGCCGACGATCGCCGACCGGGCCCCGATGCCGAGCCAGATGACCAGCAGGATCAGCAGACCCAGGGCCGGGATGGCCTGCCCGAGGTTGGCGAAGGCCATCGCGACCGGGGTGGCCCGGCGCAGCTTGGACCGGGTCAGTGCGATGCCCAGCGGGATCGCGATGATCAGTACGAAGAAGGTGGAGATCGCGGTGAGCTGGATGTGCTGCCGCAGCGCCAGCCACACCTTGCCGTTGTCCACCGCCTGATGGGCGATGGAGTCCAGCCGGGCGCCGCGGAACCACAGCCAGGTGGCGAGCAGCGCGAGCACCAGGAAGACCGGCATGAAGGTCCACTTCTGCCAGCTGATCCGGCGCGCACCGGACGGTGCGGACGGGACGGGCGCCTCACCGGCCGCCAACTCCCGCTGCCCCATCTCGACTTCGTCCTTGAAGGCCATCGCCTCGTGGTCGCTCGGGTGCCGCTCGGGCCGGCGCGGGCTGTCGCCGCTCCCGTCGCGGGGGCTCATGCCTTGCCTCCCGGGCCGCCCTCGGTGCCGCCCGCACCGGCCAGGCCCTCCTGCTCCCGCTGGGTCTGGCGGGCGCGCTGCTCCTGGAGCTGGTGCTGGTGCTCGACCGCTTCGAGGTGGTCCGCCTCCAGCAGCTCATGGACGTTGTTCATCAGCGTCTCCATGTCGACCACGCCGATGTACTCGCCGCGCCGCCCGGTGACCGCGACCCGGCCCGCACTGTCGGTGAGCACCGCCTCCAGCGCATCGCGCAGTGTCGCGTCCCGGGACACGGTGTGCTGGACCAGGGTCCCGGCCCGTGCCAGCGACTCCTTGGCGCGGGCCAGATCGCCGCGGCGCAGCCATTTGTACGGGCGGCGGTTGCGGTCCAGCAGCAGCAGTTCGTTGTGGGAGCCGGAGCGCAGCCGGTCGAAGATGGTCTCCAGGGGGTCATCGAGGCTGGCGGTGGGGAAGTCGACCACGCCCACGTCCCGTACGCGGGTCAGATTCAGCCGCTTGAGTGCCGCCCCGGCGCCCACGAAACCGGAGACGAAATCGTCGCTCGGGTTGGTGAGGATGGCTTCGGGGGTGTCGAACTGGGCGATGTGCGAGTGCTCGCGGAGCACCGCGATGCGGTCGCCGAGCTTGATGGCCTCGTCGAAGTCGTGGGTGACGAAGCAGATGGTCTTGTGGAGCTCGTGCTGGAGCCGGATCAGCTCGTCCTGGAGGTGGTCGCGGGTGATCGGGTCGACGGCGCCGAACGGCTCGTCCATCAGCAGGACGGGCGGGTCGGCGGCGAGGGCCCGGGCCACCCCGACGCGCTGCTGCTGGCCGCCGGAGAGCTGGCGCGGATAGCGGCCGTGGAATTCGCGCGGGTCCAGGCCGACCAGGTCGAGCATCTCCTCGACCCGGTTGTTCACCCTGCTCTTGGACCAGCCGATCATCTTCGGGACCAGGGCGATGTTCTGGGCGACCGTCATGTGCGGGAAGAGGCCGGACGCCTGGATGGCGTAGCCCACCTTGCGGCGCAGCCTGACCGGGTCCATGTCGGTGACGTCCTCGTCGCCGATCCGGATCCGTCCGGAGGTCGGCTCGATCAGCCGGTTGATCATCTTCAGACAGGTGGACTTGCCGCAGCCCGAAGGGCCCACGAAGATCACGATCTCGCCGGCCTTGACCTCCAGATTGACGTTGTCCACCGCGGGACTGGGGTTCCCCGCGTAGATCTTCGTCAGGTTCTCCAGATGGATTCTGGCCCCGGAGGCCGGGGTGGTCTCTGCTGTCTCAGGCACGGATCCCCCTGGAGATGGTCAGGCGTCCGATCAGGACGTATGCGGCGTCGAAGAGAAGAGCGAGGATGGCGATGCCGAGGGTGCCGGAGAGCACCTGGTTGAGGGAGTTGGCGCTGCCCAGCGAGGCGATCCCGCGGAAGATCTCGTTGCCCAGGCCGGGGCCGGAGGCGAAGGCGGCGATGGCGGCGATGCCCATCAGCATCTGGGTGGCGACCCGGATGCCGGTGAGGATGGGCGGCCAGGCCAGCGGCAGTTCGACGCGGAAGAGCTGGGAGGTGCGCGACATCCCGATGCCCCTGGCCGCGTCGATCAGATCCGGGTCCACCCCGCGCAGCCCGACGATGGCGTTCCGGACGACCGGCAGCAGCCCGTACAGGGTCAGGGCGATCACGGTCGGGGGGACGCCGAGGCCGACGATCGGGATCAGCAGACCGATCAGGGCCAGGGAGGGGATGGTGAGGATGGTGGCGGTGGAGGTGGTGGCGAGATTGCCCGCCCACTCGCTGCGATAGGTCACCACGGCGATGAAGACCCCCAGCAAGGTGGCGAGCACCATGCACTGGAAGACCGCGCTGGCGTGCTGATACGTATCCGTCAGCAGTTGGGCGTGCCGGGTGCCGACGTACTCCCAGAAGCTCACTCGGTCTCCTCGGTTCAGTCTCCCGATGCCTGTTTCACCAGCGGGATGATCCGCAACGGAACCGGATTTTCCATCACGATTGCCGTTGAAGCCCGCACAATGCCATCAAAGCCCACAACCCGGTCGATCACCCGCTGCAGATCGGCGTTGGAACGGGCAACAAGCCTGCAGAGCATGTCCCCATGTCCCGTCGTTGTATGCAGCTCCAACACCTCAGGAACGGTCGTCAAGTGGGCGCGTACGTCATTCCCTTGACCCTGTTTGATCTCCAACGTGGCAAATGCGGTCACGGGGTAGCCGAGCGCCGCCGGGTCCACCTCCGGCCCGAAGCCCCTGATCACTCCATTCGACTGAAGCCGGTCGAGCCGGGCCTGGACCGTGCCGCGCGCCACCCCCAGCCGCCGGGACGCCTCCAGGACGCCGATCCGCGGCTCCTCGGCGAGCAGCTCCAGCAGCGCCCCGTCCAAATGATCGATCGCCATGGGTCGTCCCTTCCTTTTCGATGGTCATCATGTACAGATAGCCCGGCAATGGGGCCCTTTTGCTAGGCATAATGCCCAGGAGATCCGCGAACTATTGCGCACCTTGTGGATCGGAGAGACTCTGCGGCCATGGCAGACACCACGATGCACACTCAGCCCACCACCCCCAGCTCGGCCCGGCAGGCGGACCCCTTCCCGGTCAAGGGGATGGACGCGGTCGTCTTCGCCGTCGGGAACGCCAAGCAGGCCGCGCACTACTACGCGACGGCCTTCGGTATGCGGCGCGTCGCCTACTCCGGTCCGGAGAACGGCAGCCGTGAGACCGCGAGTTATGTGCTCGAATCCGGCGGCGCCCGGTTCGTGTTCACCTCCGTCATCAAGCCCACCACCGACTGGGGCCACTTCCTCGCCGACCATGTCGCGGCCCACGGCGACGGCGTCATCGACCTCGCCATCGAGGTCCCGGACGCCCGCGCCGCCTACGAGCACGCCGTCGCCCAGGGCGCCACGGGCCTTGTCGAGCCCTACGACCTCAAGGACGAGCACGGCACCGTCGTCCTCGCGGCCATCGCCACCTACGGCAAGACCCGGCACACCCTCGTCGAGCGCACCGGCTACGACGGCCCCTACCTGCCCGGCTTCGCCGCCGCCGAGCCCCTGGTGGAGACCGGACCGCGCCGTTTCCAGGCCATCGACCACTGCGTCGGCAACGTGGAACTCGGCAAGATGAACGAGTGGGTGGCCTTCTACAACAAGGTCATGGGCTTCACCAACATGAAGGAGTTCGTGGGCGACGACATCGCCACCGAATACAGCGCGCTGATGTCGAAGGTCGTCGCCGACGGCACGCTCAAGGTCAAGTTCCCGATCAACGAGCCCGCGATCGCGAAGAAGAAGTCGCAGATCGACGAGTACCTGGAGTTCTTCGGCGGTCCCGGCGTCCAGCACATCGCGCTGGCCACCAACGACATCGTCGCCAGCGTCCGGGCGATGCGCGCCGCCGGCGTGGAGTTCCTGGACAGCCCCGACTCCTACTACGACACCCTCGGCGAGTGGGCCGGCGAGACCCGGGTGCCCGTGGAGACGCTCCGCGAGCTGAAGATCCTGGTCGACCGCGACGAGGACGGCTATCTGCTGCAGATCTTCACCAAGCCGGTCCAGGACCGGCCGACCGTGTTCTTCGAGATGATCGAGCGGCACGGCTCCATGGGCTTCGGCAAGGGCAACTTCAAGGCCCTCTTCGAGGCGATCGAGCGGGAGCAGGAGCGGCGCGGAAACCTCTGACGCCGTCGGCGTCGCTCGCCCCCGGCGGCCGGAGCCGGGGGCGGACGGCGGCCGTCCGTGGCGTCCCCGTTCGCCCGGTGATCTTCCGTGTGCGGCCCACGGGTGCGACGCTGGACGCTATGGACCTCATCGCACGTCTGCGCGCCGGACTCCCGGGTGAAGCGATCCTCACCGACCCCGACATCACCGGCTCCTACGCCAACGACATGGCGAGCTTCTGCGAGGCCGGGACGCCCGCCGTGGTCGTCCTGCCGCGCACCGTCGAGCAGGTCCAGCACATCATGCGGACGGCCACCGAGCTGCGGGTCCCGGTCGTCCCGCAGGGGGCGCGCACCGGGCTGTCGGGCGCTGCCAACGCCTCCGACGGCTGCCTCGTGCTCTCGCTGGTCAAGATGGACCGGATCATCGAGATCAACCCCGTCGACCGGATCGCGGTGGTCGAACCCGGGGTCATCAACGCCGTGCTGTCCCGCGCGGTGAACGAGCACGGGCTCTACTACCCGCCCGACCCCTCCAGTTGGGAGCAGTGCTCCATCGGCGGGAACATCGGCACCGCCTCCGGCGGCCTGTGCTGCGTCAAGTACGGCGTCACCGCCGAGTACGTCCTCGGTCTGGACATCGTTCTCGCCGACGGGCGGCTGCTGACCACCGGCCGGCGCACCGCCAAGGGCGTCGCGGGCTATGACCTCACCCGGCTGTTCGTCGGCTCCGAGGGAAGTCTGGGCATCGTCGTACGCGCCGTCCTCGCGCTCAAGCCGGAGCCGCCGCAACAGCTCGCGCTGGCCGCCGAGTTCCCCTCCACCGCGGCGGCCTGTGCGGCCGTCTGCGAGATCATGGCCCGTGGCCACGCCCCCTCGCTGCTGGAACTGATGGACCGTACGAGCATCCGCGCGGTCAACGACATGGCTCAGATGGGTCTCCCGGACAGCACCGAGGCGCTGCTGCTGGCCGCCTTCGACACCCCCGAGCCGGCCGCCGACCTCGCCGCCGTCGGCGCACTGTGCACCGCGGCCGGCGCCACCGAGGTCGTGCCCGCCGAGACCGCCGCCGAGTCCGACCTGCTGCTGCAGGCCCGCCGGCTGACCCTGACCGCACTGGAACAGGTCAAGTCCGCCACCATGATCGACGATGTGTGCGTACCGCGCTCCCGGCTCGCCGAGATGCTCGACGGCACCGCCGCCATCGCCGAGAAGTACGGCCTCACCATCGGCGTCTGCGCACACGCCGGGGACGGCAACACCCACCCCACGGTCTGCTTCGACGCCGCCGACCCGGACGAGTCCCGCCGGGCCCGTGAATCCTTCGACGACATCATGGCGCTCGGGCTGCAGCTGGGCGGCACCATCACCGGGGAGCACGGCGTCGGTGTCCTGAAGAAGGAGTGGCTGGCGCGCGAACTGGGGCCGGTGGGTGTGGAGTTGCAGCGCGGCATCAAGGACGTCTTCGACCCGCTGGGCATTCTCAACCCCGGCAAGCTTTTCTGAGTCACGGGACCCGGAAATGCCGCCGGCCGGGTGCCTGCGCATTTTACCCGCCGTTGCGGGCGCCTGCAGATATCACGAATTCCGCCGAAATCCTGCCGTGGCGAGGCCTGCCCTTCCTGATCCTGCCGTGGCGAGGCCGGCCCTTCCTGCCTATCCTGAACACGAATATCTGCGCCCGCCGGTCCTTCCCTGAGTGGTGCGACCGCGGGGGCCGCCATATGAATTCCGTATTCCGTCGCTTGAGGTTGCGCCGTTCCCGCGCCCACGATGTTCGTCGTGAGGGAGACCCCATCCCATGGACCTCAACACCATCACCGAAGTCGTCCGGCGACCGTCCGGCCGGCCGGGCGCGGACTGGTTCCGTAATTACCGCATCCCCGCCTACGCCGACATCCCCCGCACCGATGTGCTCCTGGTGGACTCGGCGGATTCCGCCGGGCCCCTCCGGTCGAAGGGGATAGCGGAATGCTGTATCAACCCGGTGGCCCCCGCACTGGCGAACGCGCTCCACGACGCCACGGGCGTCCGCTACCGGGCGCTGCCCCTGACCCCGGAACGCATTTACCGGCGGCTCAACGAAAGCACGTCGGTCACGACGGGCCTGCGCACATGACCACCGAAAAGCCCCAGGGCGCCGAGGCGACGGTCATCATCGGGCAGAAGATCCGGCCCGGACTGGAGCGGGAGTTCGAGGCATGGCAGGAGGGCGTCAACACCGCTGCCGCCGATTACGCCGGATTCCTCGGCGCCGAGATCTCCCCGCCGACACCCCTGCAGCCCGACTGGGTGGTCGTCTACCGATTCGACTCGATAGCCCATCTCCAGGCGTGGATCAACAGCGCCACCCGCCAGAGCTTTCTCGACAGCGGCAGCAGATATCTGGACGGTCCCGCCACCCAGCAGGTGGTCAGCGGCGGCACACAGCAACCGGACCCGCTGGTGACCGTGGTGGTCACCCACCGCGTCCACCCGGACCACGTCGACGCCTTTCTCGCCTGGCAGCGTCAGATGAGCGAGCAGGAGAGCACCTTCGAAGGCTTTCGCGGAACCGAGCTCTTCCGTCCGATCGAGGGCCTCCAGGACGAATGGACCACCCTTTACCGCTTCGACAGTGCCGAGCATCTCGATGCCTGGCTGACCTCGCCCGAGCGGAAAGAAGTCCTCGCTGAAGGCGAGAAGTTCCACGACTTCGGAATGCGCACGATCGACAACTCGTTCGGCAGCTGGTTCGCCTTCGAGGAGAACGGCAGGGAAGTGCCGCCGCCCTCGGAGACCAAGACCTCCGTCGCGGTCTGGGTCGGCCTGTACCCGACCGTGGTGCTGCTGACGCTCGCCCTGTCACCCCTGCAGCTGCCGCTCTGGCTCGGGCTGCTCGTGGGCAACCTGCTGTCCAGCTTCATCATGAGCTTCCTGACGATGCCCTTCTATGTGAACCCGCTGCTCCGGCGGTGGCTGCGGCCGCCCCCGGACGCACCGGCGACGACGACCCGCCTCGTCGGCCTCGGCCTCGTCGCCGCGGTGATGGTGTTCTGGGCCGGGGTCTTCTACCTCGTGACGACCCAGATCTGGCATCTGCCCTGACCCGGCGCCCCCGGGCGCCGCCGCCCGGCCCGCGCCCCGGATGTACACGGCAGGGGGAGGGACGGTTGACTGCCCCCATGATGATCAATGATCCGCACAGACCCGGCGAGGGCATGGTCACCTTCCGGGTGACCGGCCAGGGCGTCGACGACATCACCTACGCCGTCCAGGCGCCGGGGGACTCCGGCAGCGAAGAGCAGGTGACCCGGCCGGAGTTGCCGTGGTTCGTGGTGACCGACGCGCGCGGAGTGGGCGCCATGCCGATGCTGACCCTCACCCTCGACGGACCGGACGCCTACGCCGAATGCGAGATCCTGACGGACGGCGCACCGGCCGTCCGCGGCACCGTGCACGGCCCGGCCGCGACTGCCGTGTTCATGGCACGCGCGGCCGCCTCGTAAAGTGACCGCCATGGACTCCGTGCTACCCGTAGTGATAGCCCTTCTCGTGCTGGCCACCATCATGTTGGTCTCGGCCACCGACCGCCGCTCCAAGACCCTGGAGCTCCGGCTCCGGCAGCTGGAACGCAAGGTGGACCTGCTGCTGGTGCACGCCGGCATCGAAGAGCCGCAGGACGCCCGGATGGCCGAGATCGACCAGCTCCTGACGCAGGGCAAGAAGATCCAGGCGATCAAGGTGCACCGCGAAGTGACCGGCTCCGGACTCGCCGAGGCCAAGGAAGCGGTCGAACGCCGGATGCGCTGACGCCCCGTTGGGCTGAGGATGGCCAGAAGGACCCGCCGGGCCCCAGCGGGCCACCTCATGCCCACGCAGGAAGCGAGAGCCGATGGCAGCGACCGAAGCCACCAAAGCCGCTGATGAGTACGACGTCATTGTGCTGGGAGCGGGGCCGACCGGTGAGAACCTCGCGGACCGGGCGCACGCCGCCGGGCTGAGCGCCGTGGTCGTGGAGAGCGAACTGGTCGGCGGCGAATGCTCCTACTGGGCGTGTATGCCCAGCAAGGCCCTGCTCCGCCCGGTCACCGCCCGCTCCGAGGCCCGCCGGGTGCCCGGCATCAAGGACGCCGCGGACGTACCGCTGGACGCGCCCGCCGTACTCGCCCGTCGGGACGCCTTCACCTCCTACTGGAAGGACGACGGGCAGGTCCGCTGGATGGACTCGCTCGGTATCGACCTGGTGCGCGGCCAGGGGCGCCTCGCCGGACCCCGGCGCGTGGTCGTCGACGGCGGCCGGGTGCTCACCGCACGGCATGCGGTCGCGGTGTGCACCGGCAGCCGCGCGGTACTGCCCGGCATCCCCGGACTCGCCGAGGCCAGGCCCTGGACCAGCCGCGATGCGACCAGCGCCAAGAGTGTGCCGGGCCGGCTGGTGGTGGTCGGCGGCGGCGTGGTCGGCGTCGAGATGGCCACCGCCTGGCGGGCCCTGGGCGCGTCCGTGACACTGCTGGTCCGCGGCGACGGGCTGCTGCCCCGGATGGAGCCGTTCGCCGGCCACCTCGTCGCCGAGTCGCTCGCCGAGGCGGGCGTCTTCCTGCGGACCGGTGTCGAGGTGCGCGAGGTACGCCGGGAAGCCCCGGGCGGCCCGGTCACCGTCCTGCTGGACTCCGGTGACGAGATCGTCGCCGATGAGCTTCTGATCGCCACCGGCCGGGCCCCGCGCACCGAGGGCATCGGTCTGGACACGGTCGGCCTGACGCCCGGCTCCTGGCTGGACGTCGACGACAGCTGCCGGGTGACGGGGGTGACCGGCGGCTGGCTCTACGGCGTCGGCGACGTCAACCACCGCGCGCTCCTCACCCACCAGGGCAAGTACCAGGCCCGGATCGCCGGTGCTGCGATCTCCGCGCGCGCCCGGGGCGTCCCGATCCTGGAGTCCGACCGCTGGGGCGCGCACGCCGCCACCGCGGACACCCTCGCCGTCCCGCAGGTCGTCTTCACCGATCCGGAAGCCGCCTCGGTGGGCCTGACCGCCGCCGCGGCCGAGAAGGCCGGATACCGCACCCGGGTGGTCGACCAGGACCTGGCGGCCGTGGCCGGGGCGTCCCTGTACGCCGACGGCTACCGCGGCCGGGCCCGGATGGTCGTCGACCTGGACCGTGAGGTGCTGCTCGGCGTCACCTTCGTCGGCTTCGGCGTCGGTGAACTGCTGCACTCCGCGACGGTCGCGGTGGCCGGTGAGGTCCCCATCGAGCGGCTCTGGCACGCGGTGCCCTCCTACCCCACGATCAGCGAGGTGTGGCTGCGGCTGCTGGAGGCGTACCGGGGCTGAGGCGGCGCCGGGCCGTACGGGGTCAGGCGCCGTCCGCGCCCGGCGCCGCGGCGGTCCGCAGCTGCCTGGCGGCCTCGTCGGCCCGGCCCCGGCACTCCAGGGCGCGGCCGGGCCTCAGACGCGCGTACGCCCCGACCGGGCCGCCGTCCAGAACGCCTCGCAACCCGGCCTCCGCACACCGCAGTTGGGCGGAGCGACCCCCGCTCCGTCACCCCCTACGCCCCGGGCTCCGGGGTCTCCTCCGCCGGCCAGGGGCCGCCCGGCCGCAGCTCGTCCCCGGACGCCATCGCGAACAGTTCGCTCAGCCCCTTGTCGAGGCCCAGATGCCCCTGCTCGGCCCCCGGCGGGACCACCCGCAGGGTGCGCTCCAGCCACGCCGAGACCGCCGCGGCCGACGCCTCCAACAGGGCCTGCCCGTCCGGCGAGTCCAGCGCAATGCAGACCAGGCTGCGGCCGTCCAGCTTCGTCGGCCACACCCGCACATCGCCGTCGCCGCACGGCCGGAACACGCCCTCGACGAGCAGCTCGCGGGCGAACGTCCAGCTGACGGGGGAGTCCGAACCGATGTGAAAGGTGACATGGACGGCGTACGGGTCATCCGTCCGGTACCTCAGCCGGGCCGGCACCGGAATGCTGTGCTCCGGCGACAGGACCAGGCCCAGCTCCAGCTCTCGTTCCACCACGGTGTGCATGGCGTCCGCCTCTCTTCGCTCCCTGCGGGCCCCCGATACCGGGCCCGCACGGAGAGAGAGCCGCCAGGCGCCGAACTCTTACACGACTTCGTACAACTTTTTTCCCGCGCCTCTTCCAGGTGGTCGTCGGCGGGCACGGGCACCGCGGGAACCCGGGGTCTGATAGATGTGGACGCCGCGTTGCGGCAGACTGCACCCCACACCCACCAGGCCGAGTACAGATACGGGACTTCGGATATGAGCGCCCCTACCTCAGGATCCGCCGGCGGTAGCCCCACGCCAGGCTTCTACCCGGACCCGTCCATCCCCGGCTACATCCGGTACTGGAACGGTGCCGCATGGGTGCCGGGCACCAGCCGGCCCGCCCCCGCCGACGGCGAGGCGATGCCCGCCCCACCGCCCGGTGTGGCCCCGTCGCCCTCCCCCACGGTCGAGGAGACCGGCCCGGTCTTCTTCGACGAGGAGGAGGCGGCTGGCGGCTCCGCGGTGCCCGCCGTACGCCAGCGCGGTGAGGTCGCCTCCCGGGCCGTGAGCTGGGACGACCCGGCCCGGCTGCACGGCACCAGCCCCGAGGCGGCCGCCGCCTGGCAGGCCGATGCCTCCCGGCAGAGCGGATTCGGCGGCGAGCCCGACCGCCGGATCTCCTGGGGTTCGCCGGACCAGGCCCCCGCCGGTACGCCGTCGGGTGCCGCCTCCTGGGGCGCGGTGCCGCCGCAGCGTGCGGGGCAGGATGCCGACGCCGGGGCCGGCGAGGCGCCCGGCACCGCCGCGCCCGCCTCGCCCGACCCGCAGGGGACGGGGGTCCCCCGCGACGGGACCGTCGCCATCCGTGCCGTGAACCCGGCCGCCCGCCGCGGGAACTCCGGCGACCAGGGCACCACCGCGATCCGCGCGGTCCGGCCCGACGGCGGCAAGCCCGCCAAGGGCAACGAGACGATGGCGATCCGCGTCGCGGGCGGCGGCCGCACCCCGTCCGCCGCGCCCGAGGACGGCTCCGCGCAGTCGCCCCCGGCCGCCGGCGACCGGCAGCAGAGCCGCCCTGCCCCGCAGAGCCAGACCCCGCAGCAGACCCCGGCTCCGCAGACCGCGGCCCCGCAGACCCCGGCGCCCCAGAGCCCGGCCCCGCAGCATCCCGCCCCCAGGCCCCCGGTTCAGCCGCAGGCCGGTCAGCAGACGTCCGCACCCGCGGCCGGTGTGCCGCCGCAGGGCGGTGCCGCACCGGCCCGGCCCGGTCCGCAGGGCGCCGACGCCGACGGGGTCATCCCCTGGAAGCCGCCGACCGCCGCCGACCCCTTCGCGGCCATGGCGCAGGCCGCGCAGGGCCACCCGGCCGGTCTCGGCCGCAGGTTCGCGGCCCGGCTGATCGACACGCTGGTGCTGGGCGCGCTCACCGCCGCGGTCGCCGTCCCCCTGTGGGGCACGGTCACCGACCACCTCGACGCCAAGGTCGAGGCGGCCAAGCAGTCCGGCCGCCAGGTGACGGTCTATCTGATCGACGGCACGACCACCCCGGTCTTCGCCGCCATCCTGGCCGTCCTGCTGATCGGCGGTGCGCTCTACGAGGCGCTGCCGACCCTCAAGTGGGGCCGCACCCTGGGCAAGAAGCTGTGCGGCGTACGGGTCCTCGACATCGAGAGCCATGACAGCCCGACCCTCGGCGCCGCGCTCAAGCGCTGGTTCCTCTACAGCGTGCTCGGCATCCTCGTCATCGGTGTGCTGAACGTCGTCTGGTGCCTGTTCGACCGGCCGTGGCGCCAGTGCTGGCACGACAAGCTGGCACGGACCTTCGTCGCGGCCGGCTGACCGCCGGCCGCCGGGGCGGGCCGCGGCATCCGTTCCCCCGAACGGACGTCGCCGGATGCGGCGGGCCGCGACAAGGGGTCGACTCGGGCCATGAGTACCGACCAGCCCCGGCCCGGCCCCGGTGAGCCACCGGAGAACGACCCGTTCCTGAAGAAGCCGCAGGAACCCCCTGCGGGCGGCGCTCCCCGCAACAGCTCTCCCCGGGAGAACGGCTCGCCCCGTAACCACGCTCCGCACGGCAGCGATACGGGGAGCGGCGGTACGGGCGGGGGCGAGGGCGGTGCCCCACCCCCGGGCGGACAGCCGCCGCCCGGGGGCGCCCCGCCACCCCCTGCGGGCGGCCCGTACGGTGGCGGCCCGTCTGCCGGCGGCCCGTATGCCGGCGACCCCTACGGCGGGCAGTACGGAGTAGCCGATCCGCTGGCCGGGATGCCGCCGCTGGCCAACCGCGGCCGCCGGCTCGTGGCACGCATCATCGACGCGATCATCGTCGGGGTGCCGGTATGGGTGATCATGACCCTGATCGTCGGCGGGGTGGACTACTTCAGCACCAGCAGCGAGCAGGCCGGCCGACAGTCGACGGTCTCGGGCGTCACCATGGTGGCGTACCTCATCTACGAGGGGCTGATGATCAGCAGCCGCGGCCAGACCGTCGGCAAGATGACGATGAAGATCCGGGTGGCGATGCTCTCGGACGGTGCGATCCCGACCGGCCAGGCGTCCTGGGTCCGGGCCGCGGTCTACACGCTGCCGGAGATCGTGCCGTGCTGCGGTTTCATCTTCTGGCTGATCAACGTCCTGTGGTGTACCTGGGACAAGCCGTACCAGCAGTGTCTGCACGACAAGGCGGCCAAGACCGTGGTGGTGTCCACGGAGACGGAGCCGCGTACCGGCTCAGCGTGAGTGTTCGCCGATCCGGGCCTCGCCGGCGCCGGCCGCCCCGCTGAAGCCGCCCCAGGCGGTGCGGTGCGGCCCGCCCGTGGGCCGGGTGCGCTCGGACGGCGTCGGAACGGCCCGCAACGGGGCGGGCGCGGCGGGCGATCCGTTCCGTACGACATGGCGGCGGACCACCCGTGACGCCCCGGGCATCGGCACCGTCATGGCGACCAGCAGCCCGAGCCCGAGCCCGGCGATGGCGATGACCGCGACCCCGATTCCGGTCTGCGTCTGTGACAGCAGCAGCATCGCGAGGGTGGAGAAGAAGACGGTGGCCGAACCGTAGGCGAGCTGTGCGGCGGTCGGACGAGGCATGGCGGGATCCGTCCTCGGAGGGTCGGCAGGGGGTGTCGGTCAGGGCGCCGACAGAGGAGCCTACGGTCGTTATTGCCCGGGCGGAACGCCGGGTAAGCGTGACCTAACCCACGGTTCGGGGCGCAGGGGGCGCACAACGCCGCCGCGGCTGCGCGGGCGGCATGACGTCATGGCTGCTGGGGGCGGGGGCGCATGCCCCGCGGGCATATACACCGGGCCCCTGCCCGATGATCCGGTGCCCGGCACGATGCCGTCGCCCGATGTCCGATAGCCGCAACTCGCGGACCGAGTAACGTACTTCGCTGACGTGCCCAAGTCAAGATCTGTCTTTTTCATCGTACTTCCGGTCGAATGCCCTCGAACAGTGACCGGTTCGATGGGGAGGACAGCGCCAAGTGAGAGACAGCAGAAGGGTGTTCAGATCGGCCGCCCTGGCCACGGCAATTGCCGCGATCGGGGCGGCCGCTTTGTCTTCGGGGGTGGCGACGGCCGACGCGCAGGGGCCGTCGCCGGCCGCCAAGCGTCAGGACCCGGCTCCCGAGCGGGCCGTGGACCACGATCTCAAGGGCCCGTTCAGCGCCCGGGAGGCGGCCGAGCGCAAGGAAGCGCTGCAGCAGGTCATCTCCGGCGACGCCAAGGCGACCGAGCGGAACGGCTCCCAGGTCGTCAAGCTCGGCAAGAGCAAGTACGTCGAGCTGGCCCGGCAGAAGACCGACAAGATCTTCACCGTCCTCGTGGACTTCGGTGACAAGGTCGACGACACCACGATGTTCGACCCGGACGGCGACGGTCCCAAGCCCCCGGTGAAGAAGTACGGCGGCGACCCCGGCCCGGCGCACAACCAGATAGCCAAGCCGGACCGTGCGAAGGACAACAGCACGGCCTGGCAGAAGGACTACCACCAAAAGCACTTCCAGGACCTCTACTTCTCGCACGACAAGAAGAAGCAGTCGCTGGCCAAGTACTACGAGAAGCAGTCCTCGGGCCGCTACTCCGTCGAGGGCGAGGTCTCCGACTGGGTCAAGGTCGACTACAACGAGGCCCGCTACGGTTCCAACTACTGCGGCCAGACCAACTGCGCCAGCGCCTGGGACCTGATCCGCGACGGCGTCAACCAGTGGGCCAAGAACCAGAAGGCGGCCGGCCGCACCGACGCGCAGATCAAGACCGACCTGGCCAAGTACGACCGGTGGGACCGCTACGACCACGACGGCGACGGCAACTTCAACGAGCCCGACGGTTATATCGACCACTTCCAGATCGTGCACGCCGGTGAGGACGAGTCCGCGGGCGGCGGTGTCCAGAAGACCAACGCCATCTGGGCGCACCGCTGGTACGCGTACGGCACCGACGCCGGCAAGACCGGCCCCGGTGAGAACAGGTCGGGCGGCACCCAGATCGGCGACACCGGGATCTGGGTCGGCGACTACACCATGCAGCCGGAGAACGGCGGACTCGGCGTCTTCGCCCACGAGTACGGTCACGACCTGGGCCTGCCGGACGAGTACGACACCAGCGGCACCGGCGAGTCCTCCGTGGACTTCTGGTCGCTGATGTCGGGCGGCTCCTGGCTCGGCACCGGCAAGGACTCCATCGGCGACCTGCCCGGCGACATGAGCGCCTGGGACAAGCTGCAGCTGGGCTGGCTCAACTACGGCAAGGCGAAGGCCGCGAAGAAGTCCACCCACAAGCTGGGTGTCGCCGAGTACAACACCAAGAACAAGCAGGCGGTGGTCGTCGAGCTGCCGGCCAAGGCGGTCAAGACCGAGATCGTCCAGCCCGCGGAAGGCTCCAAGCAGTGGTGGAGCGGTATGGGCGACGACCTCAAGAACACCCTGTCCCGGCCGGTGGACCTCACCGGTAAGGCCAAGGCGTCGCTGACGCTCAAGGGCTGGTGGGACATCGAGAAGGACTACGACTACCTTTACGCCGAGGTCTCCACCGACGGCGGCAGCAACTGGACGGCCCTGGACGGCACCGCGGGCGGCAAGGCCATCCCGCGCGACGGCAGCGATAAGCCCGCCCTGACCGGCACCGTGGCCGCCTACCAGGACCTCGCCTACCCGCTGGACGCCTACGCGGGCAAGAAGATCGACCTGCGCTTCCGCTACCAGACCGACGGCGGCGCGGCCCAAAAGGGCTTCGCGGCCGACACCGTCAGCGTGGTCGCCGACGGCAAGCCGCTGTTCAGTGACAACGCCGAGGGCGGCGACAACGGCTGGACCGGTAAGGGCTTCTCGCGCATCGGCGCGTCCTTCACCAAGGACTACCCGCAGTACTACATCGCCGAGAACCGCCAGTACGTGTCGTACGACAAGACCCTCAAGGCCGGCCCGTACAACTTCGGCTGGACCACCGCCAAGCCGGGCTGGGTGGAGCACTTCCCGTACCAGAACGGTGTGCTGATCTGGCTGTGGGACACCTCGCAGGCGGACAACAACGTCGGCCGGCACCCGGGCCACGGGCAGATCCTCCCGGTCGACGCGCACCCCAAGGCCGAGCGCTGGGCGGACGGCAAGCTGATGCGCAACCGCTTCCAGTCCTACGACTCGACCTTCACCCGCTTCCGGACCGACGCCCTGACGCTCCACAAGGACGGCAAGCAGGTCAAGATCAAGTCGAAGCCGGGCGTGACCCTCTTCGACGACCGGCACGGCGTCTACTACGACAAGGCGAACCCGACCGGTGCGGTGATCGTTCCTGACACCAACACCCGGATCAAGATCGCCAAGGAGGCCGGCGACGGCTCCACGGTGACGCTTCAGGTCGGCTCCGCCGGTAAGTAAAAGGTAAAACCACAGGTCAGATGCTGTTCGGCCGCCGCCCCCTAGCGGGCGGCGGCCGATTCGCGTTTAGATGCGTTCTACAGTTCCTTGTTGACGCGAAGTCTCACGGGGGAGATATGAAGATGTCCGGTGGTGGTTTCATCAGGCTTCCCGGCGGAAGCGTGGTGGTCGCCCTCTCGCTGCCCAGACCGCCGCACGGCGCGCGGTCCGGCCTCTACGACTGCGGATGCCGGGTCCGGGTCCTGGTCCATGCCGTGAACCGCCAGCGCGCCCTGACCAGGCTGCGCAACCTCGGTCTGCGGTCCGTTTACCTGCGCGGCAACACCGAGCCGCCCACACCCGACGAGATCACGGCCGTGCTGCACCATCCGGACGGCCTGGTCTGGCGCGAGGCCCCGGAGGACGACACCGAGTCGTGGCATCCGATACGGGCGCTGCTGCGGCCCCAGCCGGCCCGCCCGGCGGTGGCCGAACCGGCCGAAGGGAACGAACGCCCGGCCGCCTGACGGTCCCGTCAGCCGCCGAGGAGGACCGGTTTGCCGGTCAGCTCGGCGCCCGCCGCGCGCAGCTCCTCCAGCGCCCGCTCGGTGCTGTGCGCGGCCACGCCGGCGGTCAGGTCCAGCAGGACATGGGTGCGCAGCCCGGCGCTGACCGCGTCCAGGGCGGTGGCGCGGACACAGTGGTCGGTGGCTATACCGACCACATCGACCTCGCTGACGGAGTGGGCGTGCAGCCAGTCCGCGAGCGGGGTGCCGTTCTCGTCCGCACCCTCGAAACCGCTGTACGCGGAGGTGTGGGCACCCTTGTCGAAGACCGCGTCGATGGCGCCGGAGGCGAGCGCCGGGGCGAAATTGGGGTGGAATCCGCTGCCCTCTGTGCCGGCCACACAGTGCACCGGCCAGGAGTGCTCGTAATCCGGGGTGGTGGAGAAGTGATCGCCGGGGTCGATGTGGTAGTCCCGGGAGGCCACGACATAGCGGTAGCAGCTGCCGGCCGCCTGGCCCACCAGATCGGTGATGGCCGCCGCGACATCCGCACCTCCCGCCACCGCGAGGCTGCCGCCCTCGCAGAAGTCGTTCTGCACATCAACGACGATCAATGCCCGGTGCATGGTGCGTGCCTTCCGGCTGGGAATCGGGGAGGGGCGCGAGTGGTGGTGTGACCGAGGGTAGCCACCGGAAGGGGATTGCGGGAGAGGGGCGGAGCCCGGTGGGGCGGCGGATACCGGGCCCGGCGTACGGGGGCCGCCGCCCGGCACTCCGCGCCCGTCAGCGGCGCCCCGTCAGCGGCGCCCGGTCAGACGTACTCGGTGGGCAGGACGGCCTCACCGCGGGAGAGCTGGGTCGCCGACAGCGGCAGCGTGGCGCGGGCGGCGATATGCCGGTCGCGGGCGGCGTCCAGCGGCTCGCGGGCCACCACCTTGCCGGCGCTCACCAGCGGCACCAGCAGCTGCCGGTCGGCCAGCCCGGCGGGGACCGGCCCGGTGCCGATGACCTCGGCCTCGGCCACACCGTCCGCGTCCAGCCGGCGCGCGGCCCACTTGCGGCCGCCGAGCGAGGTCTTGGCGCCCATCGACTTCTTCGCGACCGGCCGCAGCGGCGCGCCGGGCTCCTCGCTGTCGGCGCGGGCGACCAGCTTGTAGACCATCGAGCAGGTCGGGTGCCCGCTGCCGGTCACCAGCTGGGTGCCGACGCCGTACGCGTCCACCGGGGCGGCGGCCAGCGAGGCGATGGCGTACTCGTCCAGATCGCTGGTGACCACGATCCTGGTCTGCCCGGCGCCCAGCTCGTCCAGCTGCTGGCGCACCCGGTGGGCGATCAGCAGCAGATCGCCGGAGTCGATCCGGACGGCACCGAGCCCCGGGCCGGCCACCTCCACGGCGGTGCGCACCGCCTCGGTGACGTCGAAGGTGTCCACGAGCAGGGTGGTACCGCTGCCGAGGGTGTCGACCTGTGCGGTGAAGGCGTCCCGCTCGGTGTCGTGCAGCAGGGTGAAGGCGTGGGCGCTGGTGCCGACGGTGGGGATGTTGTAGCGGAAGCCGGCCGCCAGGTCGGAGGTGGTGTGGAAGCCGCCGACGTACGCGGCGCGGGCCGCGGCCACCGCCGCCAGTTCGTGGGTGCGGCGGGCGCCCATCTCCATCAGCGGGCGGTCGCCGGCCGCTACCGACATCCGCGAGGCCGCGGCGGCCACCGCGGAGTCGTGATTGAGGATCGAGAGAATCACCGTCTCCAGGAGGACCGCCTCGGCGAAGGTGCCCTCGACCCGCATGACCGGGGAGCCGGGGAAGTAGACCTCGCCCTCCGGGTAGCCCCAGATGTCGCCGCGGAAGCGGTAGTCGGCCAGCCACTGAAGCGTCGGCTCGTCAAGGATGCCGCGCTCGCGCAGGAAGCCGAGGATGGTCTCGTCGAAGCGGAAGTTCTCCACCGCGTCCAGCACCCGGCCGGTGCCGCCGACCACGCCGTAGCGGCGGCCCTCGGGGAGGCGGCGGGTGAAGACCTCGAAGACCGAGCGCCGGTCCGCGGTGCCGGACCGCAACGCGGCCTGCAGCATGGTGAGTTCGTACTGGTCGGTGAAGAGCGCAGTCGACGGCACGGCCACCGGCAGCCCCAGGTCTGCTGTGTTCATGGGGGAGATGCTACCCCTGATACTCGTCACTTTGACGATAGTGCTCCGGGAGCGACAAAAGGCCGCCCGCGGCCGCGGTGCGCGGCTCGCCGACGCGGCCCGCGCGAGGGGCATTTGTGCGTCGCCCGCCCCCGGGTGGCAGCATGGGGCCTGTGAGCGCCCACCCGTCACCCACGACCACGCTCCGGCCGCATCGCTGCACGCTCAGTGTCCCGGTCGAGATCGAACGTCCCGAGTCGAGCGAGGCTCCCTTCGAGGTCCCCGAACCCGACGTCCCGTGGGTCACGATCGTCCACAACGACCCGGTCAACCTCATGAGCTATGTCTCCTACGTCTTCCAGTCGTACTTCGGCTACTCCAAGGACAAGGCCCACCAGTTGATGCTCGACGTCCATCACAAGGGCCGCGCGGTGGTCTCCAGCGGCAGCCGCGAGGAAATGGAGCGCGACGTGCAGGCCATGCACGGCTACGGCTTGTGGGCGACCCTCCAGCAGGACCGCAAATGAGCGGGCACTTCGAGCCGCTGCCCGACGGCGGCGCCGCCGTCCCCCTCGACGAGGTCGAGATCTCCATCCTGCGCAGCCTCGCGGTCCAGCTGATGGAGCTGATCGGTCCGGGCGAGGAGGCCGGGGAGAGCGAGAGCGACGATCTGCTGGCGTCCGTCTTCAACGACGGCCCCAGCGAGCCGCCCGCCGACCCGGTCCTGGCCCGCTTCTTCCCCGACGCCTACGGCGGACCCGACCTCGTCCCCGATGACGACGTCCGCGCCGCCGCCGCCGAATTCCGCCGCTACACCGAGAACGACCTGCGCTCCCGCAAGCGCGAGGACGCCCTCGCGCTGATCCGCGCGCTGGACACCCTGGCGCCCGAGGGCGGCAGCGCGGAACTGCGGCTGCGGCCCGCCGAGTGCCGGCAGTGGCTGGGGGCCCTCAACGACCTGAGGCTGGCCATCGGTACGCGGCTTGAAGTAACCGATGAGGAGGACGGCGGCGAGCTGCTGCGGCTGCCGGACAGCGACCCCCGCAAGCCGATGGTGATGGCATACCTCTGGCTCGGCGGGCTTCAGGAGACTCTCGTCGAGTCACTGATGGGCTGAAATCCGGGCGTACTGCCCCGAGTGTTTGCCTGGTGTTCGCTCAGCGGATGCTCAAATCCGAATAACGATCGCATCACTGCCGCGCTGCGACTTGCGGTCGTTTGCGGAACTTGTCCTGTTTTCCTTGTGGTTCGGTTCACGCCATCTCTAGGCGATCTTCAACGGCGCGTGTTAAATGTTCACGACCTGCCGTGAGCGACGCCACCCCTGTCGCCGCGGGAGCGCTGAGCCGGCCGACCGTCGGCGTGCAGGAACTCCATCCGGGGGGATCGGGACCCGATCCGGACAGACCGGGTCGGAATGGAGAAAGGCGCACCACTCATGACCTCTGTGCAGGTCGACAAGCAGCATGACGGCAGTGAGGCTGGGACGGCCCCCGAAGAGGGCTACCAGCGGGGTCTGGGAAACCGTCAGATCCAGATGATCGCCATTGGCGGCGCCATCGGTACCGGTCTCTTTCTCGGGGCCGGCAAGGCGATCTCGATGGCCGGGCCGAGCATCATCCTCGCCTACGCCATCGTCGGTCTGGTCATCTTCTTCATCATGCGGGCCCTGGGCGAGCTGCTCATGTACCGGCCCGTCTCCGGATCCTTCTCGGAGTACGGACGCGAATTCCTCGGCCCGTTCATCGGCTTTGTGACCGGCTGGACGTACTGGCTGTTCTGGGTCGTCACCGGCATCACCGAAGTGACCGCCGCCGCCACGTATGTGCAGCACTGGAACAAGGGCATACCGCAATGGGCCTCGGCACTCGTCTTCACGTGTGCGCTCTTCGGTATCAACCTGATCTCCGTGAAGATCTTCGGTGAGCTGGAATTCTGGTTCTCGATGGTCAAGGTCACCGCGATCATCGGCATGATCCTTATCGGCCTCGGCGTGATCACCCTCGGCTTCTCCGACGCCGGTGACACCGCCTCCTTCAGCCTCCTGTGGTCCGACGGCGGATTCTTCCCCAAGGGCATCGGCGGCACGCTGATGACGCTGCAGATCGTGATGTTCGCCTTCCTCGCCGTCGAGCTCGTCGGCGTCACCGCGGGCGAGGCGACCAACCCCAAGAAGGTCCTGCCCAAGGCGATCAACACCGTGCCGTGGCGGATCGGCCTCTTCTACATCGGTGCGCTGATCATCATCCTGTCCGTCGTCAGCTGGACGGCGTTCAAGCCGGGCGTCAGCCCCTTCGTCGCCGCCTTCCAGCAGATCGGTCTGCCGGCCGGTGCCGGCATCGTCAACTTCGTCGTGCTGACCGCCGCGCTCTCCTCGGCGAACTCGGGCATGTACTCCACCGGCCGGATGCTGCGCGACCTCGCGCTCAACGGCCAGGGGCCGAAGTTCTTCACCAAGCTCAGCAAGAACGGCCTGCCCACCTGGGGCACCGGCGTCTCGGTCGCGATGATGCTGTTCGGCGTCTACATCAACTACAAGTGGCCCGGTGAGGCGTTCAACTACGTCGTCTCCTTCGCCACCATCTCCGGTATGTGGGCGTGGATCGTCATCCTGGCCTCGCAGCTGCGCTACCGCGCCAAGGCGAACCGCGGTGAGCTGCCGCAGTCCGAGTTCAAGGCCCCCGGCAGCCCCTTCACCTCGGTCTTCGCGCTGGCCTTCATCGGCATGGTGATCGTGATGATGGGTGTCGACAAGGATGCCCGGGCCGCGCTCTACGCGGCGCCCGTGTGGGCGCTGGTCCTGGCCGTCGGCTACCTCTGCATCAAGCGGCGGGACGCGGCGGTCCTGGCGGCCGGCGGGGCACCGAAGGAAACCGCCGCCAAGGACGCCAAACGCTGAGGCAGCACCCCGGACGGCCGGCGGAGCCGCCCGGCTGTCCAGCATGCGGGCCCGTATGTACCACTCTTCGGTACGTACGGGCCCGCTGGCTATTCTTGGCGCCATGCTGACCCTCACCAAGGCCCTCTACGACCAGATCGTCGAGCACTCCCGCCAGGACCACCCCGACGAGGCCTGTGGCGTGGTCGCGGGCCCGGCAGGCAGCGGCCGCCCCGAGCGGTTCATCCCGATGCTGAACGCCGCCCGCTCGCCCACCTTCTATGAATTCGACTCCTCCGACCTGCTCAAGCTCTACCGCGAGATGGACGACCGGGACGAGGAGCCGGTGATCATCTACCACTCGCACACCGCCACCGAGGCCTACCCCTCGCGCACCGACCTCTCCTACGCGAACGAGCCCGGTGCTCACTATGTCCTGGTTTCCACCGCCGACACCGACGACGCCGGGCCCTTCCAGTTCCGCTCGTTCAGGATCGTGGACGGTGTGGTCACGGAGGAAGAGGTCGAGGTCGTGGCGGCGTACTCCTGAGCGCGTCCCACCTGGCGTACACCGATCGTCCGCATCATGGGACGAGGTTCCAATACCCGGACCGGGAATCGATACGATGACCGCATGGTTGACCACGACGTGAGCGAGAAGAGGACGGGCATGCTGCTGCACGCTCCGCTCGCCACGCGTCGCTCCGCATCCGCGCTGCTCGGCGCCTTCGGCTGCGGAGCCGCACGGCTGCACGTGGATCTGTGCCGCCTTTCCAGCGCCATCTGTCCGCGCTGCGCCGGCGCCTGACCCGGCCCGTACGGGCGCACGTACCGCGCGACCCCCGCACCTCCCGCGTCATCCGACGCCCTCCCGGCCTGCCGACCGCCGCGCACCCGGGACGCACAGCATCCGCCACCGCACTCCGACAGGAGCACTCCCATGGCCATCGAGGTCCGAATCCCGACCATCCTGCGCACCTACACCGACGGCCAGAAGGCCGTCGAGGGCAGCGGAGAGACCCTCGCCGACCTCTTCACCGACCTGGAGAGCCGGCACACCGGCATCCGCGAGCGCCTGGTCGACGGCGAGCAGCTGCGCCGCTTCGTGAACGTCTACCTCAACGACGAGGACGTCCGCTTCCTGGAAGGCATCTCCACCAAGCTCGCCGACGGCGACAACGTGACGATCCTCCCGGCCGTGGCCGGCGGCATGCGCTGATGCGTTACGACTCCCCGCTGGCGGCGGTCGGGAACACCCCTCTCGTCCGCCTCCCGCGCCTTTCGCCCTCCGACGACGTCCGCATCTGGGCGAAGCTGGAGGACCGCAACCCCACGGGCTCGATCAAGGACCGGCCCGCGCTGCACATGGTCGAACAGGCCGAGAAGGACGGCCGGCTCACCCCCGGCTGCACCATCCTTGAGCCGACCAGCGGCAACACCGGCATCTCGCTCGCCATGGCGGCCAAGCTCAAGGGCTACCGCATGGTGTGCGTCATGCCGGAGAACACCTCTTCCGAGCGGCGCGAGCTGCTCGCCATGTGGGGTGCCGAGATCATCTCCTCGCCCGCGGCCGGCGGCTCCAACACCGCCGTCCGGGTCGCCAAGGAGCTCTCGGCCGAGCACCCCGACTGGGTGATGCTCTACCAGTACGGCAACCCCGACAACGCCGGTGCGCACTACGCCACCACCGGCCCCGAGATCCTCGCCGACCTCCCCTCCGTCACCCATTTCGTGGCCGGTCTGGGCACCACCGGCACGCTCATGGGCGTCGGCCGCTATCTGCGTGAGCGGGTCCCCGGCATCGAGATCGTCGCCGCCGAACCGCGCTACGACGATGTCGTCTACGGTCTGCGCAACCTCGACGAGGGCTTCATCCCCGAGCTCTACGACGAGTCCCAGCTCACCACCCGCTTCTCGGTCGGCTCCGAGGACGCGGTCCGCCGCACCCGCGAACTCCTCGCCGAGGAAGGCATTTTCGCGGGTATCTCCACCGGCGCGGCACTGCATGCCGCGATCGGCGTCGGCAAGAAGGCGGTCAAGGCGGGCCGGAGCGCCGACATCGTCTTCGTCGTCGCCGACGGCGGCTGGAAGTACCTCTCCACCGGCGTCTACACCGCCGAATCGACCGAGGCAGCCATCGCCACGCTGCAGGGCCAGCTCTGGGCGTAGGGCCAGCTTCGGGCGCAGGGCCGGCTCTGGGTGCAGGGGGTGTCTCCCTCCAGGGGCTGGCGGGCCAGGGACGCCCCCGGCGAAGGCCGGGGGCACTCCGCGAGCGGCGGGGCGGTCCGTGAGCGGCGGCGGGCGCTCCGTGAACGGTGGCGGGCACTCCGTGAACGGCGCCGGGCACCTCGCGGGCGGATGGGGCACGGCACACACCCGACGGGAGCGGCCCCTGCGTACGGGCGTACGGGGCGACAGCCCAGACTGGTGATTCCGCCCACAGCTCGCCCCGCTGGAGGAGCCACAGGACCTTTTGCGGCTTACGCTCGTGGGCACCGCACAGACCGCCAAGGACCCGGCAACACCCCGGCAACACCCCGGCAGGGCCCGCCGGGAACCTGCAGGGACCAGCCCCCCAGCTCTCCTCTGCGTTCGAGCAGGGGAGGCCCCTAGACCGCCGCCCCCGCCCACGGAGGTTCACGCCCGTATGAAGCTCACTGTCGTCGGATGCTCGGGCTCGTTCCCTTCCATGGAATCGGCCTGCTCGAGCTACCTCCTGGAGGCCGACGGCTTCAGGCTGCTCCTCGACATGGGCAATGGCGCCCTGGGCGAGCTGCAGCGCCACTCCGGCCTCTATGACCTGGATGCCGTACTCCTGTCGCATCTGCATGCAGACCACTGCATCGATCTGTGCGGCTATTTCGTCGTCCGCTATTACCGCCCGGACGGCGGGCGTTGTGCGCCGATGCCGGTCTACGGGCCGGCCGGCACCGAGCGGCGGCTGACCGTCGCCCACGCCGATGTGCCGCACGACGGCGCGATGAGCGAGGTCTTCGACTTCCGCACCCTGACACCCGGCACGTTCACCATCGGGCCGTTCACGATCCGCACGGAACACGTCAGTCACCCGGTGGAGGCCTTCGGCGTCCGTATCGAGCACGGCGGCCGGACCCTGACCTACTCCGGGGACACCGGACCCTGCGAGGCGCTGGAGTCGCTCGCCGCGGGCGCCGACTTCTTTCTGTGCGAGGCGTCCTTCACGTACGGCAAGGAAGACATCCCGGATCTGCACCTCAACGGCCGGGAGGCCGGCGAGAGCGCCCAGCGGGCCGGTGTGGGGCGGCTGGTGCTGACCCACATCCCGCCGTGGACCGACCCGGACATCAGCATCCGTGACGCCCAGAAGGTCTACGACGGCCCGGTCGAGGCCGCCAAGGCAGGCGCGGTCTACGAGATCTGACGCGGAGGCGGCACGCCCGGCGCAACGGCGAAGGGCCCCGGAACCGTGGTGCGGTTCCGGGGCCCTCGCCTGTGCCGTGGACGGTGCCCTTACGCCTTCGTCAGGTCCTCGACCTCTTCCTCGGGCTCCCGGCCCGGGGTGGTGAGGTTGAACTTGGTGATCGCGAAGCGGAACAGCGCGTAGTAGACGGCTGCGAAGACCAGGCCGATCGGGATGATCATCCAGGGCTTGGTGGCCAGGTTCCAGTTCAGCGCGTAGTCGATGAAGCCGGCGGAGAAGGTGAAGCCGTCGTGCACGCCGAGCGCCCAGGTGAGGGCCATGGACAGGGCCGTCAGCACCGCGTGGATCGCGTACAGCACCGGCGCGATGAACATGAACGAGAACTCGATCGGCTCGGTGATACCGCAGACGAAGGAGGTCAGCGCGAGCGAGATCATCATGCCCAGGACGGCCTTGCGGCGCTCGGGGCGGGCGGTGTGCGCGATGGCGAGGGCGGCGGCCGGCAGGCCGAACATCATGATCGGGAAGAAGCCGGACATGAACTGGCCGGCGGACGGGTCACCGGCGAAGAAGCGGCCGATGTCGCCGTGCGCGACCTTGCCCGCGGCATCGGTGAAGTCACCGAGCTGGAACCACGAGACGGTGTTGACGAACTGGTGCATACCGATCGGCAGCAGTGCGCGGTTGATCAGGCCGAAGAGTCCGGCGCCACCGGCACCCAGACCGGTCATCCACTCGCCGAAGGCGGAGATCCCGTCGCCGATGGGCTCCCAGATCAGCAGGAAGAGCACGCCGACGGCGGTGCCCACGAAGGCCATGATGATCGGGACCAGCCGGCGGCCGTTGAAGAAGCCCAGCCAGTCCACCAGCTTCTTGCGGTGGTAGCGCTGCCACAGGACCGCGGCGAGCAGCCCCATGATGATGCCGCCGAGGACGCCGGGGTTGTTGAGGACCGGCTCGACCCACTCGCCCTTCTCGATATGGCCTTCCGTGACCGGGAACGCCTTGAGGACATTGCTGTAGACCAGGAAGCCGACCAGGGCGGCGAGCGCCGTCGAGCCATCGGCCTTCTTGGCGAAGCCGATGGCGACGCCTATGCAGAACAGCATGGGCAGGTTGTCGAAGACCGCGCCACCGGCGGCGGCGAAGACCTTGCTGACGGCGATCCAGCCCAGGCCCTTCTCGCCGAACACATCGGGCTGGCCGAGGCGGTTGAGGATGCCCGCGGCGGGCAGTACGGCGATCGGCAGCTGGAGGCTGCGGCCGATCTTCTGCAGGCCCTGGAACAGGCCGGAGCCCCGCTTCTTCGCGGGGGCCGCCTTCGTGGCGGTGGCCGAACTCATCGGATTCCTCCTGGTGAGGCGGGCACTCGAAGGGGGGACGGCCCGCGCTTGGTCTACACCTTGGTCTACACCACTAGTGGTTTAGACCATTCTTAGCACGTAGCCCTGACATAAAGGAATCCATTCTTCCAAGTGGTGTGGACCACATGGCGACCGGCCCCTGGTCAGCGGACTCAGGGGCCGGCAAAAGCGTCCCGGAAGGCCGGGCGGCGGCCTCCGCGGCCACTTCCGGCGGGTGTTCCGGGCCGGGTCCTACTTGATGTTCTCCCGCTCCATCGCGTCCCCCACCTCATCCGGCTCGCGGCCGGGCGTCGCCAGATTGAATTTCGTGATCACGAAACGGAAGAGGGCGTAATAGACCGCCGCGAAACACAAACCGATGGGAATGATCAGCCAGGGTTTGGTCGCCAGCCCCCAGTTGATGACGTAGTCGATCAGCCCCGCCGAGAAGCTGAAGCTGTCGTGCACCCCCAGCGCCCAGCTCACCGCCATCGACACACCCGTCAGCACCGCGTGGATCGCGTACAGCGCCGGCGCGACGAACAGGAACGAATACTCGATCGGCTCGGTCACACCCGTCACGAACGACGTCAGGCCGACCGACAGCATCATGCCCGCGATCTCCTTACGGCGGTGCGGCTTGGCGCAGTGCGCGATCGCCAGCGCCGCCGCCGGCAGCGCGAACATCATGATCGGGAAGAACCCGGTGGTGAACTGCCCCGCATCCGGATCGCCCGCCAGGAACCGGTTGATGTCACCGTGGACGACGGTGCCGTCCGGCTTGGTGAAACTGCCGAACTGGAACCAGACGAAGGTGTTCAGGAACTGATGCAGGCCGATCACCAGCAGCGCGCGGTTGGCGACACCGAAGATCCCCGAACCCCACGCCCCCAGCCCCGACAGCCACTCACTGAAGCTCGTCAGCGCATCACCGACCGGCTGCCACACGAACAGACACAGCACCGCGAAGACCAGACCGACAAAGGCCATGATGATCGGGACCAGCCGGCGGCCGTTGAAGAACCCCAGCCAGTCCACCAGCTTCACCCGGTGAAAGCGCTGCCAGAGCCACGCGGACAGAAATCCCATGACGATGCCGCCGAACACCCCCGGATTCTGGAACTCCGCCTGCGTGACCGTGTTGGTCCGGTCCAGGCACACACCGCTCCACAGACCGGCCTGGGTATACGTCTGGCCCGCGCCGCAGCCCGACGGGAACGCGTGCAGCACCGAGAAATAGACGAGGAAACCGGTCACCGCCGCCAGCGCCGTCGACCCGTCCGCCTTCTTGGCCATACCGATCGCCACACCGACACAGAACAGCAGCGGCAGACCGAGCCCCGAATCCAGCAGTGCACCGCCCGCGGCCGCGAACACCTTGCCGACGGCGTCCCAGCCCAGCCCGTCCGCGCCGAACACATCCGGCTGGCCAAGACGGTTGAGAATCCCCGCGGCGGGCAGGACGGCAATCGGCAACTGCAGACTGCGCCCCATCTTCTGCAGGCCCTGGAAGAGGTTCGACGCCCAGCTCCTCCTCGGGGCCGCCGCCGCTGCGTTCGCACTCATCCCTGTCCTCCCGGCAGTCGGCCCGTCGACAGCCGCTCTGGTGCTTGCCGCATACTGGTGGTGTAGACCACTTGGGGTGCGCACCGCGGCCGTTCTCGCGGCTGTCCGGCGCGCACTCCGGTGATCGCCATCCTTCGCCAGACAGCGGACAAACGCCCACATAGTTGGGCTGAACGTGCGTTACGGTGTGAAAACCGCGCGGCGGGATCGCCGGCGGCCGAGACAAGCAGGAGTGGACATGGCCAGCAAGGCTGAGAAGATCGTCGCCGGGCTCGGCGGACTCGACAACATCGAGGAGGTCGAGGGCTGCATCACCCGCCTCCGCACCGAGGTCGTCGACTCCTCCCTCGTCGACGAGGCCGCCCTCAAGGCCGCCGGCGCCCACGGTGTCGTCAAGATGGGCACCGCGATCCAGGTCGTCATCGGCACCGACGCCGACCCCATCGCCGCCGAGATCGAAGACATGATGTGAGCTGACGAGCCGGCCGCCAAGCCGCTCCCGAAGGCCCCGCCCCGGACGATCCACCGCCCCGGAGTGGGGCCCTCGCCGTTCCCGATAGGGTCTACGCCATGTCTCGCATCGACGGCCGCACCCCCGAACAACTCCGCCCGGTCACCATCGAACGCGGCTGGAGCAAGCACGCCGAAGGCTCTGTCCTCATCTCCTTCGGCGACACCAAAGTCTTCTGCACCGCCTCCGTCACCGAAGGCGTCCCGCGCTGGCGCAAGGGCACCGGCGAAGGCTGGGTCACCGCCGAGTACTCGATGCTGCCCCGCTCCACCAACACCCGCGGCGACCGTGAATCCGTACGCGGCAAGATCGGCGGCCGCACCCACGAGATCAGCCGCCTCATCGGCCGCTCCCTGCGCGCCGTCATCGACTACAAGGCCCTCGGCGAGAACACCATCGTCCTGGACTGCGATGTCCTCCAGGCCGACGGCGGCACCCGCACCGCCGCCATCACCGGCGCCTACGTCGCCCTCGCCGACGCCATCACCTGGGCCCAGGGCAAGAAGCTCATCAAGCACGGCCGCAAGCCCCTCACCGGCACCGTCTCCGCCGTCAGCGTCGGCATCGTCGACGGCACGCCGCTCCTCGACCTCTGCTACGAGGAGGACGTCCGCGCCGAGACCGACATGAACGTCGTCTGCACCGGCGACGGCCGCTTCGTCGAGGTCCAGGGCACCGCCGAGGCCGAGCCCTTCGCCCGCGACGAACTCAACGCCCTCCTCGACCTCGCCGTCGCCGGCTGCGCCGAACTCGACGGCACCCAGCGGGCGGCGCTGGCCCGCACGCTCTGAGCGACCACAGCGGTGCACACCGGCCCGCGCTCCGGGGACTCGGAGGGCGGGCCGGTGTGCGTTCCGCCTGGAGCGCGGGCGGGTGTGTGCCTCGCCGTTGGGAGGGCGGGCCGCGCGGGGCCCCGCGTCACGGGGGAGGACCCGGCCCCCTGCGATCCTGAGCCTCTGCCACCCCTGTGACCCTTTTCTCATGGGGCCTCCGGGTCTGGAAATGCCACCGCGGCGCCCGCACTGTGGAGCCATGTCCACCACCGCTGCCACCGCGTCCCGCGCCCGCACCGGCGGGCCCAAGGACGACTCCCGTCTCCTGGAGCACGTCCTCGGCTGGACCCTGGTCGTCGTCCTCGCCATGCTGCTCACCCAGACCGGCCTCCTCTGACGGAGGGGCCGCCGGGGGAGGGGCCGCGCCGCGCCGCCTCCGACGGATGTCGCCCCTGGGCGCAACCAAAACAACCCCGCCCCGCGTTTCTTCCTTTGCCCGCACATTGCCAAGGGAAGGAAACCCGCGCCATGGCCCCCCGCACGCTCCCGCAGCGCCGCCCCGCCGCCACCGCACTCGTCACGCTCGCCGCCGCCACCCTCGCGATACCGCTGCTCTCCGCCTGCGGAGCGGTCCAGAAGGCCATGGACTGTGCCAACACCGCCTCCTCCGTCGTCAACGCCGTCGACAAGCTCCAGCAGGCCGCGGACACCGCCGTCAGCGACCCGCAGAAGACCCAGCAGGCCCTCGACGCCATCGACGCGGACCTGCGCAAGCTCCGCGACGGGGCGAACGACCCCGACCTGTCCAAGGCCATCGACAAGACGAACGACGGCATCAAGGCCGCCCGCAAGGACCTCGACAACAACAAGGCCCCCGACATCCAGCCGATCGTCGACGGGGCCGGCCAGATGACCAAGATCTGCACCCCGGGATAGCCGGGATAATCGGGTCCCATGCAGACTCACACCGGCGGACCCTCCGCACACCCCCGCCGCCTCATCCTCGCCACCCGCAACGCCGGCAAGGTCAGCGAACTCCGCGCCATCCTCGACGCGGCCGACCTCGACATCGAACTCGTCGGCGCCGACTCCTACCCCGACATCCCCGACGTCAAGGAAACCGGCGTCACCTTCGCCGAGAACGCCCTCCTCAAGGCCCACGCCCTCGCCAAGGCCACCGGCTGCCCTGCCGTCGCCGACGACTCCGGCCTCTGTGTCGACGTCCTCGGCGGCGCGCCCGGCATCTTCTCCGCCCGCTGGGCCGGCACCCACGGCGACGACCGGGCCAACCTCTCCCTGCTCCTGGCCCAGCTCGGCGACATCGCCGACGAACACCGAGGCGCCCACTTCGCCTGCGCCGCCGCCCTCGCCCTGCCCGACGGCACCGAGCGCGTCGTCGAGGGCACCCTCGAAGGCACCCTCCGCCACACCCCCACCGGCACCGGCGGCTTCGGCTACGACCCCATCCTCCAGCCCCTCGGCGACACCCGTACCTGCGCCGAACTGACCCCCGCCGAAAAGAACGCCATCAGCCATCGCGGGCAGGCGTTCCGGGCGTTGGCACCGGTGGTGCGGGAGTTGGTGGGCTGACGTCGGGCAGCAAAAACGGCCTCCCGGTCCAAAGGCTGGGAGGCCGTACGTGCGGGTGGGCCCGGTGGGACTCGAACCCACGACACACCGGACCTAAACCGGCGCCCTCTTGCCAGCTGGGGTACGGGCCCGCGCGCCTACCTTACTGTGCCCGGCCGCCTGGCTGTGTGGGGAGGGCCGAGTGCGCCGAGCGGCACGAGAAAGTCCTCGTCTGGCTGTGGCACGAGGGGCACAGGTAGCGGAGGTTACCGAGGCGGTTGTCCAGCCGGTCGCCGTTGATGTGGTCGATCTCCAGGACGAGCCGGTTGCCCTGCCAGGTGTCCCCGAGGCCGCACTCCGCGCACCGCCGAAGCACCTTCTTCTCCTCGAGGGCACGGCGTAAGAACACCGTCTTCTCGCGTCGGGAACCCGGTTCGCGCTGCCGCAGGATCTGGTCGGCCGACCGGCGGTTCGGGGAAGGCAGCCCACGCCGATGGCCCTGACCCGTGAAGTGGTCCGTCGACAGGCCGTATGCCTCGATACTGCGTTTCAGCGTCCTCCGTGACGTGCGGTTGTCCGTCAGGGCGAGGCATGTGAGGGCTCCGGCGAGGCTCTGTGAGGCGGCCACGGCCCTTTCCGCCTCACGGCGTGGGAGCAGGGAGACGCCGTGCCTCCGGCGGGTGAAGTGGGAGGTGTCGATACCGAATTGGTCGAGCTTCCTGCGGAGGTGCGTGTACGCGCTGTCGTATGGCGGAACCTCCATGTAATCCAGCATTTCCCGGATGCTGTGGGACTGCACGACGGCTTCCGAGAGCAGCGCCCGGGTGTACGAACGGGGTGGCCTTCGGGGGAGCGGCTCGTCGACGAAGTGTGGAGTGTCGACGCTGTAGTGCTTCAACCGGGCGCGCAAGTACCTGCGCGGACCGCTGCCCAGGGGCGTTCCGAGTCGGCGCAGCATGTCGACCAGGCTGGTGGAGTCAGCGGCCGTACGGGTCAGCAGGTCACGGGTATAGGCGACGCGTGAAGCCATGGGCGGGGCGTTCACCTCCGTCGGGGCTTGCGGCCGCGGTAAGTGTCGGTCACCGCATGGCAGTTGGGACACAGTAAACGCAAGTTGGCCGGTCGGTTGTCCCACCAGTCACCGCTGAGGTGATCGACTTCCAGGCGCAGCGGCTTGCCGTTCCACTTCGTGCCCGTGGCACAGAGCGCGCACCGTTCCGGAACTCCCCTGCGCAGCAACGCTCTGCGAAGGCGCTCGCCTCCGGTGCGGCCGTCGGCCGGGGAGCCCAGAACCAGACGGTCGTGTGCGGGGGCCTTGGGGTGTTGGCGGCGCGCTGAGGTGAAATGCGAGGTGTCGATGCCCAGTTCGGCGATGCGGCGGCCGATGTGTGCTTGGTTTCCGCCGACCGGGCTGATGCCGAGGCGGCGTACGACCTCGGCGATGCTGTGTGAGCGGGCCACCAGCTCACACAACCGGGCCTCGGTGTGCCGTACGCCAGGGCGCGCGAAGTGCGTGGTGTCGACGCCGGCCTCCCGCATCCTTGCGCGCAGGTAGCGTCTGCTGCCCGGCGTCGGTGTCCCGCCGAACCATCGCACGGCTTCATCGAACGACGAGGATGCGCGTGCGGCCTCCGCCAGCCGCTCGGGCGTGTATTTGGCCGGCATGATTTCCCCCATTCCGCGCACCAGGCCCACCCTCGCGCGCCGCTCGAACAGAACAACGATCGAACGCGGGGCCGGTTACGGCGGGTGGCGGAAAAGGCCGAAGGGGCCTCGGGGAAGGATTTCCCGAGGCCCCTTCGCGTCAGGTGCCGCAGGTCAGAAGCGCGGTTCCGGTGTCTGGGACTCGATGAGTTCGACCGCTTCTTCCTTGGTGGCCACGGAGGGTGGGGAGCCTTCGAGGGGCTGTTGGGCGGTTTCCTTCATGAAGGCGACGGCGAAGACGCCCACGAGGGCGGCGCCCATCGTGTAGTAGGCGGGGACCATCACGTTCTTGTCGAAGGCGTCCATGAGGGCGGTGATCACCAGGGGGGTGGTGCCGCCGAAGAGGGAGACGGCCAGGTTGTAGCCGATGGAGAGGGAGCCGTAGCGGACGTTGGTGGGGAAGAGGGCGGGGAGGGCGGCGGACATGGTGCCCAGGAGGCAGACCAGGGAGAGGCCGAGGAGGGCCATACCGGCGCAGACCGCGGGGATGCTGCCCTGCTTGACCAGGAGGAAGGCCGGGATCGCGAGGACGAAGAAGCCGACCATGCCGGTCATCAGCAGGGGCTTGCGGCCGTAGTGGTCGCTGAGCTTGCCGACGGTGCTGAGAATGCACATCAGGACGGCCATGGTGCCCAGGAGGATCAGCAGGCCGTGGGACTCCTCGTAGTGGAGGGTGTCCGTCAGGTAGGTCGGCATGTACGACAGCAGCATGTAGTCGGTGATGTTGTAGGCGCCGACCAGGGCGATGCAGAGGATGAGGGTGGGCCACTGCTGGGTGAAGATCTCGCCGATCTTCTTCTTGGGGGCGTTCTCGGAGAGGTGGGAGAACTCGGCCTCGGTCTCGACGGCCGAGCCGCCGGCGCTGTGGGTCTGGGCGGCCTCGAACTTCTGGAAGGCGGGGGTCTCGTCGAGCCTGACCCGCAGGTAGAGACCCACCAGGCCGAGCGGTCCGGCGATCAGGAACGGCAGGCGCCAGCCCCAGCTGAGCATGGCCTCGTCGCCGAGGGTGGTGTTGAGCAGCAGCACGATGCCGGCGGCGCCGGTGTAGCCGATGAGGGTGCCCATCTCCAGGAAGCTGCCGTAGAAACCGCGCTTCTTGTCGGGGGCGTACTCGGCGATGAAGGTGGAGGCGCCGCCGTACTCACCGCCGGTGGAGAAGCCCTGCACGAGGCGGAAGAGGATGAGGAGGACGGGCGCCCAGAAGCCGATGGTGGCGTAGGACGGGATCAGCCCGATGCAGAGGGTGCCCAGCGCCATCATGATCATGGTGAGGGCGAGGACCTTCTTGCGGCCGACGCGGTCGCCGAGGGGGCCGAAGTAGGCACCGCCGAGGGGGCGTACGAGGAAGGCCACGGCGAAGGTCGCGAAGGACGACAGCAGGCTGGTGGTGTCGCTGCCGCCGGGGAAGAAGACCTTGCCGATGGTGACCGCGAGATAGCTGTAGATCCCGAAGTCGAACCATTCCATGGCGTTGCCGAGCGCGGCGGCCTTCACCGCGCGCTTGACGACGCGTTCGTCGGTGACGGTGATGTCGGTGCGCCGCAGTTTGGGGTTCTTGCGCCGGGCGACGGCACGGAAGAGCACCCGGTGGCGCTTGAGCGCTTCCCGGTCCTGTTCGGGAGCGGGGTCGGCTTCGGTGCTGCCGGTCGGCACGAGGCGGTCCTCTCGGTCGGTCAGCGCGCGGTGCGCCGTGGGATACGACAGGTGCGTCTGCGCAGTGGAGCGCGGATCAAACCACCCTGGCCGGAGGAAATGAGGTACGTCACGCGTGGCCGGGCAGTCCGGTGCACCGGAGCGGGGCGGTGACAGGGCTGTGGCGGGGACGCGCCAGAGGCGGGGCGGGCCTTGTTACAGGACTGGTACACAGCCGAGCGGTCACCGCAGCGTTCAGGCAATCAGCCTGTGTGGCGGGGACGGGAGAGTGGCGGTACCGGGCGCGGCATTCGTGTTTGCTGTGGGGGTACGGGGCGTCGTCCCCGGGAGGAGAGCGTGATGACGAACCGCGAAGGGGCCCGCTGGGTCCGGGGGCGTACCGCGCTGGCTGCTTTTGGGCTGGTGACGGCGCTGGCGGCCGGCGGGGTGTGGTTCGGGCAGGCGTCGGACCGTGCGTCGGCGGTGGATGCCGCGCCGAAGACGGCGGCGGTGCAGGACGTGAAGGACGACGGCAAGCCGTCCGGGGGGCTGCCGGGGGTCCGGGACTGCGGGCACGGGCGGCCGGAGATCAAACCGCATGTAATTACGCTGACCTGCGAGGATGCCGAGATGGTGGCGACCGCGATCACGTGGAAGTACTACGGTGCGCGGGAGGCGCTGGGCGTGGGTGTGGTGCAGGTGGAGAAGACGGATGCCGGGGTGGGCGCGGACGCCGGTTTCCCGGCCACCTTCCGCCTCCGTGACCCGGAACGGATCGGCGGGGCGCTGGCCTTCACCGGCCTTGAGGTGACGTACGAGGGCTCTACGCCGCTCGGGGACACGACGGAGATGTACAACCTCGCGTGATGGGCATTCGAGGCCGGATCGCCCTGGCCATTTCCTGTATGACCGCGCTGGCCGTGGTGGTGCTCGGGTTTGCCGTGCACCACATAGCGGATGCGGAGCGGGAGCGGTCGGCGCGGACGTATCAGGACGACCGGCTGAGTTCGGCGCTGCAGATCTACGAGCGGGACGGCACGCTGGCGCTGGGGGCGCAGCTGGACGATGCGGCCTTGCCGGTGCCGTTGCGGGACGCGGTGTTCACGAACCAGTCGGGGACGTATGTCAGCGGCGGTGAGGATCCGCGGGTGTGGGCGGCGACCGGGGTCGGGGGCGGCGACGGGCGACCGCCGACGCGGTCGCTGTCGGTGTCGGCGGCGTATCCGGACGACGATCCGGCGCAGGTGGCGCTGGACCGGGCGCTGCTGATCGCGGGGTGCGGCACGGTCACGCTGATGGCCGGGGTGTCGTGGTTCGTGGCGCAGCGGCTGTCGCGGCGGCTGCGGATGAGTGCGGCGGCGGCGCGGCGGATCGCGGCGGGTGCGGCGCCGGACGCGGATGCACTGGCGAGCAACGGCCGGGACGAGGTGGCCGAGTTGGGCCGCAGTGTGCATCACATGGCGACGTCGCTGGCGGCCCAGGCGCAGGCGGAGCGGGAGTTCACCGCGGATGTCGCGCATGAGCTGCGGACGCCGGTGGCCGGGCTGGTGGCGGCCGCGGAGCTGTTGCCGCAGCCGCGGGCGGTGGAGCTGGTGCGGGACCGGGCGCAGGCGATGCGGCGGCTGGTGGAGGATCTGCTGGAGGTGTCGCGGCTGGACGCGGGCGTGGAGCGGGCGGATCTGGACGCCTGTGAGCTGCCGTCGCTGGTGCGCGGGATCGTGAAGCGGGCGGCGGGGCAGCGTGGTGTGGACGAGGTGTCGGTGACCGTGGAGGGGGAGCCGCGGATCGTGGAGACGGACCGGCGGCGGGTGGAGCGGGTGCTGGTGAACCTGCTGGCGAACGCGGCCAAGCACGGCAAGCCGCCGATCGAGGTGGTGGTGGCCGGTTCGCGGATCCTGGTGCGCGATCACGGTCCGGGCTATCCGGCGGAGTTGTGCGCCGAGGGGCCGCGGCGGTTCCGTACGGCGGCGCCGGAGCGGGGGACCGGGCACGGCCTGGGGCTGACGATCGCGGCCGGTCAGGCGGAGGTGCTGGGCGCGCGGCTGGACTTCGGCGCCGCCGCGGAGGGCGGCGCCGAAGCGGTGCTGGAACTGCCGGACCGGTCGGTGCCCGTTCCCGTGGTTACAGCCCCAGGTCCTTGATGATCTTGGCGACGTGGCCGGTGGCCTTGACGTTGTAGAGGGCGCGTTCGACCTTGCCCTCCTCGTCGAGGATGACGGTGGAGCGGATGACGCCGGTGACGGTCTTGCCGTAGAGCTTCTTCTCGCCGAAGGCGCCGTAGGCCGTAAGGACCTGCTTGTCGGGGTCGCCGAGCAGGGTGACCTTGAGCTCTTCCTTCTCCCGGAACTTGGCGAGCTTCTCCGGCTTGTCGGGGGAGATGCCGATGACGTCGTAGCCGTGGCCGGCGAGGAAGTCGAGGTTGTCGGTGAAGTCGCAGGCCTGCTTGGTGCAGCCGGGGGTCAGGGCGGCCGGGTAGAAGTAGACGATGACCTTGCGGCCCTTGTGGTCGGCGAGCGAGACCTGCTTGCCGTCCGCGTCGGGCAGGGTGAAGGCGGGGGCGGTGTCGCCGGGCTGCAGTCGCTCGCTCATGACTCTCCTTAGCGTGGATCCGTACGCCCCGACATTAGCCAGCCGGGGCACGGAACGGTGCTGGGGGCGCCTCGGGTGTGCGAAACGGGGGTGCTGTGGGGCGCGTGGGGGTGTGAGCTGACAGACTGTCCATCACGAATCGGCAGTCAGTGGTGTGGCCGGTTCCGTACGGGGCCTCGTGCCCGGCCCCGTACGCATCGGCGCGAGACGACGGAGGCAGCGCGGTGGCGGAAGCCAGGACCCCGACGCAGATCGAGGCGGACATCGTCCGCAGGCGGCAGGAGCTCGCCGTCACGCTCGACGAGATCGGTGTGCGGCTGCACCCGAAGACGATCATGGATGATGCCAAGGCGCGGGCGGCGGCCGTCGTGGACCGTACGGCGGGGCGGGCCTATGTGGCCGCCAATCGTGCGGTGTCGGACGTGCGGGCACAGCTGGTGTCGGAGGACGGGGCGCCGCGGCTGGAGCGGATCGTTCCGGTGGCCATGATCGGTGTGGCCGTGGTGGGTCTGCTGACGCTGCGCGCCAGGCGGCGCGGCTAGGGCTCGTCCGGGAACGGGCGACGGTGACCGCCGCGGGCCGGCCCCGGGGCGGCCCGCGGTGCGTGCCGGGCGTCGCCGGGCAGGTACGGTCATGCCGTGAGCCCGAATAACACCAAGGACACCCACGACAAGCTGCCGATCCGGATGCTGCACGACCGTGTGCTGGTCCGGACGGACATCCCCGAGGGCGAGCGCCGCTCGACCGGGGGCATCGTCATTCCCGCGACCGCGGCGGTCGGCCGTCGCCTGGCCTGGGCCGAGGTGGTCGCGGTCGGGCAGAACGTGCGGACCGTGGAGGTCGGGGACCGGGTGCTGTACGACCCGGAGGACCGGGCCGAGGTCGAGGTGCGCGGCGTGGCGTATGTGCTGATGCGGGAGCGCGATCTGCATGCGGTGGCCGCGGAGCGGCTGGAGGGCGCGGAGGACGCGACCGGGCTGTATCTGTAGCTCCCCGAACGGGCGGTGACCGGGGTCACCGCCCGTTCTGCTGCCTTTTGCTAGCCTCGGGAAGCACCCGACGAGACGCGCCGTACCGGGTCAGGACAAGACGACGCACCCCTGTTGAAGCTCTTTCGCGGAGGTGCCGTCATGGCCTGGATCCTGCTCATGGTCGCCGGTCTGCTGGAGGTCGGCTGGTCGATCGGTATGAAGTTCACCGACGGCTTCACCCGGCTGTGGCCCAGTGTGTTCACCGGCGCGGGCATCGTCGTCAGCATGCTGCTGCTCTCGTACGCGGCCCGGACCCTGCCGATCGGTACCGCCTATGGCGTGTGGGTCGGCATCGGGGCGGCCGGTGCGGCGGTGGTCGGCATGGTGGTGCTCGGCGAGCCGGCCACCGCGGCCCGGATCTTCTTCATCTGTCTGCTGCTCGTGGCGGTGGTCGGGCTCAAGGCGACGTCGGGGCACTGACGCCCGGACGGCAGCCGCCCCTGCGCGGCGCGCTCCCGTGGGCGGCACCGGCGCGCGCCGCTATCCGCCCCACCGCCACTGCATCTGCCGCTCCAGCTCGTCGCTCTGGGGCTGCACCGTGGGGAAGTCCTGGGTCGGCGGTGTGGTCGGGGAGGGCTCGGTGGGGAGGGTCGGGGTCGGTGGTTCGGCGGTCGGCCGGGTGGGGGCGGCGGTGGGCGGGACGGGGACGGTGGGCGATCCGCTCGGGCCGGCCGACGGTGTGTCCGAGGCGCCGGGTGACAGGGAATCGCTGCTGGACGGCTCGGGTGAGGTCGGCTCCGCGCCCTCCGCCAGTTGCAGGTCGAAGTCGCGGACCGGGCGTCCGTTCAGCGCGGCCGCGGTGTAGTCGGCCCAGATCTGGGCGGGGTAGTCGCCGCCGTTGACCCGTGACAGGCCTCCCGCGCCGTACAGCGGCTCCTGTGTGCCGCTCTCCGGGTCCTGGCCCAGTACCGCGACGACGGTGGCGAGTTCGGGGGTGTAGCCCGCGAACCAGGCGGCCTTGTCCTCCTCGGCGGTGCCGGTCTTGCCGGCCGCGGGCCGCCCGGCGCCCTGGGCGGCGGTGCCGGTGCCGCCGTCGACGACGCCGCGCAGGACCGAGGTGGTGGTGTCGGCGGCCGTCCTCGGGATGGCGGTGGTCTCCTCGCGCTCGGGCAGCTCGATCTCCTCGTCGCTCCTGGTGACCTTGTCGACCAGGGTGTACGGGCGGTGGCTGCCGTGGTGGGCGAGGGTGGCGTAGGCCTGCGTCATGTTCAGGACGCTGGGGGTCGCGGTGCCCAGCGAGACGGCGCCCTGGGAGGAGGCGAGGCTGGGGGTGTCGGCGGGGATGCCCAGGGCGACGGCGGTGGCCTTGACCTTGGCGGGGCCGACGTCGATGCCCATCTGGGCGTAGACGGCGTTGACGGACTTGTCGGTGGCCTCGGTGACGGTGATCGGGCCGTAGGAACGGTCGTCCTCGTTGGCGGGCGCGAAGCCGGTGGCGCGGCCGTGACTGACCGTCATCCGCTTGTTGGTGCCGTCGTAGACGGTGTTCGGGGTGATCCGGGTGCCGTCCTGGGTGGTGGAGCGGTGCTCCACGGCGGAGGCGAAGACGATCGGCTTGAAGGTGGAGCCGACCTGGTAGTCGCTGCGGGTGGCGCCGTTGACGTACTGCTTGGCGTAGTCGATACCGCCGTAGAGGGCGACGACCCGGCCGCTCTCGGGGTCGATGGAGGCGCCGCCGGCCCGGACGTGGCGGTCGACGTCCCGGGAGTCGTCGAGCCGGTCCATCACCCGGGTGTTGACCGCTTTGACGAAGGCGTTCTGGCGTTTCTTGCTGATGGTGGTGGTGATGCGGTAGCCGCCGCCGCGCAGGGTGTCCTCGTCGAGGATGTGGTGGTCGGTGAGGTAGTTCTTGACCGCTTCGACGAGGTAGCCGCGCTGCCCGGACAGTCCGGGGGACGGTCTGGCGGGCTTCGTCGTGGGGAACTCCAGCGTGGCCCGCTCGCCGGGGTCGAGCCACTTCTTCGTCACCATGCCGTCCAGGACGTAGTTCCACCGCGCCAGCACCCGCTCCCGGTTCTCGGGGTGTGCGGTGAGGTCGTAGGCGCTGGGGGCGTTGAGGAGGGACGCGAGGTAGGCGCCCTGGGCGGTGGTCAGCGCTTCCGCGTCGCGGCCGTAGTAGGAGCGGGCGGCGGCCTGGATGCCGTAGGCGTTGCGGCCGTAGTAGCTGGAGTTGAGGTAGCCCTCCAGGATGTTGTCCTTGCTCACCTCGCGGTCCAGTTTGATGGCGATGAAGAATTCCTTGGCCTTGCGGGTGAGGGTCTGTTCCTGGCCGAGGTAGTAGTTCTTCACGTACTGCTGGGTGATCGTGGAGCCGGACTGTTTGCCCTTGCCGGTCACGGTGTTCCAGGCGGCCCGGACCATCGCGGCGGGGTCGACCGCGGACTCGGCGTAGAAGTCGCGGTCCTCGGCGGCGAGTACGGCCTGCTGGACGCTTCTGGGGATCTGGCTGAGGGTGACGTTCTGCCGGTTGACCTCGCCGTCGTGGGCCAGCTCGGAGCCGTCGGAGTAGAGATAGATGTTGCTCTGGGCCTTGGCGGCGCTGTTGGCCGGCGGGATGCCGACGAGGAGATAGCCGGCGATCATCCCGCCGACGACGAGCAGCAGGAACAGCAGCACGGTGCTCAGCACCGTGCGCCAGGTGGGGATGACACGGCGCCAGCCTGTGCGTTGTCCGCTCATGTCGGTATGGACTCCTCGGCCGCCGCCGGAGGTTGTACTGCGGCGGACGGTGTCGTGTCGGGGGATTGCGCGCGGTACGCCGGAAGAGCAACTGCCGCCCGCTGGGAAACTCTCGCATCATGCGTCCCGGTCAGCAGGCGTGGCGCGCACCGGAGACCGCCACCTGACCGGCTGAATGGCGCCCACGGCTCACCCGAAGCGGTGATAATTCGATGGTGCCCGCCGTGCCCGCGACATAGGCTCCGGTGCTTTGCGTCCGACGAGAACGGGGCTGGGGGGAACGCGGCGTGGTGTACGCGGCGGTGGCGGCCGGCAGCTTCCGGCGGTACGCCACCTATCGGATCGCCACCGTGGCGGGGGTGTTCACCAATACCGTCTTCGGCTTCATCGTCGCCTACACGTATATCGCGCTGTGGGACGAGCGGCCGCATCTGGGGGGCTACGACCAGGCGCAGGCGCTGACCTTCGTGTGGACCGCGCAGGCGCTGCTGGCCACCGCGGCGCTGATGGGCGGCGGCGGGCTGGACGAGCTCCAGGAGCGGATCCGCAGCGGCGATATCGCGGTGGACCTCTACCGGCCCGCGGATCTGCAGCTGTGGTGGCTGGCCGCGGATCTGGGGCGGGCCGGGCTGCAGCTGGTCGGCCGCGGGGTGGTGCCGATGGCGGTGGGTGCCCTGGCCTTCCCGCTGGCGCTGCCCGGCGATGCGCTGACGTGGGGCTGTTTTCTGCTGTCGGTGCTGCTCGGGGTGCTGGTGAGTTTCGCGCTGCGGTACCTCGTCGCGCTGGCGTCGTTCTGGCTCCTGGACGGCTCGGGCCTGGCCCTGATCAGCGGGCTGGCCTGCATGTTCTTCACGGGGATGGTGCTGCCGCTGCGGGTGTTCCCCGGCGGGTTCGGGGAGGTCGTCCAGCTGCTGCCGTGGGCGGCGGTCCTGCAGGTGCCGGCCGATGTGCTGATGGGTGTCCGGAGCGGGGGAGAGCTGGTGCGGGGGCTGGTGTTCCAGGCGGTGTGGGCGGTGGCGCTGCTGGTGCTGGGACGCCTGGTGCAGTCGGCGGCGACCCGCAAGGTGGTGGTGCACGGTGGCTAGCGAGCAGGCGCCGGAGCGGGCCGGGCACGGCAGGGCGGCGGCGGTGGCGCAGGGGCTGTCCGCGTACGGGCTGATCGTGCGGATGTGGATGCGCTCCACCCTCGCCTACCGGACCTCGTTCGTGATCATGGCGGTCGGCAGCTTCGCGGCCAACGGCCTGGACTTCGTCGCGATCATGCTGATGTTCTCGCAGATCGATGCCCTCGGCGGCTTCTCACTGCCCGAAGTGGCCTTCCTGTACGGGACGTCCGGCATCGCGCTGGGCCTGGCGGATCTGCTGCTGGGCAGCATCGAAGGGCTGGGCCGGCGGATCAGGGACGGCACCCTCGACACGCTGCTGCTGCGCCCCGTACCGGTGTTCGCGCAGATCGCGGCGGACCGTTTCGCGCTGCGCCGGGTGGGCCGGGTCACCCAGGCGCTCCTGGTGCTCGGCTGGGCGCTGCCCCGTGTCGAGGTGGACTGGACGGTGGGCCGGGTGCTGATGGTGCCGATGATGGCGGTGTGCGGCACCGCCATCTTCGCGGCGGTCTTCACCGCCGGGGCCGCCTTCCAGTTCTGGGCGCAGGACGCGGCCGAGGTACAGAACTCCTTCACCTACGGCGGCAATGCGCTGCTGCAGTACCCGCCGACGGTGTTCGCCCAGGAGCTGGTGCGCGGGGTCACCTTCCTCGTTCCGCTGGCCTTTGTGAACTGGCTGCCCGCGCTGCGGCTGCTGGGCCACCCCGACCCGCTGGGGCTGCCGGGCTGGGTGGACTTCCTGGGGCCGGTGGTGGCGGTGCTGATGTGCACAGGGGCCGGGCTGGCGTGGCGGCTGGGGCTGCGGGCGTACCGCAGCACCGGCAGCTGAGGGAGCCTCATGGGGCGGGCCGTGAACGGGACGACGGAGGAGTGGGTGTGGTGAGCGGTGCGGCCGCTGCGGAGCAGCTGATCGAGGTCGACGGCATCGAGAAGGTCTTCTCGGTGCGGCGCAAGGCGGGCCGGCTGCGGCGGGTGCGGCAGGAGGTCCGGGCCGTCGACGGCATCTCCTTCCGGGTGCCGCGCGGCGAGATGGTCGGCTACATCGGGCCGAACGGCGCCGGGAAGTCCACCACCATCAAAATGCTGACGGGCATCCTCGTCCCCAGCGGCGGCCGGCTCCGGGTCGCCGGCCTCGACCCGGCGCGGGAGCGGACCCGGCTCGCCCGCCGGATCGGGGTGGTCTTCGGGCAGCGCACCACGCTGTGGTGGGACCTGCCGCTGAAGGACTCCTACGAGCTGGTGCGGCGGATGTACCGGGTCCCGGACCCCGTCTACCGCGCCAACCTGGTGCGCTGTGTCGAACTGCTGGACCTGGGCCCGCTGCTGGCCGTGCCCGTACGGCAGCTGTCGCTGGGGCAGCGGATGCGCGGCGATATCGCGGCGGCGCTGCTGCACGACCCCGAGGTGCTGTATCTGGACGAGCCGACCATCGGCCTCGATGTGATCAGCAAGGCGAAGGTGCGCGGGTTCCTGCGCGAGGTGAACGCCGAGCGGGGCACCACGGTCCTGCTGACCACCCATGACCTGACCGACATCGAGCAGCTGTGCCGCCGGGTGATGGTCATCGACCACGGTCATCTGGTCTACGACGGCGGCCTCGACGGGCTGCGGGCGGCCGGTGGCGGCGAGCGGACGCTGGTGGTGGACCTGGCGCGGGAACTGCCGCCCATCGAGGGCGTACCGGGCGCCCGTACGGTCAGGGTGGACGGGCCCCGGCAGTGGCTGGCGTTCCCGGCGTCGCAGAGCGCGGCGCCGCTGGTCGCGGCGGTCGCCGAACGCTATCCGCTGGTGGACCTGTCGGTGCGGGAGCCGGATATCGAGACCCTGATCGCCGAGCTGTATGCGGGTGACGGAATACGGCGGGATGCCGCGGGGAACGGGGGCAAGGCGGGCGACTCCCTTTAATGTGTCCTTATGACTGAAGACCTCCCGGAATTGCGCGCTTCCGACACCGACCGTGAGCGGGTCGCCGAGATCCTGCGGGACGCTCTCGCGGAGGGACGGCTGGCGATGGAGGAGTTCGACGAGCGGCTCGACGCGACGTACAAGGCCCGCACCTACGGGGAGTTGGAGCCGCTCACCGCGGATCTTCCGCCGGCCGCGGCGGGGTCGGCGCCGCTGTCGCTGCGCAAGGAGAGCGGTGCGCCCGCGCGGTGGGCGGAGCGCATCGTCAGCGGCACGGAAGGGTCGGCGGTCGGCCTCTCCCTCATGGGGGGTTTCCAGCGCAAGGGCCGCTGGACGATCGGGCGGCGCTTCACGGCCGCCTGCCTCATGGGCGGTGGCCAGATCGATCTGCGCGAGGCGAATTTCGCCGGGCCCGAAGTCGTCATCAGCTGCTGGGTGCTCATGGGCGGGGTGAACATCGTGGTGCCGCCCGGCGTCGAGGTCGATGTGCGCGGGCTCGGCATCATGGGCGGCTTCGACGCGCGGGAGGACGGGGCACCGGGTGAGCCCGGCGCGCCCCGTGTGGTGGTCAGGGGCCTGGCGCTGATGGGCGGCGTCAGCGTGGAGCGCAAGCTGCCGAGGGCCGAGCGGCGCCGTGTGAAGGAGGAACGGCGCCGCATCGCGGACGACGGGCGCAAGGAACTGGACGACTAGGGGCCGCGAGCGGCCCGGCCCGCCGGTCGGAACCCGGGGCGGCGGGCCTGCTCCGTTGGCGTTACAGCGCGGCGGGTGCCGCCTGCTTGAGGTGGGCGAGGTTGACGGCGTTCGCCATCGCCCGGAAGCCCTCGTCGCTCGGGTGGAGATGGTCACCGGAGTCGTACGCGGGGCGCAGCCGTACCGGCGCCGACGGGTCGCGCAGCGCCTTGTCGAAGTCCACGACCTCGTCGTAGACGGTGCCGGAGCGGATGATGCGGTTGACCTGTTCGCGGACCGAATTCAGCTGTGTGGAGTATCCGCGGTGCCCTCCGAACGGCGTAAGGGTGCTGCCGGTGACGCGCAGACCGCGGGCGTGCGCCTCCCGGACGATCTCCCGCATCCCCGCGACGATCTTCTGCGGGTCCAGCTGGCGCGGGGACTTGAACAGATCGTTCAGCCCGATCTCGACGATCACCGCCTTCACCCCGGTACGGGACAGCGCGTCGCGCTCCAGACGGGACAGCACACTGGGCCCGTTGTTCGGCGAGAACCGGCTGCCGTTGACCAGCAGCCGGTTGCCGCTGATGCCCTGGTTGAGGACGCCGTAGCGGGGCGCGCCGGGCTCGTTGCGCAGCCGCGCCGCGAGGAAGTCCGTCCAGCGGTGGTTGGCGCCGGCGGTGGAGGTGATGCCGTCGGTGATCGAGTCGCCGATCGCGACGACCGCGCCGCGGGCCTCGGTGCTCCACACGTCCACGCCGGTCAGATACCGCCAGTACGGGCTCTGCTCGGTGTAGGCGGCGCCGGTGGCGTCCTCGGCACGGTCCCCGCGCGCCAGGTAGGACGTCTGCCGGGCGTACGGGTGGTAGGTGGCGGGGCCCGAGGAGGAGGGCGAGTAGGTGGTGATCAGCAGGTCCGCGTCGCCGGGCACCTTCAGCCGGGTCGGGTCGCTGGTGACCGCGCCGCCCGCCGGGATGGTCACCGCGGGCTTGCCGCCGAACGACAGCCGCCGCATGGTGCCGCTCGCGGCGGTGGGGTTGCTGGGGGCCGCGGCCAGCGCCAGCGAGGCGTGGCTGACCACCAGCGGCCGGGTGCCGTAGAGGTTGGAGAGCTGGATACGGACGCCGGAGCCGCCGACGCTGGTGTGCACGACGTTGCGTATCGACATCCCCGCGTAGCCGTTCAGGGTGCCGGGCTCGGCCGCCGCCGCGGCCGCCGACCAGGTGCCGACCCACTGCCCGGAGACCGCGGGGTCCGCGGGGTTCCGCGGCTTGTGCGGGGAACTGCCCGGTCCGCCGCCCTCGCCGCCGAAGCCGACGAATATCGCGGTCGAGATCAGCACCACCACTGCCGCCAGACCGGCGAGCAGGGAGTAACCCACACTTTTCTTCATGCGGGAGAGGTCTCCTGGGTAAAGCGGAGCAGCACGCTCCGGGCGGGCAAGGGCAGCGGATGATCAGCGGCACCGTTGCGGTCCGATCGGTCCCTCATGATCCCACGGACCTCGGGGCAGCCGCCCGGCGCCCCGCTCGATGCCTCCACGGCATGGACGCGGGGAACTCGTGGTTCGTTCCACGAGTAGGACACAGTGGGACGTACGGCCGGAACGGTGGCCGGCGTGCGGAGCACGATAGGCCGTATGGACGGCGGGGGCACGGTGGGAGCGGTGGAGCGGATGGAACGCACAGGAGCGGACACGGCGCCTCGGGCGGAGCGGGCGCCGGTGGCGGGCGCGGCGCCGGCGGGTGCCGTGCCGGGCGGCGGGTTCGTCCACGGCGTCGCCGACGAGGAGCGCCGGCGCGGGGTGCGCCGGATGAAGACGCTGGCCACAGGCATGCTGCTGGCGGTCGCCTTGGTCTACGTACTGGCGAAATGGGCCGGATCCGCCGGGGCGGGCGGCTGGACCGGGTTTGTCGCGGCGGCCGCGGAGGCCGGGATGGTCGGTGCGCTGGCCGACTGGTTCGCGGTCACCGCGCTGTTCAAGCGGCCGATGGGGCTGCCGATCCCGCACACCGCGATCATTCCCACCAAAAAGGACCAACTGGGTCAGAGTCTGGGTGATTTCGTCGGGGAGAACTTCCTCTCCGGCGAGGTCGTCCGCCGCCGGCTGCGCTCCGTCGGCATCGGCCGGCGGCTCGGCGGCTGGCTCGCCGAACCCCGGAACGCCGACCGGGTCACCGATGAGCTGTCCACCGCGCTGCGCGGTGCGCTGACCGTGCTGCGCGACTCCGATGTGCAGGCGGTGGTCGGTGAGGCGATCACCCGCCGTGCGCACGCCCAGGAGATCGCGCCCGGCGTCGGCACCTTGCTGGAGAAGATCGTCGCGGAGGGCGGCCACCGGCGGGCGGTGGATCTGGTCGTCTCCCGCGCCCACGACTGGCTGGTCGAGCACGGTGACTCCGTCATGACCGCGGTCTCCGGCGGCGCACCGGGATGGACCCCGCGGTTCGTCGACCGCAAGGTGGGTGACCGGGTCTACAAGGAACTGCTGCGCTTCGTCACCGAGATGCGGGACATGCCCGAGCATCCGGCGCGCGGGGCGATCGACCGCTTTCTGCGGGACTTCGCGGGCGATCTGCAGCACGACCCGGAGACCCGGGCCAAGGTCGAGCGGCTGAAGTCCGAGGTGCTGGGGCGCGGCGAGGTGCAGGATCTGATCGCCTCGGCCTGGGGCTCGGTCCGCGCGATGATCGTCGCCGCCGCCGAGGACGAGCGCAGCGAACTGCGGCTGCGGGTACGGGCGGCGCTGCTGTCCCTGGGCCGGCGGCTGGCCGGTGAGGAGCGGCTGCAGGGCAAGGTGGACGGCTGGCTGGAGGGCGCGGCCGTCTATGTGGTGACGACCTATCAGAGCGAGATCACCTCCCTGATCACCGACACCGTCGCCGGCTGGGACGCCGAGCAGACCTCGAAGAAGATCGAGGCGCACATCGGCCGGGATCTGCAGTTCATCCGCATCAACGGCACCGTCGTCGGCGCCCTGGCCGGGCTCGCCATCTACGCCGTCTCGCAGGCCTTCGGCGGCTGACCCCCCGTCCGCCGGCCGGTCCTGCGCGCCTCTGGTGACCTGTGCCCGCAGGGCTTACGGTGCCCGCGTGCGGGAGCGGATACCGGTAGTTGTACAGGGGCGGCGCACCCGTCGCCCGTCTGCCGTGCGGGCGCTGTGGACGGGTGCGGAGCTGGCGGTGACGCTCGGCGCCGTCCTGCTGCTGCTCGTCGTCCACCAGCTGTGGTGGACCAACCGTCAGGCGCAGCAATCGGCGCGGGACCAGGTGGGCCGGCTGGAGCGGCAGTGGGACGCCCGGCCGCCGGCCCCCGGCCCGGCCCCGGCGCCCGAGGACGGCGGTCCGGGGGCACGGACCGCGCCGAGCACCCCGCCGTCCGGCCCGCCCGCCCACCGCGCCGGGAGCCGGACACCGGCGCCTCCCCGGGATCTGGCGTACGCCGTCCTGCGCATCCCCCGGATCGGTCTCACCGTCCCCATCGCCCAGGGCGTCGGCAAGGCCGCGGTCCTCAACAAGGGCTATGCCGGCCACTATCCGCACAGCGCGCAGCCCGGCCAGACCGGCAATGCCGCGCTGGCCGGGCACCGCAACACCCACGGCGAGCCGTTCCGCCGTCTGGACCGGCTGCGCACGGGCGACACCGTCCTCATCGACACCGCCGAGGCCCGCTACACCTATGCCGTGCGGCGCACCCTGCCGCGGACCACACCCGGCGACGGCACGGTCCTCGCCGCGGTCCCGTACAGCAGCGTGCACCCCGCCTACCGCTTCACCGCGCCGGACGCCTATCTGACCCTGACGACCTGTACGCCGGAGTACACCTCCGCCTACCGGCTGGTGGTCTGGGCCGTGTTGCGGTCGACACAGTCCAGGTGACCGCGGCGCCGCGTCCCCCAGGGCCTGTCCGGTAGGGCCTGTCCGGCGGATCATGGCCGGGTCCGCGGCGGGGCCTCTCCGACCCTGATCCGCCGGACAGGCCCTAGGCTTTCGGCTCGTGAGAAACCAGTCCGCCGGCGCCGGCCGGTCCCCGGGTTCGAGAAGGCGTCCCGCGCTGCTGTGGCTGCTGCTGCCGTATGTGCTGTTCCTGGTGGTGCTGCCGCTGGTGAACCGGGTGACCCCGACCGTGCTCGGTCTGCCGTTCCTGTTCTTCTGGATGCTGCTGGCGACGCTGGCCACCCCGCTTGCGGTGTGGCTGGCCCGGCGCGGCGACCGCGCACGGGGGCGGATATGAACGCCGCGGTCTCGACCGGCATCTTCGGCGCCTTCATGGTCCTCACCGTCGTCCTCGGCCTGCTCGCGGTGCGGCGGAAGGGCACGGAGAAGGGGCGGCCCGCCGGGCTCTCGGAGTGGTCGGTGGGCGGCCGGAGCCTGGGCACGGTCTTCATCTGGGTGCTGATGGCCGGCGAGAGCTATACGAGCTTCAGCTACCTCGGTGCGGCCGGCTGGGGCTACAACTCCGGTGCCCCGGTGCTCTATGTCGTGGCCTATATGTCCTGCGGCTATGCGCTGGGGTACGTCGTCGGGCCGATGCTGTGGGCCTACGCCCGCCGGCACGGTCTGGTCGGGATCACCGACATGATCGCGCACCGCTACCGCGCGCCCTGGCTCGGGGCCGCCGTCGCCCTCCTCGCCACGGTCTGTCTGCTGCCGTACATCCAGCTGCAGATCACCGGCATGGGCGTGGTCGTCTCCACCATTTCCTACGGTGCCATCAGCATCAACTGGGCCTATTTCCTGGGCTTCGCCGTCACCACCGGCTTCGTGGTGATCAGCGGGCTGCGCGGCAGCGCCTGGGTCTCGGTGCTCAAGGACGTCCTCGTCATCGGCACCCTCGGCTTCCTCGCGGTCTATGTGCCGCTGCACTACTTCGACGGCTACGGGCCGTTCCTGGACCGGCTCGTCGCCGAGAAGCCGCAGTGGCTGACCTTCCCCGGACACGCCTCGGGCGGACTGGGCCAGGTCTGGTTCGTCACCACCACCCTCGTCAACTCCCTGACCGTGGTGATCTTCCCGACGACCGTGGCCGGCTATCTCGGTGCCCGCAACGCCGAGGCACTGCGCCGGAACGCCCTGTACCTCCCCTTCTACAACGTGCTGCTGTTCGTGCCGGTGCTGCTGGGTATGGCGGCGCTGTTCGTGGTGCCCGGCCTGGTGGGCGCGGACTCCAATCTGGCGCTGTTCAAGATGGTGGTGGACTCCCTTCCGGCCTGGGCCGTGGGGCTGGTCGGGGTGGCCGCCGCCCTCTCCTCCATCGTGCCGATGGCCGTGTTCATGCTGGTCATCGGCACGATGTGGGGGAGGAGTGTGCTGGGCGCGATCCCCCGTCTCAACAAGGGGGCGGCCGGGGCGGCTTCCGGGGACGGTGGGGGAGGGGCGACGGGCGGGCGTCAGAAGCTGTGGTCGCAGCTGGTCGTGGTGGTGGCCGGGGCGCTGGCACTGCTGCTGACCTACACCGCCCCCGACACCCTCGTCCGGCTGTCCCTGATTTCGTACGAGGGCATGGCGCAGCTCGTGCCGATGCTGCTGCTGGGGCTGGTGTGGCGGCGGCTGACGCTGCACGCCGCGGTGAGCGGCCTGGTGGCGGGCTTCACGCTGGTCTGTGTCCTGGTGTTCGGGGGACACGACCCGGTCTGGGGGATGAACGCGGGGATCGTCGGTCTCGCCGTGAACGTGGTGGTGGCGCTGGCGGTCACCTGGCTGGGGCCGCGCGCCGCGGACGAGAGGCCGGACGCCGAGGTGCTGGCGCTGGACGACGAGTTCCCGCGGGACGGTGTGGCGTCGCAGGACGGGCGGGTCAGCCCTCCGGCGTCGTCGTGATCTTCTTGCCCTCCTTGGAGACCGCGAACCACAGGCCCATCTTGCCCTGGCCGTTGATGTCACCGGGCTGCTCGTCGCCGGTGAACCAGTAGACGGGCCAGCAGTCGACGGCCAGCTGACGGGTGCCGTCGGGGCGGGTGACGGTGCTGATGAGCTTGGGGGCGATGCCGTTGAGCTTGGAGCGGTCGGCGGGCTTGGCGGGCTTCCAGGTCTCCAGGCAGGCGTCGTTGCAGCCGAACTTCATCGGCCAGGCGCTGTCCTTGTTGAAGCGGTAGAGGGTGCGGCCCTTGCCGTCGACGAGGATGCCGCCGAGGTCGGGGTGGTTGAACACCGAGACGTCGCTGGGCTCCTGGGTGCCGGCCTTCTTGCCGTCGGGGGCCAGCGCGTTCCAGGTGCCGCCGACGCCCTGGCCCTTGGTGTCACCGGCCTTGGTGTCCTTGATGTAGCGGTAGGCGGGCCAGCCGGCGATGGTGAGCTGCTTGACGCCGTCGGCGCGGGTGACCGAGCCCAGCTTGCTCTTGTCGATGCCGGCCGGGGCGGTGGCGCCGTCGGCGGGGACCGGCGGCCAGGTGGTGGCGCAGGACCCGGCGCAGTTGGACTTGGCGGGGTCCGGGGTGTCCTTGTCGAAGCGGTAGAGGGTCATGCCCTTGGAGTCGGCGACGATGGTGCCGATCTTGGCGTCCTGGTGCAGTGCCAGCTTCCCGGCGGGCTCGGCCTTCGGGGCCTTGCCGCCGGCGGCGGTGGTGCCGCCCGCCTGGCCGCCGTCGCCCGAACCGCCGCCGGAGGAGCCGTAGCCGTAGTCACTGGTGCCCTGGCCGGCGGGCTGGACGTTGTCGGTGGTGGTGGCGCCGGCGCTCTGGGTGCCGCTGCTGCCGCAGGCGGTGGTCAGCGCCAGGGTGGCGACCGCCGCGGCCGCGAATGCCGCACGACGTCGATTGATCATGATGTCTCCTCTGCCGGTGGGTGGTTCCGTCTTGCTGAGGTGGTGACCGAGTTGCTGGTCCGGTCGCCCGTTCCGTTTCCGTCCGGGCGCCGGCGGGGTGCCGTCGCCCGGGGAATACGCGCTGCGGGGGGCCGGGCGTTCAACGCCGCCGAAGAATTTTCTCCGGGCGCAAAAAGCCCGTGCGGCACGTCAGTTGCCGCCCTGCACCCGCATGGCCAGCGCCGGGCAGCGGCGCACCGCGAGCTGGGCGCGGCGCCGCATCCGGGCCGGCAGCGGCATGCTGGCGGACTGCGGATAGCCGTCCGCGCCGAGCTTCACGACGCCGGGTACGACATCGGCGCACAGGCCGTGGCCGCGGCACAGCGTCCAGTCGACCAGCAGCCGTTCCTGCGGCGGTGCGGACACCCGCTCCGGTGTGGGGGCGGGGGCGGTGACCGCCAGCGGCGGGTTCCCGGTGACCGGCAGGGCACCGGTCACCGGGCGGCCGCAGCCGAACCCCTTCGCATGCCGCTCGAACTCCTCGGGGAAGGACCTGAGGGCCGAGGCGACGAAGCGGGAGGTGCCGTCCGGGTGGCTGCAGGCGCCGCGCTTCTCCACGGCCCGCATCCGGGCCTGTACGGCCTCCAGGGCGCTCTCCCCGCCGCCCCGTACGGCACGGTCGAGCTGGTCGGCGAGCGCGGGCAGGCCCAGCACACAGGGGCCGCACTGGCCGGCCGACTCGGCGGCCATCCACTGGGCGACGCGTACCGTCTCGCCGGCGGGACAGGTGTCGTACGGGATCGGCAGCACCGCCCCGGCGCCGAGCACCGCGTTGTACTCGGCCAGCGACTCCTTGGACAGGTTCGCGGTCAGCGCGTCCGTCGGGGACACGAATGTGCCGTGGTAGCCGCCGATCAGCACGCCCTGCCCCTGGTCCATACCGCACAGTGCCAGGACCCGGGCCAGCGAGACGCCGTAGGGGACCTCCACCACCCGGCTGCCGGCGACCGTCAGCAGCAGCGTGCCGGGCTCGGCGGGCAGGCCCGCGGTGCGGTAGCCGAGTGCGCCGAGGCGGGCGGCCACGGCGAGTTGCGCATAGGTCTCGGTGTTCGACAGCAGGGTCGGCACACCGTTGAGGCCGCGCTCGCTGGAGCGGATCTTGCGGCCGGAGGGCAGCCCGGGACCGCCGCCCAGCCCGTTCGTCATGGCGGACCCCTCACCGGTGACGAACCGTTCGGTGAGCAGGGTGACCCGTAAAGCCGGCCGGACCGGGCCGCGTTCGTCGATGGCGCGCTGCACGGAGTTCAGGACGTCCGTGCGGGTCACTCCGATGGCGACCTCCTGCGCGCCGAGCGCGTCGGCGGCCAGCAGCGCGCCGTCGATCACCAGATGCGGGGCGTGCAGCAGCATCGCGGTGTCCTTGAGGCAACTGGGCTCACCCTCGCTGCCGTTGACGACCACCGCGCCCTTGCCGTCCGCGCGCTTCATCCCGTCGATGACGGCGGTCAGCTTGCGGGCGAAGGGGAAGCCCGCCCCGCCGCGGCCGCGCAGATCGGTGTCCTCGGCCAGCGCCACCAGCTCCTGAGAGGTGAGCTGGGGAAGGCTGCCGTGCCGGGACAGATGGGCCACCCGGTCCATGCGGGGTATCTCGTCGAGGCCGGCCAGCAGCCGCGGCGGTCCGAAGGACGCCAGCGTCGGCACGGGCTCGGCCTCGGCGAGAGCCGGCAGCAGTTGGGTGGGGGCGGGGGCGGTCATGGGAGTTCTCCTGTGTTCCTGCGTGCGTCGCGCAGCCGCAGGGCGAGTCGTACGGCCACCGCCGTGAGGCAGATGGCATATCCGGCGATGGCCCAGCCGGCCGCCGCACGGCCGGACTTGAGGCCGTGCACCAGGGCGAGTCCCCAGGCGAGATAGGCGCACATGTGCAGCGCCCGCCACCAGCGGGCACCGGTCAGGCCGGTGAAGGCGCCGCGCACCGCGCCGGTCACCGCGACGGCGATGAACGTGTAGGCGGCGAGGGTGCCGAGGCCGATGAGCCCCGGCCGGGCGCCGTCGGTGAACGGCACCGCGGCGGCCGCGGTGTCGGTGTGGCCCTCGGCGATCTTCACCCAGATGTGCAGGCCGAGGAAGCCGAGGCCGGCGACCGCGGTGCCGCGGTGCACGGCCTGGGCGAGCAGCCGGTGGCCGGAGTGCAGCACCATCCGGTCGGTGGCGGCCAGGCCCCACAGCACGGTGACCGACAGCGAGACCAGCGCGAGGACCCCGGCACCGAAGTCCAGGAAGCGCATGAGGGTATCCGCCGCGCCCGAGTGCAGGGTGACGGCGATGAAGAGCAGCAGGGCAGCCGGAAGCGCCGGACGGAGCACGGCAGTTCCGGCGAAGCTGCCGCCGGGGGCCCGCCGGTCCGGCGGGCCGGGTTCGTTCGGAGGGCGCCGGGGGCGGGGCACGGTGGGCGAGGGCCGGGCGCGGTGTGCGGCGCGGCGGCTCTGCCGGCTCTGCAAACGCGGTGCGGACATCGGACCTCCCGGTGTCGGGGCACGGGTGCGGGATGCGAATTTCTATGAAATCTCCCGGGGGTGCTATTTGCCCGGGGCTTTTGTTCGGGTGACCCCCGGTAACACTAAACATTCTGTAACCGGGTGGATACGCAGGGCCGTAATCCGGATGTGCAAAAGCATCTCCGAACGTGTTCAGGCTTTCGTAAGGTTTATCGCGCTGTGACAAATTCCTGCACTGGCATCGCGGTCGCGCGGGGGGACTCCGGATGATGCCGACTCAGGCGCACGGGGGGGCGCCAATCCCCTGTACCAACCGCATCCCCGCCAGGATCGAGGTAGCGATGTGTGATCTCCTGAACCGCATCTGGTCGCGTCCCCGCGGCGAGTGGAACCGGGTAGTGAGAAATGAACTCCCGGATCTCGCCGAGAAGTTGGTCGCGGAGTTGCAACGCGGATTTCCCGCATTGTCCGCACTTCTCGGGGATACTCCCGTAGAAGACGCACATTGGGCGCTTGAACAGGCCTTGCTGACAGTTCTGGGGTACCAAAAAGAGTCGGAAAGTAAACCTCCGGCAGTACCCTCAGTTGTCACACCGATGCCGGTGGCCCGGGCCCGCCAGGACCTGTTCGACGTGCTCGCCGGCCAACGAGAAGTACCCGAGGAGGGGGTGCACGAACTGGCCCGCGCGGCGGGCTGGCCGGTGCCCGACACCCTCCAGGCCGTCGTTCTCGCCACCCCCGCCGAGGCAGCCCAACTCGCCGCGGCACTGGGGCATGCCCTCATCGGCAATGTCGAGGGCTACACCTGTCTGTTCGTGCCCGACCCGGCCACCCAGACCCGGGCCCGCCTGGAGGCGGCGCTCAAGGGCCGCCCGGCGGCCGTCGGGCACGTGGTGCCGGCCACCGACACCGCGTCCTCGCTGCGTTGGGCCCGGTACCTGCTCACGCTGGCCCCGAGCCGGGTCGGCCCGGAGTCGCGGCCCGCGTTCGTCGACGACCATCTCTCGGCGCTGCTGCTGCTCCAGGACGAGTCGCTGGCGGATGCCCTGACCTCCCGCTGGCTCGGCCCGCTGGAGGAGCTGACACCCCGGCAGAGCGAACGGCTCGAAGTCACGCTGCTGGCGTGGCTGGAAGGAGGAGGTGCCCCCGAGGCGGCCAAGCTGTTGCATGTGCACCCGCAGACGGTCCGGTACCGCTTGCGCCAGATCGAGAAGCTCTTCGGTCCGGTGCTGCGTGACCCGCGTACCCGCTTCGAGCTGGAGATGGCGCTGCGCAGCCGGCGTCTGATGGCCCATGTCCGCAGCTACCGCGCGCGGGCCGGCCGCCGCGCCCGCGCCGTCGCGTCCTCCATACGCCCCCTTGGCATGGCCCGTGAGGCCCGCGTCAACGGTCTTTGAGGAACCGACGGATGAACCACCGCGCCCCTTGAGCTGACCGCCGGCCGGTCCGACGGCGTACCGCCGGCACCACGACAGCACCTCGGCGCAGAACAGTGGCCCCGACCCGGGAATCCAGGTCGGGGCCACTGCGTTGTCCGGTCCAGGGGGCCCACAGGCCCCTTAGGGGACGTCTCCCCTAAGGGGCCTGTGGGCCGTAGGCCTCAGGGCCGCGGGCCCGTCAGGTGCATTGCTGGCCGTTGTTGATGCAGTCGACCGCCTCGCGCATCAGGTTGTCCGGCATCACGTTGATGAAGTCACCGTGGTCGGTCACCGGTTTGTGCAGCTGTTCGGGGAAGCTGTCCACCGCGAAGCTGTTGCCCTGCGGGACGTCGTAGGTGATCCGCTGGACGAGCTGCGGGACCGCCTGGAAGCCCTGCGGGCAGGTGCCGTTCTGGTCGGAGAACGCCATGTGGTCGCGGTGGTTGCCGCTGTCGATGTCCCGGCCGTTCCAGCAGTTCTGGAAGGCGAAGGTACGCACGACCTGCGAGCCCTGGGGGCACAGCGGGTACTTGTCCTTCAGCTGCCGGTCCTCGAAGCCGGTACAGCTCCAGGAGGCGTTGGCGTTCTTGGTGCCGTTGGTGAACGCCTTGGCGTCGCCGGTGATGATCTTCAGGAAGCGCGGCATCTCCCGGACCTCGCCCGACTGGCTGCCCCGGAAGGTCAGGGTCACCGTCGCCGGGGTCAGCGTGGTGCCGACGTTGGCGTCCTGCGCGGCGCCCGGCTTCTGCTCCGCGTTGCCGTCCAGCTTGCGCAGCACCGGCCAGTAGTGGGTGGACTGGTCGCCGTTGTTGCAGGTGGTGTCGGAGGCGGCGAGCTTGTTGTCGTCGGAGAAGGCGTCGGTGGCCTTGTTGCCGACGTAGTCGTGGGTGTGGTGGGCGCCGTTGCTGACGCCCGGCGTCACGATGACGTTGTCGGAGTTGAAGTGGCCGTCCTCATTGCGGCCGCACTCGGTGACGAAGGTGCCGGTCGAGGCGTTGCCTCCCTGGGGGGCGGCGAACGGCGGGGCGTCGGCGTTCGGCTGGACGTTGTTGATGTCGACGAAGTCGTCGGGGGAGGGGCCGCCGGCCTGGCCCTGCTGCTGCCCGCCGTTCTGGTCCTGGCCCTGCTGCTGGCCCGGATCCTGGCCCTGCACCTGACCGGGGTCCTGGTTCTGGTCCTGGTTCTGGTCCTGACCCTGGGTCTGGTTCTGGGTCTGGCCCTGGTACCAGCCGTCCTGCACGGACTTCGTGGAGTCGTTGCCGCCCGCGCCCGCGCCCTCGTTGACGGACTTCATGGTGCAGCCGCTCATCTTGAGCAGGTAGCTGGGCCGTTTGGTGTCCTTGGCGATCGCGGTGACCATCATCTTGATGGTCTTCTGCCGCTGCGTCTTCAGCCCGTTGAGGACGCTGTCGCCGGTGCCGCCCATCATCTTGTGGTAGGCGTCGTGCACCTGCTTGTCGAGCGCCGACAGCCCCTTGGAGACCGGGAGCTTGGCGCTGCGGGGTACCTGGCGCAGCCGTTCGCCCACATCGGGGCAGGAGAGCGTGAAGGCGCTCGCGGTGTGCTGGGCATGGCCGGCTGCCGCGTCCGGTGTGTTGTTGCCGGCCAGCGCCGTGGTGGCGTAGGCGGCGAGGCCGCCGCCGCCCAGGAGCAGGGCGGTGGCGCCGATGAGCATTCTGTTCGTCAAACGCGAGCGTTTATGGGCCTGTTGCCGTTGCCTCATGAGATCACTTCGCTTCGTCCGATGTGAGGGGTGTCGGTGGGTGCGGGGGTCGTTTCTTTCCGGTTCGCGGATGGGGGCGGGCGGGGGGCGTCCCCCGCCGTGGGCGGAGCTGTCCGGCGTCGTCCGGGCCGGCGACCGCGCCGCCGTGGCATGCCAGGGCTCCGTCGCCTAGCTGCTGTGCAGGGTGTTGAAGTCGACGCCACCGGTCTTCTCCAGCGCCGTGATGTGTTGCAGGACGACGTCGTTGGCCCGGTTCGCCAGGGCGCGCACCATCGAGTTCTTGGTCTGGTCGCGGACCAGCGCCACCAGGCCGAAGACCTTGCCGTGGGCGCGGCGCAGCAGCTCGGCGAACGTCGGGGCGAAGTCGTCGCCCTGGGCGGCGTTCATCTGCGCCAGCCAGCCCTGCTGATCGGCGTTGGGCTGGTTGGGCAGGGAGATGCCCAGCGCCCGCCCGGCCTCGATCGACCGCCGGTCCAGCTCGGTGTGCCCGGCGACGAGGATGGCGCCCGCGGAACGGACCGCCGCGGTCTGCCCGCGTTCCTGCGCCTGGCGGCCCGCGGGCAGTTCCCACAGGCCGGCCAGTCTGACCTTGCGTACGAAGTCCCGGTCCATGGCGGTCAGCGGACCGTAGCGGGTGTTCACCGTGCCGCCGCCGTCGTCGTCGTACGTCACGGTGTTCGTCGCCGCCGACGCGGTCTCACCGAAGAGCTGCACGGGCAGCAGCAGTGCCGCGAGAGTGGCCACGAGCGCCGCTACCACCAGTCCGGTGGCGATGGTCCGCCCGGATGTTGCGGAATTGCTGAGGATGGACCGCACACGGCCTCCCGGATCGTCCGTACTGGAATGCCACCGGACGTTAAGTGCCGTGACGGGCCCACGGTCGCGGGTCCTCACGCCTGGACAAATAACGGCCGGGCCCGCCGCGGCACTGCTACGGTGCCGCGGGCGGGCCCGGCCGGATGCGGGTGACGTGCGCCGGCTGCCGTATGCCCGGCCGGGCCCGTCCACAGGTGGTGTGCTCTGCGCCCTCAGCGCGCGTACAGGCCCGCCGCCGCCCATCTGCGCCGGTCCTGCCGGGTCTCGGGCTCCTCACGCTGTCCCTGGGCGTACAGGGCGTCGATCTCGGCCGCGTACTGCCGGACGATCGCCGCCCGCCGCAGCTTCAGCGACGGCGTCACCAGCCCGGACTCCTGGCTGAACTCGCCCGGCAGCACCCGGAACGCGCGGATCGACTCGGCCCGGGACACCGACGCGTTCGCCCGTGCCACCGCCCGCCGCACCTCCGCCTGCAGCTGCTCCTCCGGCGTCGGTGGGCTGCTGTCCGTGCCGGGGGCCTCCCGCAGCTTGTGCCAGTGGTCCAGGGCCTCCGGGTCCAGCGTGATCAGCGCGGTCACATACGGCCGGTTGTCGCCGACCACCACACACTGCGAGATCAGCGGATGGGCGCACAGCCGCTGCTCCAGCCCCTGCGGGGCCACGCTCTTGCCGTTGCTGGTGATGATGATGTCCTTCTTGCGGCCGGTGATGACGAGATAGCCGTCCTCGTCCAGATGCCCCAGGTCGCCGGTCGCCAGCCAGCCGTCGTACAGCCCGCTGCCCGGTGCGTCCTCGTCCTCGTCGAGATAGCCGGCGAACACCACCGCACCGCGCACCCACACCTCGCCGTCCAGCGCCAGATGCACCGAACTGCCCGGCAGCGGCAGGCCCACCGTCCCGAACCGCACCCTGCCGGGCGGCTGTGCGGTGATCGCGCCGCTGGTCTCCGTCAGGCCGTAGCCGTCGTAGACGGTGATACCGACGCCGGAGAAGAGCAGGCCCAGCTCCCGGAACAGCGGTGAACCGCCGGAGACCGCGGTCCGCACCCGGCCGCCCAGCAGCTCCCGGATGCGGGAGTACACCAGCCGGTCGTAGAGCGCGTGCCGGGCCCGCAGGAACGGGTCGGGGCCGCGCCCGGTGCCCTGCGCCTCCGCCGCGAGGGCCTCCGCGTAGCGCACCGCCACCGTCATTGCCGCGTCAAACGTCCGCCGCCGGCCGGCCTGTTCCGCGGCCTGCCGGGCGCGGGCGCAGATCTTCTCGAAGACGTACGGCACCGCGAACAGGAACGTCGGACGGAACGAGGCGAGCGCCGGCAGCAGTTCGTCCGAGGTCACATCGGGCTGATGGGCGAGCTTCACCCCGCCGCGCAGACACGCCACCTGCACCATCAGCCCGTAGATGTGCGCGAACGGCAGGAAGGCCAGCAGCGACGGGCGTTCGCCGGGCGCGGCCAGCAGCCCGCCCCAGCCCGCGTAGAGGGTGTCGCACCCCGCGGCGAGATTGGCATGGGTGATCACACAGCCGCGCGGGCGCCCGGTGGTGCCCGAGGTGTACACGATCGCCGCGACGGTGTCCGGGGTGACCGCATGCCGCAGCCGGTGCACATCGGCCTCGGTCAGCCGGGTGCCCTCCTCCGTCAGCCGCCGGACGCAGTCCAGGTCCAGCTGCCACAGCCGGCGCAGCATGGCCCGTTCGTCGCAGGCCTCGGCCACGGTCATGGCCTGCGCCTCGTTCTCCACGACGATCGCGGTGACCTTCGCCCCGGCGAGGATGCAGCGCAGCTGCTCGGCCGAGGCGGTCGGATAGACCGGGACGAGCTGCCCGCCGATCGCCCACAGCGCATAACTGAACAAGGTCCACTCGTAGCGCGTACGGGACATCAGCGCGACCCGCATGCCGGGCCGTATCCCGTCCGCCAGCAGCCCCCTGGCCAGGGCCATGACCTCGTCGCGGAACTCCGCCGCCGACACCTCCTGCCAGCTGCCGGGTGTCCGGTCGTCGCGGCGGGCGAGCTGAGCGAAATCCGGCTGGTGGACGGCGGTGTCGAAGACGGAGTCGGCCAGCCCGCCGGTCCGCAGTTGAGCCGCCAGGGCCGGGACGCTGATGTCGCGCACAGCACCTCCTAGGTGTTCCCCCTTGAATTCCCCCTGCTCCCCGCCGTCCCCGACGGCAGGGAGGCGCAAGCTACCGGCCGGTCTCCCGGCTGCCCAGATGTGTGGCTACTCTTGAGCGGAAGACGACAAGTCTTGACGACCGGACAACCTGAGGAGGGCGCTGGATGTACCGCATCGTCGACTCGTGGCGCCTGTACACCTCAGCGCTCTTCTTCGTCCTCGCCGGATTCCTGCTCACGCAGACCGGTCTCACCACGGCCCTGACCGCCGCCGCGACCACCACCGCGCTGCTGCTCCTGTGCCGCGCCTTCCTGATCGCGGCCTGCGCGCGGCCGATGCCACCGGGCCGGATCCGTACGGCCATCCGCGACCGCGAGCGGCGTACGGCCTTCCTGCCACAACGTGATCCCGACGCGGCCGGCCGGCCGCGCCCCCGAGCACCGGGCCGTCCCCTCCCGACGGCCGCGTAGGCGCACGGTCCGGTCCCCGCACCGCTTTCCGCGTCCGCGCGGCTCGTCACGCCGAATCCACATCCCGGCACGACGAGACCCGTGGAGGGCTCACCCATGTCCATGTTCGGCTTCCTCGGCGAGGCGCTGGCGCACGGCGCCCAGGCGATCGCCCCGCTCTTCGGCTCCGCGGCCATGGCCGCCACCATCGTGCTGTTCACCCTGGGGGTCCGCGCCGCGCTGCACCCCCTCGCCCGCGCCGCGGCCCGCGGCGAGAAGGCCCGTACGGCGCTCGCCCCGCAGCTCGCCGAACTCCAGCGCAAGCACAAGGGCAACCCCGAGCGGCTGCAGAAGGCGATGGCCGACCTGTATGCCAAGACCGGCTCCTCGCCGCTCGCCGGCTGTCTGCCGAACCTGCTGCAGCTGCCGGCCTTCTTCGTGATGTACCACCTGTTCTCGACCGGCAGCGGCGACCTCCTGAACCACACGCTGCTGGGTGCGCCGCTCGGCGGGCACTGGACCGAGGCGCTCGCCGACGGCGGGGTGCTCGGGCCGCAGGGGCTGGTCTACCTCGGGCTGTTCGTGCTGATCGCGGCGGTCGCCACCTGGAACTTCCGGCGGGCCCGGGCCACGATGGCCAAGGCCCCGCAGCCGGCCGCGGGCAACGCCGCACTGCCCGGTATGGCCTCGATGGCCAAGGTGATGCCGCTGCTGTCCTTCGGCATGCTGATCACGGTGGCGGTGGTGCCGCTGGCCGCCGGCCTCTACACGGTCACGACGACGACCTGGACGGCGTTCGAGCGGGCGCTGCTGCACCGGGACCGCGGGCGCGGCGCACAGGAGGCGGGCGCCGCGGCGGCCCCGGCCACGGGGAAGACAGCTCCGGCGAAGGGCAGGACCGGCCCGGCGAAGGGGAAGACGTCCGCGGCCAAGGGGAAGACTGCCCCGGCGAAGGGGAAGGCCGCGCCCGCCGTGGAGAAGACGTCCCCGGCCGGGGCACCGGCGGCGGCGACGGCACCGGCTGACGGGGCGTCGGGCGAGCGCACCCCGCGGCAGCACCCGGCCCGGCAGCGGGCGGACCGGCGCACGCCGAAGAGCCGCGCGGCCCGGCAGCGGGCGGCCCGTGCCAGGGCCAATTCCCAGGCCAATCCACAGGCCAACTCGCAGGCCCGGTCCCAGGCTCGGTCCCGCCCGGCCGGCGAGGCGGGTTTGCGGTCCGGCGAGGCGGGTTCGCGGTCCGGCGGCAAGGCTCCCGGGCACACCGTCACTACCCCTCAGTAGCGGTCCAGTCCGTGAACGGGGTCTTGCGGACCGGACCCCGTTCTTGGACGATCAGCCAAATCGCTCGATGGCCGTCCCCCATCGGACGGCCCGGGACATCGTTCCCGGGCCGACCTTCGACCACGGGAGTTGAACCGATGAAGCTGCTGCGTGTCGGCATGGTGGGGGCGGAACGCCCGGCGCTGCTCGACGGGACCGGGGCTCTGCGGGACCTGTCGGGCCTGGTGCCGGACATCGACGGAGCGCTGCTCGCCGACGAGGGGAAACTGGCGCAGATCCGCACCGCCGCCGCCTCCGGTGAGCTGCCGAGGCTCGATCCGGCCGGGCTGCGCACCGGTCCGCCGGTGGCCCGGATCGGCAAGGTCGTGTGCATCGGGCTGAACTACCACGACCACGCCCGGGAGACGGGGGCTGCGCCCCCCGGGGAGCCGATCCTCTTCATGAAGGCCCCGGACACGGTCGTCGGCCCCGACGACACCGTGCTGGTCCCGCGCGGCAGCGTGAAGACCGACTGGGAGGTGGAGCTCGCGGTCGTCATCGGCCGGACCGCCCGCTACCTGGAGAGCGACGCGCAGGCGCTGGCGGCGGTGGCCGGTTACGCGGTGGCGCACGATGTCTCCGAGCGGGCGTTCCAGATCGAGCGCGGCGGCCAGTGGGACAAGGGCAAGAACTGCGAGACGTTCAATCCGCTGGGCCCCTGGCTGGTGACCGCCGACGAGGTACCCGACCCGCAGCACCTCGGCCTGCGGCTGTGGGTCAACGGGGAACTCAAGCAGGACGGCACCACCGCCGAGCAGATCTTCCCGGTGGCCGAAGTGGTCCGCTACGTAAGCCGGTTCATGACCCTCTACCCGGGCGACGTCATCAACACCGGCACCCCGGCCGGCGTCGCCATGGGCCGCCCGGAGCCCAAGCCGTATCTGCGGTCCGGCGACGTCGTGGAGCTGGAGATCGACGGCCTGGGCCGCCAGCGCCAGGAACTCAAGGACGCCTGAGGGGACGGGCACCGAGGGGCGGGCCGGCCGCCGGCCCCTCGGCGGTGTCCCAAGCGGCGTTCCGCGCCTTCGCTTCCGCGCCTTCGCTTCCGCGCCTTCGCTTCCGCGCCTTCGCTTCCGCGCCTTCGCTTCCGCGCCTTCGCTTCCGCGTCTTCGCTTCCGCCGCGGTGCCTCTGCTTCCGCGCCTTCGCTTCCGCGTTTTCGCCTCCGCCGTGGTGCCTCGGCTTCCGCGTCCCCCGCTTCCGCGTCCCCCGCTTCTGCGTCCCCCGCTTCTGCGTCAGCCCGTCGCCAGATAGCGCTCCAGTGCCTCGACCACCAGCGCATGGTCGTCGGCCTGGGGCAGGCCCGAGACCGCGACCACCCCGACGACGCCCGTGCCGCGCAGCCGGACCGGGAAGGCGCCACCGTGCGCGGCGTAGCGGTCCGGGTCCAGCCGGGAGGAGTCCTCGAAGGTGCGGCCCTTGGCGCGGAAGCGGGCGCCGACCAGGTACGAGGACTCGGCGTAGCGTTCGACGACGGCGGACTTGCGGGCGATCCAGGCGTCGTTGTCGGCGGAGGTGCCGGAGAGCGCGCAGTGGAACAGCTGCTGGGCGCCGCGCCGGATGCCGATCGTCACCGCGGCGCCGCGCTCCTGCGCCAGCTCCACCAGCAGCGAGCCCAGGTGCCAGGCGTCCTCGTTGCTGAAGGTGTCGAGGACCAGTCGCTCCTCCTGCGCGGCCAGTTCGCGGATCTCGTCGTCCGCCGGGCGCGGACCGGCCGGACTCATGCGCGCGCCTCGATCCGGACCGTACGGCCTTCGGCGGCGGAGAGCTTCGCGGCCTCCAGGACGCGCAGCGCGGCCGCAGCCTCGGTGGCGGTGACCGGCGGCCGGCCGCCCTCCCGGAGCGCCCGTTCAATCGCGGCGTAGTACGCGGGGTAGTCGCCCGGCAGCGTCGGTACAAGCTCACCGCCACCGGCCCGCGGGGACGCCCCGGCGCCGAGCCGGCCCCGGCAGGACTCCGGCTCCACACCCCACTCCACGCCCTCGGTGCCGGGCCGCAGGCCCTCGCGCAGTGCGGCCTCCTGCGGGTCCAGGCCGTGCTTCACATAGCCCGCCCGGCTGCCCAGCACCCGGAAGCGCGGGCCCAGCATGGCGGTGGTGGCGCTCACCCACAGATGGGAGCGGACACCGCCCGCGTGGGTGAGGGCGAGGAAGGTGTCGTCGTCGGCCTCCGCGCCCGGCCGCCGGATGTCGGACTCGGCGTAGACCGAGACGACCGGGCCGAACAGGGTCAGCGCCTGGTCGACGAGGTGGCTGCCGAGGTCGTAGAGCAGCCCGCCGATCTCCGCCGGGTCGCCGGACTCGCGCCAGCCGCCCTTGGGCTGCGGGCGCCAGCGCTCGAAGCGGGACTCGAAGCGCTGGATGTCGCCGAGCGTGCCCTCCTCGACCAGCTTGCGGACGGTGCGGAAGTCGTTGTCCCAGCGGCGGTTCTGGAAGACGGAGAGCAGCAGACCGCGGTCGTCGGCGAGCGCGGCGAGCTGCTCGGCCTCGGCGGCGGTCGCGGCCAGCGGCTTGTCGACGACGACCGGCAGACCGGCCTCCAACGCGGCGGTGGCGAGCGGCACATGGGTCTTGTTCGGCGACGCCAGCACGATCAGATCGAGGTCCGCGGCGCGGTCGAGCACCGCCTGCGGGGTGCCGACCGTACGGACCTGGGGATGCTCGGCGCGGGCCTGTGCCTGCCGCTCCGGATCGGAGGTCGAGACGATGTCGAGACGCAGGCCTTCGGTGGCCGCGATCAGGGGGGCATGGAAGACCGAACCGGCCAGGCCGTAACCGATGAGGCCGACGCGGAGCGGGCCGTGCGGGGCAAGGGTGCCGGTGGGGTCGTCGCTCATCTCGCTCATGGCTCCCACTTAAGCAACGCTGTTGCCAAAGTGCAAGCGATGCGGACAATGGGTGGGTGAGCAGCAACGACATCTCCCAGGGCCGCGCCGGGCCTCCGGCCACCGCCGGACCTGCGGCCACCGCCGGGCCTGCGGGCACCCCCGGGCCTCCGGCCACCGCCGGGCCTGCGGGCACCCCCGGGCCTCCGGCCACCGCCGGGCCTGCGGGCACCCCCGGGCCTCCGGCCACCCCCGGGCCTCCGGCCACCCCCGGACCTGCGGTCACCGCCGCGCCCCCGGCCACCCCCGGGAATCCGGGCGTCAATCTCCCCGCACTGCGCGGGCACAATGCCGCGCTGGTGCTCGGGCTGCTCCGTTCGGCCGGTGAACAGGGGGTCAGCCGGCTGGAGCTCGCCGCCCACACCGGGCTGACCCCGCAGGCCGTCAGCAAGATCACCGCCCGGCTGCGGTCCGAGGGCCTGGCCGCCGAGGCGGGCCGCCGGGCGTCCACGGGCGGGAAGCCCGCCACCGTCCTGCGGCTGGTGCCCGGCGCCCGGCACGCGGTCGGGCTGCACCTGGACCGCGATGAGCTCACCGCCGTACTCGCCGATCTCACCGGCGCCCCGGTGGCCGTACGCCGCGCCCCGCTCGCCTTCGAGGCGGGCGCCGGGCAGGTGCTCGACACCGCCGGACGGGAGGTCGCGGCGCTGCGCGCGGAGGCCGGCGGGCCGCCGGTGCTGGGTGCCGGGGTCGCCTGCCCCGGGCCGCTGGACCACAGCTCCGGCGTCCTGCACCGGGTCACCGGCGCGCCCCAGTGGGACGGCTTCCCTCTGCGGGACGCGCTCGCCGAACGCCTCGGCCTGCCCGTCGTGCTCGACAAGGACACCAACGCGGCCGCGCTCGGCCTGGCCCAGGGGATGCCGTCCGGCGCCGGCTCGTTCGGGTATCTGCATCTGGGCACCGGCCTGGGCGCCGGGCTCGTCCTGGGCGGCGGCCTCTACCGCGGCCCCCGCACCGGCGCCGGGGAATTCGGGCACCAGACCGTGCAGTGGGACGGGCCGCGGTGCAGCTGCGGACGGCGTGGCTGTATCGAGGCGCTGTGCCTGGCGGCGGTGGCCCGCGGCGATCTCCCGGGTGCGGCAGCGGTGTTGGGGGCGGGCGCCGCCAACCTCGTCGAACTGCTGGACATCGACCGGGTGCTGCTCGGCGGGCGCACCGTACTGGAGAACCCCGACGGGTTCCGGACCGGTGTGGCCGCCGCCCTCGACGCCCAGGCCCGCGCCCGCGGCAGGGCCGCGGTCCCGGTGGCGCTCGCCCGGGGTGGCGCACGGGCGGTCGCGGACGGGGCGGCGGAGCTGGTGCTCGCGCCGCTGTTCGGGACGCGGCAGCCCGCCCTGGCGCCCTGAGGGGAGCCGCGGGGCGCCCTTCGGACGGGCGCCTTTCGGGCGGGCTTCGGACGGGCGCCTTTCGGGCGGGCTTCGGACGGGCGCCCTTCGGGCGGGCTTCGGACGGGCGCCCTTCGGACGGGCTTCGGACGGGCTTCGGCGGATGGCCTTCCGGATGTGCGGCCTTCCGGGCGGGCGATCTTCCGACGGTCCGGCGGTCCGGCGGTCCGGCGCCCCCTGACCGTGCCGGTACGGACCGCCGCTGCCGCCCGGCCGGGCCCGGGATGCGAGGATCACGCCGTGGAGTTCCCGTACGGCCAGGATCCTGGCGCACCCATCAGGTCCGGCATCCCCGAGCACGGACGCATTCCCAAGTACTACGCGGCCAAGGTCGAAATCGCCGCGCTGCTGGACGAGTTGGGCGAGGGTGAGGTGCTGCCCACCGAGCGTGAACTGGCGCTGCGCTTCGAGGTCTCCCGCGAGACGCTGCGGCAGGCGCTGCGGGAGCTGATCCTGGAGGGACGGCTGCGCCGGCTGGGGCGTGGCACGGTCGTCGCGGGCCCCAAGCTGGAGCAGCCGCTGTCCCTCGCCAGCTACACCGAGGGCGTACGCGGCCAGGGCCGCAAGCCCGGCCGGCACCTCGTCGGCCTGGACCGCTTCCCGTGCCCGGCGGCGCTCGCCGGTGACCTGGGGCTCGAAGTCGGCGACGCCGTATGGCACATGGAGCGGGTGCTGCTCGCCGACGACGAGCGGGTCGGGCTGGAGAGCACCTATGTCGCGGTCGAGCGGGCGCCGGACCTGGCCACCGGCTTCGTGCCGGACTCGTCGTTCTACGCCTACCTCCATGAGCGGCTCGGTATCGGCTTCGGCGACGCGGACGAGCGGCTGGAGACCGTACTGGCCACGCCGCGCGAGGCGCTGCTGATCGGCACGCCGGGCGCGCTGCCGATGCTGCTGATCCACCGGCTGTCACGGGACACCGGGGGCCGCCCGCTGGAGCGGGTGCGCTCCCTCTACCGGGGCGACCGGTTCTCCTTCACCACCCACCTGGGAACCCCGGCGCCGGGCTGAGGCGGCCCGGCCGCCCCCTTCATGCGGTGGCCCGGCCGCCACTCTTTCCGCGGTGGCCCGGCCGCGCCCCTTCCCGCGGTTGCGCGGCCGCCCCCTGCCCGGCGCCTGACCCCACCCCCGAAAGGTCACGAGAAGATAACGGGTCTAGGCCAAGCTTGCCACCCTGTTCACCCTTGCGTCGCCGGGCCACCCCCTGCGGGCCACCCACCGCCGCGACCGTCTGGGGCATGCGAGTCATAGTCGTCGGAGCCGGTGTGCTGGGAACCATGCACGCCTGGCACGCAGTCGAGCGGGGCCATGAGGTCCTGCACATCGAGCGGGAGGCCGAGGCCCGCGGCGCCTCGGTCCGTAACTTCGGACAGATCTGGGTCAGCGGCCGGGCCGGCGGGGAGGAGCTGAACACCGCGCTGCGCGCCCGGGAGCTGTGGGAGGGGATCGGCGCCCGCGTCCCCGGCATCGGCTTCCGGGCCATCGGCTCGCTGACCGTCGTCAAGAACGATGCCGAGCGGGCGGTCGCCGAGGCCGCGACCCGCCGTCCCGACGCCGCCGCCCGCGGCTACCGGCTGCTGGACGCCGAGCAGGCCCGCACCCTCAACCCCGCCCTGCGCGGCGCGTTCACCGGCGCCCTGTGGTGCGAACGGGACGCCGCCGTCGAGCCGCGCACCGCCCAGCGCGCCCTGAAGGCGGCGCTGCTGGAGTCCGGCCGGTACCGCTATCTCGGCGGCCGGGAGGTCCGCGAGGTGGTCGGCGAGCGCGCCGTACGCGACGACCACGGCGAGGTCCACCACGGCGACGCCGTCGTCCTGTGCACCGGCGCCTGGCTCGGCGGCCTGGTCCGCGAGCTCTTCCCCGAGCTGCCGGTGCGCCGGGTGCGGCTGCAGATGATGCAGACCGACCCGCTCGGCGAGCCGCTGACCACCTCCGTCGCCGACGCCGACAGCTTCCGCTACTACCCGGCCTACCGGAGCGACGCCCTGGACGCGCTCAACGCCGGCCAGGCGCAGGCGCCGACCGCCGCCGCGCACAAGATGCAGCTGCTGATGGTCCAGCGTGCCGACGGCGGACTGACCATCGGAGACACCCATGAATACGAGGCGCCCTTCGCCTTCGACACCGTCGAGGAGCCGTACGAGCACCTGACCGGTGTCGTCGAGTCCGTCCTGGGCCGCCCGCTGCCCCGCATCCGCCACCGCTGGGCCGGGGTCTACGCCCAGTGCACCGACACGTCCCGCGTCGTGCACCGGCAGCAGGCCCGCGACGGCGTCTGGCTGGTCACCGGACCCGGCGGACGCGGAATGACCTGCGCCCCGGCCATCGCCGAAACCACCGCGAACGAACTGGGCTGGTGAGGAAGTTGACACACCCCGACACGGCACCCGACCCGCGCGACCGAGACCGGGCACCCGACCCGCGCGACCCGGACACCGCCCCCGACCCCCGTGAGAGCGGCATGGCATCCGACGCCCACAACAGCCAACTGATCGTCCTCGACATGGCCGGCACCACCGTCGCCGACGGCGGCCTCGTGGAGCAGGCCTTCGACGTCGCCGCCCGCCACCTGGGCGTCGAACCGGGCAGCGCCGGCCACGCCGAGAAGCTCGCCTACGTACGGGCCACCATGGGCGAGTCCAAGATCTCGGTATTCCGGCACCTCTTCGGCGACGAGGCCGCCGCCCGGCGCGCCAACACCGCTTTCGAGACGGCCTACGGGGAGCTGGTCGACGGCGGCCGGATCGCGCCCGTCCCCGGCGCCCGCGAGGCGATCGAGGCGCTGCAGGCCGCCGGACGCACCGTCGTGCTCAGCACCGGCTTCGCCCGGGTCACCCAGGACGCCCTCCTCGACGCGCTCGGCTGGCAGGACCTGGTCCCGCTCACCCTCTGCCCGGCCGACGCGGGCGGTCGCGGCCGCCCCTACCCCGACATGGTGCTCACCGCGCTGCTGCGCACCCGGGCCACCGACTCCGTCCGGCGGATCGCGGTGGCCGGCGACACCTCGTACGACATGCTTTCCGGACGGCGGGCCGGCGCCTCGGTCGTCGCGGGTGTGCTGACCGGTGCGCACGACCGGGCGCAGCTGGAGTCGGCCGGGGCCACCCATGTCCTCGGCTCGGTCGCCGAACTGCCCGCGCTGCTGGGAGTGGTGTGAGATGTCCGCCTCAGCCGCCACGGCACCCGCCCGGACCGGCGCCCGGTCCGCGGCCCCGGCCCCGGCTGCGTCGGGCATTCGCTTCGACCAGGTGTCCGTGGCCCACGGGAAGCACGGCGAGCACACCGTCCTGGACTCCTTCGACCTGACCGTCGAGCCGGGCGAGGTGATGGCCCTGCTCGGCCCGTCCGGCTCCGGCAAGACCACCGCGCTGCGGGCGGTCGCCGGATTCGTCCGGCCGGTCTCCGGGCGGGTGCTGATCGGCGGCCGGGACGTGACCGCGCTGCCGCCCCACAAGCGCGGCATCGGCATGGTCGTCCAGCAGTACGCGCTGTTCCCGCACATGAAGGTCGCCGAGAACGTCGCCTTCGGCCTCAAGGCGCAGAAGACGCCGCGCGCCGAGATCCCCGGCCGGGTCGCCGAGGCGCTGGAGATGACCGGCATGGCCGCCTACGCCGGCCGGCATCCGAGGGAGCTGTCCGGCGGGCAGCAGCAGCGGGTCGCCCTCGCGCGGGCGCTCGCCATCCGTCCCGGGGTGCTGCTGCTGGACGAACCGCTCTCCGCGCTCGACGCCCAGCTGCGCTCCGGCATGCTCGCCGAACTCGCCCGGCTGCACCGCGAGCTGCCCGATGTCTCCATCCTCTATGTCACCCACGACCAGATCGAGGCACTGACCCTGGCCGACCGGATCGCGGTGCTGGACCGGGCCCGGCTGCAGGACTGCGGCACCCCGCAGGAGCTCTACCGGCGCCCGCGCACCGAGTTCACCGCCTCCTTCGTCGGCACCGCCAATCTGCTGCCGGTGACGGTGCGCCGGGGCGGCGACGGCAAGGGCGACGGCAAGGGCGACGGCGTCGACTTCGCCGGCCGGCCGCTGACCGTGCCCGTCGGCGACGAGGTGGCCGAGGGTGCCACCGCGACCCTCTGCGTGCGCCCGCACCTCGTCGGCCTGGGGGAGAGCCCGCAGACCGGGGGGCCCGGCGAGGGCCCGCAGACCGGCAGCCCCCACAACACGCTGCGCGGCACGCTCACCGACGTGCAGTGGCGCGGCGCGACGCACCGTCTGTACGTGGCGGTCGACGGCCACCGCGTGCTGGCCGACGTCCGCGAACTGCGCACGACGCCGGTGCTGGGCGAGGAGGTCGCGCTGCACTTCGCGCCCGAGGACGCCGCCCTCATTCCGGCGGGGCTCACCGAGGGCGGTGCTCCTGATGCCTAGGACGGATACGGCGGCCACCGCCGCGACGGCCGCACCGGTCCGGGGCGCGGCGGGGGCCCGCCCGCCGGACCGCCCATCGGCCCGCCCGTCGGCCCGCCCGCCGGACCGCCCATCGGCCCGCCCCCGCCGCACCGGGGCCGCCCTCTGGGCCCTGCCACCCGTCGCCGCCCTCGCCCTGGTCTTCCTCTATCCGCTGGCCCTGGTGGTGTGGCAGTCCTTCACCCCGGAGGACGGCGGCCGGTCCACCGCCCCCTACGCCGAGGTCCTCGCCGAGGCGTCCTTCCGTGCCGCCCTGACGAACACCGTGCTGATCGCCGTCGGCGCCACCCTCGGCGCGCTGCTGCTCGGGCTGGCGCTTTCCCTCGTGATCGCCTTCGTCCCGTTCCCCGGAGGCCGGGCGCTCAGCCGCTTCATCGACCTCTTCCTCGCCTTCCCGTCCTTCCTGATCACCCTCGCCCTGCTGTTCCTCTACGGCACCGTCGGCATGGCCAACGGCCTGTGGACGGATCTGACCGGCGCCGCCCATGGACCGCTGGACTTCCTCCACACCCCCTGGGGCGTCCTGCTGGCCGAGGTCACCTACTTCACCCCGTTCGTGATGCGGCCGCTGCTCGCCGCCTTCTCGCAGATGGAGACCGGGCAGCTGGAGGCCGCCGCCTCGCTGGGCGCCCGGCCGTGGCGGATCGTGCGGACGGTGATCCTGCCGGAGGCGCTGCCCTCGCTCGCGGCGGGCGGCGCGCTGGTCCTCGTGCTGTGCCTCAACGAGTTCGGCATCGTCCTCTTCACCGGCGCCAAGGACGTCGTCACGCTCCCGGTGCTCGTCTACACCAAGGCCATGCTCGACGGTGACTACACCGGAGCCTGCGTCGTCGCCGTCGTCAACATTGTGCTGTCCGTCGCGCTCTACGCCCTCTACCGGACCGTGATGTCCCGTACGGGCGGCGGCGCCGGGCCGCGCTCAGGAGGTGTGCCCCACCGTGCTGGTGCATAGCAGGCCCGCCCGCCGGGCCCTCCACATCCTCTTCCTCGTCCTCTTCCTCCCCGTCTTCGCGCTGCCGCTGCTGGTGATCGTCGCCGCGTCCTTCGCGAGCAGTTGGAGCGGCGCCCTGCCCTCCGGCGCGACCCTGGCGCACTATCAGGACATCGCGCACGGTGAGGCGCTGCACGCCCTGCTCACCAGCGTCCTGACCGCACTGGCCGCGAGCCTCGCCGCGCTCACCGCCGGCACCTGGGCCGCCCTGGCCGCCGAAAAGCTGGGCCGCCGCACCCGCCGCCTCCTCGACGCCCTCTTCCTGCTCCCCGTCGCCGTCCCCTCGGTGGTCGTCGGCCTCTCCCTCCTCGTGGCCTTCTCCCGGCCCCCGTTCCTGCTCAACGGCACTCCGCAGATCGTGATCCTCGCCCACACCGTGCTGGTCACCGCGTTCGCCTACCAGTCCGTGACGGCCGCACTGACCCGCCTCGACCCGGCCTACGAGCAGAGCGCGGCCGGCCTCGGCGCCCGCCCCGCCTACGTCCTGTGGCGGGTCAAACTGCCCCTGCTGCTGCCGTCCCTCACCGCGGCCGCGGGCCTGTGCTTCGCCCTGTCCATGGGCGAGCTGAGCGCCACGATGATGCTGTATCCCCCGGACTGGCTGCCGCTGCCGGTGCAGATCTTCGCCGCCACCGACCGCGGCGCCCTCTTCGCCGGCGCCGCCCTGGCGGTGACCCTGATGACCGCCACCCTGCTCGTCCTCTTCGGCGTCTCCCTTATCCGCACCAAGGCCTCCTACCGCTGAGGCGCGCCCGGCCGCACTCCACCGGACTCCACCGGACACCCCCCGACCCCCTCCCCAACACCCGCACCTTCCTGAGGAGTTACCTCGCCATGTCCCGCCCCCGCCCCTTCCGCAAGCCGCTCGCCGCCTGCTGCGGCGCCCTCACCCTCGGCCTCCCGCTCACCGCCTGCGGCGGCGCCTCCACCGCCGACCCCCACGCCAAGGAGGTCACCGTCTACAGCGCCGACGGCCTCAAGAGTGAGCAGGGCGACGGGTTCTACGACACGGTCTTCAAGGACTTCGAGAAGAAGACCGGCATCAAGGTCAACTACGTCGAGAGCGGCTCCGGCGCGGCCGTCCAGCGACTGGCCCGCGAACGGGTCAACACCAAGGCGGATGTGCTCGTCACCCTCCCGCCGTTCATCCAGCAGGCCGACGGCAAGGGCCTCCTGGACACCTACCGCCCCAAGGGCGCGGACCAGGTCGCCGCCGCGGACAAGGCCCCCTCCGGAAACTGGACCTCGATCGTCAACAACTACTTCTGCTTCATCTACAACAAGAAGGAGCTGAAGCGGGCCCCCGCCACCTGGCAGGACCTGCTGGACACCAAGTTCAGGAACAAGCTCCAGTACTCCACCCCGGGTGTCGCCGGCGACGGCACCGCCGTCCTGATCAAGGCCCTGCACGACTTCGGCGGCCAACGCCCCGCCATGGACTTCCTCAAAAAGCTCCAGGCCAACAACGTCGGCCCGTCCTCCTCCACCGGCCAGCTCGCCCCCAAGACGGACAAGGGCGAACTCCTGGTGGCCAACGGCGATGTCCAGATGAACTACGCCAACATGAAGTCGATGCCCAACCAGGGCATCTTCTTCCCCGCCCCCCGTCCCGGCGCCAGGCCCACCACCTTCGCTCTCCCCTACGCGGCCGGCCTGGTCAAGCAGGCCCCCCACAGCGCCAACGCCAAGAAGCTCCTCGACTATCTGCTCTCCGCCCCCGTCCAGCGCCAGGTCTCCTCGGCGGGCGGCGGCTTCACCTCCCGCACGGACATCAAGGCCACCGACCCCCACGCCACCGAACTCGCCAAGATCATGAAGAACGTCGAGATCTTCCGGCCGGACTGGAACGACATCGACAAGAACCTGGATGCGCATGTGGACCAGTGGCAGGCGGCTACGGGGGGCTGAGCCGACCGCGCCCGTGCCCCTCGCCTTCCCGGGCGAGGGGCACGGTCCTCACTCTTCCGCCATGAACTCGTACTGCAACTCGTAGAGATGGCCCGCCTTGACCATCACCGTGACCTCGATGGGAAGGTCGCCGTCGCTGCGGACGACCCGGAGCGTCCGGAGCACGGGCAGATCACCCGGCAGCCGCAGCGCGCTGAACTGCTCCTGGGTGGGCACCCGGGCCGAGACCCGGTCCACGCTGCGCCGGGGCGGGTACCCCAGCCCGGCGAGCAGCACCGGCGTCCCGCCCTTGATCTTCTGACGCTTGGCAATGGCCGTGCCCCGGGCGATCGCCGGCGGGTAGTAGGAGCTGACCAGCTCGACCGGTTCGTCATCGATCAGCAGCACCTGCTGGCGGAGCAGAGCCGTGCCGCCCTCCGGGAGACCGAGCACCGCGGACACCTCGGCGGGCGGCACGACCTCCGCCACCCGGAGCAGCTTGCTGCGCGCCCGCGTTCCGAGCTTCTCCGCCTCGGTGAGCCAGCGGTACCGGTCGCCGTCGTCCGCCGGAGCCATGTACGCGGCCGGCCGCATGGTCCGCTGCCGGTGCTCCCGTACCGTCACAGCCGCTCCGGCGCGTCCGACGACCAGGCGCTCTTCCTTGAGCAGCCCCAGCGCCTTCTGCACCGTGGCATTCGAGGCCGCGAACCGCTCCTTGAGCCGGGCCGTGGACGGCAGCTTGGCGCCCGGCGCGAGGTCCCCGTTCATGATCTCGTCGCGCAGATCGGCGGCGATACGTTCGTGCAGAGGGCGGATGTCGAAGCTGTCGGTGCTGTCGCCGGTCACGTCGGTCATCCGATTCTCACGTCGTAGCGCAGTCGCTGGCGCTGCGCGGGCATCACCATTCTGTCCGCCTGGAGGGGCCGGTCCCGGGTATCGAGGGTGAGCCGGAGCAACTGCAGTACCGGCTGCGAGGGTTCCGCCTCCAGGGCCGCGGCCTCCTCCTCGCTCGGCAGCCGCGCGGTGACGTCCTCGCGGGCCCGTACGCCGACGTATCCGAGCTCGGCGAGCAGCGTGACCGCCCCGCCGGCGATCTTCGCCGTCCCGGCGAGCCGGGTGCCCTGGGCGATGGCCAGCGGATAGTAGGTGTCCGTCAACTCGCAGGGCTGCCCGTCGAGATACATGATGCGGCGCCGCACGACGACGTGGTCACCCGGCCCCACGCCCAGCAGCTCGGCGATCTCGCCGGGGGCGGCCACTTCCCCCGCCTGCACGATGCGCTGGCTGCCCCGGCGGCCCTTGGCCGCGGTCTCGGCGCTCCACGCATCACGCTGTCCCGGTGCACGCGGGGCCAGGTACGGCACGGACGTGGTGACCCATTCGGCACTGTTCACGGCATCCTCCGGCACGGTCGCCGGTCCTCCCACCCGACAACTGTGCTGCCTTACGGAACCAGCGACAAGCCTGAGGGCGGGCTACTTCTTACTGCTCTTCGCGAAGAGCGATATCTCCTGGCCGAGGTGCGTGCACAGCCCGAAGTGCGGCGGTGGCCGACCATCCATCTCTCGCACCGGCAACAGGCCCGACCGCTTCCGTGGCCCGGTCCCGGTAGGGGCAAGGCGGCAGAAGACCGCGGTGATCGCCAGGGTCAGGGGCACGGCGGCTGACTTAGGGTGGGGGCGTCGGCCGTACGCACGACGCGCGGGTCCTTTCGCGTGGTCCACGGCGCGTGCGGGAGGCGGTCGGCGCCCCTGGTCATCACGCACGGCAGGAGTCCGGCAGTGGCAGAGCGCAAGCCGATCGAGTCATGGCTCACCGACATGGACGGCGTCCTGATGCACGAGGGTGTTCCGGTTCCCGGGGCGGATGCCTTCATCAAGCGGCTGCGCGAATCGGGCAAGCCCTTTCTCGTCCTGACCAACAACTCCATCTACACCCCGCGTGATCTCCACGCCCGGCTGAACCGCATCGGCCTGGACGTGCCGTGGGAGTCGATCTGGACCTCCGCGCTGGCCACCGCCCAGTTCCTGGACGACCAGCGCCCCTGCGGCACCGCCTACGTCATCGGCGAGGCGGGCCTGACCACCGCCCTGCACGACATCGGCTATGTCCTGACCGACCACTCCCCGGATTACGTGGTCCTCGGAGAGACCCGCACCTACAGCTTCGAGGCCCTGACGAAGGCGATCCGGCTGATCAACGACGGGGCCCGGTTCATCGCCACCAACCCCGACGAGACCGGCCCCTCGCCGCAGGGCGCGCTGCCCGCGACCGGGTCGGTGGCCGCGCTGATCACCAAGGCGACGGGCATCGACCCGTACTTCGTCGGCAAGCCCAACCCGCTGATGATGCGGCACGGACTGAATGTCATCGGTGCCCATTCCGAGACCTCCGCGATGATCGGTGACCGCATGGACACCGATGTGCTGGCCGGTCTGGAGGCGGGCATGGAGACCTTCCTCGTCCTGACCGGGCTCACCCGCCCCGAGGAGATCGAACGGCACCCGTTCCGGCCCTCCCGTGTGGTGGACTCCATCGCGGATCTCATCGACCTGGTGTGACCGGGCCGGGCCCCGCTGTCCGGTCCGCGGCCCGCTCCGGCCGTGGACCGCCGGCGGCCCGGGAGCCCCACCCGAACGGCGCAGCCTCGGACCGCACCGGATGCGACCGGGCTCGCGTGGGCGGACCTTCGGAGTTATCGGAGGTTCACCATGCGCTCACGGCAACTTGCTCTCTGTGCCGCGGTCGCGGCGTGCGCGGTGACGACGGCGCCCGCGTACGGCGGGGACGAACGCGACACCGGAACCGCAACGGTCCTGGCCCACCCCGCCCTGACCGCCCCGCGCGGCGCGGTCACCTTGCGGAGCACCGGTTGCACCACCGGGCGGGCCACCGCCCGATCGGCAACCTTCCACGGCACACCGCCGCTCACCGGGACCGCCGGGGGCCTGGCCGAGGGCGCCGGCCGAATCCGTTCCGGCTCGGCACCCGGCACGCCTCCGCGCACCGCAGCCTGCCCTGGCGGCACCGTCCGGAGATCGCACGCTGCGGGGCCGGGGGAGGCCGGTGCGTCGGCTGTCCGTGTTGCGGGGCCGGTGGAGGCTGGTGTGTCGGGTGTCTGTGTTGCGGGGCCGGTGGAGGCCGGTGTGTCGGGCGTGCGTGCTGGGCGGCTGGTGCAGGCCGACACGGCGGGCGTCCGTGCCGGGCGGGCGGTGCAGGCCGCCAAGGCCGCCTCCAGCAACGAGCTGAGCAGCACCTCGGCCGTGGGCCTGGTGCTGGCCGGCGGCGCCATTCTGGTCATCGCGGGACAGCTGCTACGGCTCCGGCTGAGACTGCGCCGCGAACGCCGGGGCGACGCCGATGAGCGCTGACGACGAGGGGCGGGCGGTTGCGGTCGAGGTGACCGCCAGACCCGGTGTCTCCGACCCGGGCGGCGGCGTACACGGCACAGGCACCGTGGCGAGCGTGCCCGGACGGCAGGTCGTATCCCGCCCGTCTGGCATGCAGGGTCCCCCGGGCTCCCATGGCGCTCAGGGCCTCCAGGGTCACTATGGCGCTCAGGGCCTCCAGGGTCACCATGGCGCTCAGGGCCTCCAGGGTCACCATGGCGCTCAGGGTCCCCAGGGCCACCATGGCAACCAGGGTTCCTATGGCACCCAGGTTCCCCATGGCCCCTATGACCCCCATGGCGCCCATACGGCGCTCAACACCCTTGCCCCACCCGTCACCCATGCCTTCCCCGGCCCCGGCCCCGACAGGGGCACCAGCACCAGCCCCGCCCCCGCACCCGGTACGGGTCTTGGCCCTGCCCGTGACACGGGCCTCGCCCACCGTCCTGGGCAGCTCCTCGCCGGTGTGGCCTGGGCGGTGCTGCTGTTGGGGCTGTGGCTGTGGGGCCGCGAGCTGTCGGACGGGGTGGCCGCGCAGCTCGCCACGACCGGTGATGTCGCCGCCGCCGGGCGCCCGTTGGGCCGACAGGCACCCCCGCATGCGCACGCTCCGGTACCCGCCGCCACCACCGCACGGCCCGTCCGGATCACCATCGATGCGCTCGGCGTACGGGGGGCCGGTATCACCGGAAGAGGCCTCGACGGGGACGGCATCCTCACGCCGCCCCCGTACACCTCCCCGGAACCCTTCGCCTGGTACGCCGAAGGGCCGCAACCCGGCGAGGCGGGCGCGGCGCTGCTCGTGGCGCGTGCCGGCGCCGACCGCGACCCTGGCGCCCCGCGGTCCCTCTTCCACCGTCTGACCCGCCTCAAGCCGGGGCAGCAGGTGGACATCCAGCGCGCCGACGGCAGCACCGCCCGCTTCACCGTCGAGGACATCAGGCTCTACGACCGCCACCGCCTCGACCCGCACAAGGCCTATGCCGCCCACGACCGGGGCCGTTCCGAACTCCGCCTCATCGCCGACGGCGGCAGCCGCGACCGTACCTCCGGACGGCATGGCGGCAACGCGGCCAACGTGGCTGTGGTGTCGGCCTACTTGACGTCCTATCAGGATCCCTTGCACGCCGGGCACGGCTGAAGCCGCCACGGCCGCCGGCAGGCGAGCGCGCCGGCGGCCTGTGGACAACCGGTGCTCGGGCCGTCCACAGGCCGACCTGGCACGTCGGGCGTGTGCCACGATGGATGCGGCCGGTGGTCCCCTGCCGACCGTGTTCCGTGTTCATGCTCTTCCGTGTTCATGCTCCGAGGGGGGAGTGGATGTACGGCAATCTGCGACGGATGGCCGGGGTCGGTTCGCCGGGCGGGTCCCGCGACGGCCGGCGGCGCTCCGCGCATGCCGGTGTGGCTTCGGCGCGGGCGGCGGTGGGGGCGCTGGCGCTGCTGCTGCTCGCCGGCTGCTCCTCGTCCGGCAGCGACAGCGACGGCAATGTGCCGGACAGACCGGGCCAACGCCCCAAGGCCGTCACCCCGTTCTGGGTCAACCCGGACAGCAAGGCGGCCCGTCAGGTGTCCGCGTACGGCAAGGAGGGCAAATCCGGCGACGCCCGCCTGGTCAACAAGATCGCGGCGCAGCCGGTCGCCGAATGGATAGGCATCGACGACCCGGAGGGGGAGGCCCGCGGTTTCACCGAGGCGGCCGCCAAGGCCGACCGTGAGGCCCTGCTGGTGCTCTACAACATCCCGCACCGCGACTGCGGCAGCTACTCCAAGGGCGGCGCCGCCGACGGCAACGCGTACCGCGCCTGGCTGGACGGAGTGCGCAAGGGCATCGGCGACCGCGCCACCACCGTGATCCTGGAGCCCGACGCACTGCCGCACATCGAGGACAAGTGCACCCCGCAGCAGTTCCACGAGGAGCGCTACGCCCTGCTGACGGAGGCGGTCGGCAAGCTCAAGGCGCTGCCGCACACCAAGGTTTATCTGGACGCCGGCAACCCCCACTGGATCAAGGACGCGGGCCGGATGGTCGAACCGCTGAAGCGGGCCGGTATCGACCGTGCCGACGGCTTCGCGCTGAACATCTCCAACTACCAGACCACCGCCGAGAACACGAAGTACGGCAAGAAGCTGTCCGCCATGGTCGGTGGCAAGCGCTTCGTCATCGACACCAGCCGCAACGGCAACGGCCCGGCCCCTGGCGGCGACGACCCGGAAAACTGGTGCAACCCACCCGGCCGTGCCCTGGGCACCCCGCCCACCACCAAGACCGACGACCCGCAGATAGCCGCCTACCTGTGGATCAAGCGCCCCGGCGAGTCGGACGGCACCTGCAAGGGCGGCCCCAAGGCGGGCACTTGGTGGCCCAAGTACGCCCTCGGCCTGGCCCACAGCGCGAAGTAGGCACCGCGCCCTGCCGTGCCGTGACGGCGACCACGCCCCGGTCGCCGTCACGGCAAAGGGGCCTCCCACCGCCACAACGGCAAAGGCACCTCCCGCCGCCACGGCGATGGCACCTCCCGCCGCCGCCACGGCGAAGGAAGCCCCCGGCCCCGGCCCCGGCAGACGACTGCCGACTCGTCGCCCAGGCAGACGAGTCCCCCCTCGCCCCTGCGCAAGAACCCCCCGCCGCCCCGGCGCAAGAATCCCCCGCCGCGACGCCGCGACGCCGCGACGCCGCGACGCCGCGACGCCGCGACGCCGCGACGCCGCGAGAACAGCCCGCCGCCCCGGCACGCACGCGGGAACAGCCCGCCGCCCCGGCACGCCCCCCCACCGCAAAGGCCCGGCGGACGACAAATCCACCGGGCCACCACGCAGGAGGGAGCTACTTCCGCTCGGGTTCGACCTTCACCCACACCGCCTTCGACGGCGTCCCTTCGCTGTCCACCGCATGGAGCATGTACCACCCGGGCGGCACCAGCGAGGGGTCCTTGGGCAGGGTGACGGTCACGCCCTTCCCGTCCTTCGCCACCGTGAAGTCCAGTGCAATGGAGCGCTGTTCGACATTGGTGACATGGGTGAACGAGCCGGGACGCATCAGCCGCATCTTCTTGATGGCGGTGGCGTGCGGGGAGCCGTAGGTGGCGCGGTCGCCGAGCGAGAGCGTCTGCGTCGCCCCACCCGTCAGCTCCGGGCGCGACTTCCGGTAGAGGTACGGCGGGGTGTAGAGGTCGATCTGCTGCTGGAAGACGCCCGGCTTGGTGTTGTCCTTGTCGGCGAAGAGGGAGTCGGAGCCGAAGGTCATCACCCGGCCGTCGGGCAGCAGCAGCGCACCGGAGTGGTAGTTGCGGCCCACCAGCGGATCGGCCACCTGCCGGGCGGTGTTGGCCGCCGGATCGTACAGCTCCGCCTTGAGGACGTTGGAGTCGCTGCGCCCGCGGTAGTCACCGGAGCCGTTCGTGGTCAGCACGGTGTCGTCCGGCATGATCACGCTGCTGGGGTAGCGGGCCTTCGCATACAGCGGCGGCCCGTCCTTGAAGCGCGGCGACGGCGCGTGCAGATCCACGATCCGGGTCTTGTCCGTGGCCTTCGGGTCCTCGCCGACCCCGCCCCCGCCCAGCACCATGTACCGCTGTTCCTGGGCCGGTGGCAGCAGCACCGACATCGACGTCTCCAGGATCTTCGGGTCGCTCATCCCGGGCACGACCTGGAACTTGTTGGTCTTCAGGTCCCAGATGCCGGGCTTGCGGCCGATGTTGTCCGGGCCGTAGCCGGCGTTGGAGCCGGTGTAGAAGATCCGGCCCTGGTCGGTGAGGAAGAGCGCCGGGTAAGTCGGGAAGAAGCGCTTCTTGGGCAGATACGTCCACTTCTTCGTCTTCGGGTCGTACACCTCCTGCTTGCCGGGGACCACCTGCCCGATCTCGTCCAGCCCGGAGACGGAGAGGACCTTGCCGTCCTGCAGCGTGGTGAGCGTCGGGTACCAGCGGGACTCGTTCATCGGGTCGACGGGCAGGTAGCGCTCGGCCACCGGGTCGAACTCGAAAGCGTCCTTGATCCCCTGGAAGTCCTTCTTGTCGAAGGACAGCTTCTGCGCGATGCCGTAGAAGTTACGGGCATCCGCGCCGGTCAGGCCGTGGATGCGGTAGTTGTCCTGGGCGCCCGTGGAGTGCGAGGGGCCGTTCTTGAGGGCCTCGACGTAGACCCGGGCCTCGCTGTGCACCACCGTGACCTTGCCGGTCGCCCGGTCGGTGACCTTCTTCGCCCGCGGCACCACGACCGGGTCCTTGGAGGTGAAGGTCTTGCCGTTCTTCTTGCCGGTGAAGAGTGTGCCGGCCGGGAACGTCTTCGGGCCGTCCGGGTTCTCGTTGTAGATGATCATGAGGCCGCCGGCCTTCTTCACATCGCCGTTCAGCTTCTCGTAGCGCTGGGTGCCGCCGGCCACCAGGAGCTTGCCGTCCGGGAGTTGGGTGTGCCCGGAGCAGAAGAGGTCCTTGGGGGTGGGGATGTTCTTGAAGGTGTTCTTCTCCGGATCCCACAGGACCGTACGGAACGACTTGGCCTTGAAATTCGCCGCGTTGTTGCCGGAGCCCGCGACCAGCAGCACCTTCCCGGTGTGCAGCAGCGCCGCGTGGATGGTGTTGATGCGGTACTTCTCCGGGACGTTGACGACATCCCAGTGGCCGTTCTCCGCCTTGTACTCAGCCTTGTTGATCTTGTACTGGTGGTACTGCTCGGAGGCGAAGCCGTAGAGAGCCGGCCCGTTCATCCCGGCCAGTGCGAGCACCACCGCCGCTGCTATCGCCACTCTGCGGGTGCGACGGCTCGGACGGTACTTCATGTGTGACGTCCCCCAAGGGCGATCTGCATGGTCTGTTCGGTGGTGGCGGCCGGGTCGGCAGCCGGGTCGCCGGCCGGAGCGGCGGCCTCGTCAGCGGCCGTCGCGGGCGCACCCCCGCCGTCGGCCTGCTCCGGAGGACTCCCGGCACCGGCCGCAGCACCGGCCGTGGCACCGGCCGAAGCACCAGCCGAAGCATTAGCCGTGGCACCGGAAGTGGCACCGGAAGTGGCGGCGCCCGCACTCCGCTTCTGCTTCTCCTCGCGCACGGTCAGCCGCCAGGCGACGATCGGTGCGGCGGTGATCAGCATCGCGAGGATGGCCCAGATGACCATCGCCGGATGGCTGTGCCCCAGCACGAACGAGGCGATCAGCGAGCCCCCGAAGACGACCAGGAAGAACAGATGCACCCGGAAGGTCCCGAAGAGCGTGTCCGGGCTGGACGAGTCGCCCTTCGGCGTGACCACGAACTTGCTCTTGCGGCGCAGCGCCGCATCGAACAGCGACCGGGCGTAGATCGGCGCGGACAGCGCGGACATCACCATGCCGCCGACACCGCCGGAGCCCTCCGGCTCGTGCGGGGAGACATTGTGCCGCCGGTTCCAGATGTACAGGCCGATCTGCAGCGCCGAGGCGTTGCCGTACAGCATCATCCACACCGACGGGTCGATCTCCACGCCCGAGGCGCCGAGACCCAGGAACAGCGCACAACTCAGCGCCGCCAGAATCCAGTTCAGCGCCGACATCGGGTAGAAGATCACCATCATGGTGTAGTTGACGAGCCGGCCCACCGGCAGGGTGAAGGGCGCCTTCCAGAACTGCTTGAGAATCGTCTCGTACGTCCCGCGTGACCAGCGCAGCTGCTGGGTGAAGAAGTCCGTCCAGGCCGTGGGCCCCTCACCGACCGCGAGCACATCCGGGGTGTAGACCGAGCGCCACTTCTTCCCGGTCTGCGGGTTGCGGTGCCGGTGTATCTCGAACCCGGTCGCCATGTCCTCGGTGATCGAGTCGTACAGCCCGCCGATCTGCTTGAGCGCGCTGATGCGTACGGCGTTGGAGGTGCCGACGAACATCGGCGCGCCGTAGCGGTTGCCGGCCCGCTGGATCAGCGCGTGGAAGAGGAACTGCTGGGACTCGGCGGCCTTGGTGACGAAGGTGTCGTAGTTGCCGTACACCTGGGGGCCGATGACAAAGCCCACGTCCGGGTCGCGGAAGAAGCCCAGCATCCGCTCCAGGTAGTTGGGCAGCGGGACATGGTCGGTGTCGACGGAGGCGAAGTAGTCGTAGTCGTCGCCGTGTGCCGCCAGCCAGGCGTTGTAGTTGCCGTGCTTGGTCTTGGCGCGGTGCGGCCCCTTGGGCTGGTTCCACTCCGGGATGCCCTTACGGGTGAAGTGGTGCACGCCCAGGCGCTGGCAGACCTCTTTGACCTCGGGGTCGTCGCCCTCGTCCAGCAGCCATATGTGCAGCAGTCCGCGGTGGCGTATCTTGACCGCCGCCTCCAGCGTCTTCGTCACCATGGCGAGGGGTTCCTTGCCCGGCACGAAGGAGGTGAGGAAGGCGACGCGGGTGCCGCTCTCGGGTATGACCGGGACGGGGTCGCGGGCGACGAGGGTGGCATGCGCGTTGGACAGCACGTTCATGCACCGGAAGAACTCGATCAGCCCGATCGCGACCAGCATGACGACGTCCAGCACCGGCAGGAATTCGTAGGCGGGGTAGTCGCGTTCGGTCCAGTGGGCCGGCTGCATCAGCCAGATCAGCAGCCCGAACGAGAGCAGCGGCGCGGCACCGAGCAGCAGGGCGGCCCGGATGCGGTGCGGCTCGTCGGCGAGCAGCGAGCGATAGCGGACCTTGTAGGGCTTGTCCGGGTCGGGCTGGGTGAGCGGCCCGGCCAGCCTGCTGTAGTGCTCGTAGTCGTAGCGCGGCAGCGGCTTGCGCTGGGTGCGCCGCTGCCAGTGCTGGCGTGGCACACGCAGGCGCGCGGTGGCGGACGAATCGTACGGGTGCTGCGGTCGGGCACCGTCAGGTGGCGACGTCATGGGTCCATCCCCCCGCACGCAACTGGCTGCGTGCCGTGTGCTGGTAGCCCGATTTCTCGGTCCCCCTCGACCGACTCGGGCTCACTGGTCTCGGCCGTCCGCATCGTCAGACGGTGACGGCCATGTTCCGGTGGTATGAGGAACGCCCCGTAATCCTGCCAAGCAGCGGGTTCCCCGCGTTCACATCACGCCAACCGGCGTATCTCTTTGCTCTCACTCCTGGTAACCCCGCCGTATTCCGGCCGAGTTCCCAGGTCAGAGTGCCGAACGACCCTCCTGATTGCAAGGCTGATCACGAGGTATGGGGCTGGAAGAGGCAATATCCGGACGCCATATGGCGCCGCGCGCATCGCTTTGACCTGGAACGGACGCTCATTTCCCGCTTGTTGGCAGTTGGCTGCAGGTTAACTGGAATGGCATGCTCCGTGAGCGCAGAGTTACCCTTCCGGCAAAGGAAACGCCCCTCGTTTGCAAAGCCCTTCAGCAACTGGCAATGCAATAAGGAGAGTCGGCGGAAACGGGCGTACGGGGCGCGGCGATTTGCGCTCCGAAGCGGTGCGACCGAGTGGCCGGCCGGAACTTTGTGGCCGTGCGTGCGATTTGGATCAGTATCTGAAGGAATTCACCCGCAAAACAGGGGATGGGCGGATCCGCCACGGATTCGACATGAACCGCCGAGTCCCCGTAAGTGACCTGCGAGTACGGCGAATTGGCTGAACGTCAGGCCCAGTAGTCCGAGAACTGCGCCACCCTCTCGGCGTCCCGTCGGCCGGTGGCACCGCTTTCGTCTCCGGGTGGGTCCGCCCGGAGGTGCCGAGGGTCGTCCGGGCCCGAGTCTTCGTCCGGGCCGGCGAGCGCCGGCCTTCCCGGCGACGGGGCCCGACGTCCCCGCTCCCGCGTCGCCCGTCCCTCTCTGCACCGCGGCCATGTCGCCATGGAGTCGCAGGCCCGCAGGCCCGCAAGTCCGCAAACTCGCACAAACGTGCCCTCTTGCCTGCTCGCGGTCCTGGTCCTGGTCCCGGTTGCGGTCGCGCTCGCGGCCGGCGGTGGTCGGCGTCGATCCCGGCCGGCTGTAGGGGGGAGCTGTGCCGCTACTCCTCCCGGGTGACCGCCGCCCGTGTGCCCTGATGGCGGCGGCTGATCTTGCGCCCTGCCCCGCTTCGGCCCGACATACGACTGAGGCCCCTCGCATGGCGAGGGGCCTCAGTGTGACGTGCGCCGCCAGGGACTCGAACCCCGGACCCGCTGATTAAGAGTCAGCTGCTCTAACCAACTGAGCTAGCGGCGCGCGCTGACCTGAAGAACTTTACACGAACTCGGAGGGTGCTCCGTACCCGAGGCCGCGCCGCTCACGCACTCGGCCCATGTGATCCCTGCCACTCGCGGCGCCCGCCTGTTCACTTGCCCCGCCTCGGGGGAGATGTCCGTGCATAAAGGGCAAAAGCCACTTGATCTCCTGGTCTTCGGCCGACACTCCGCCCGAATGATTCCGAATGTGGCAGATTCTCACGCCCTCTCCCGATAGATCATCAGTTGCCCCGTCAACATGCGATATCTCCTGCCGGTTGAGAGGCTGAGGCGAGCGCTGAGACGCAAGAACTGAACATCGTCCAGAGGGCAACGGCCATGGCGTCCGTCACTCCTCTTGCACCTGTTGCAACCCCACCCTCCACAGCAGCGTCTGCCAGGACGCGCGCCCCGGACCGGGTCCCCGGGACTCGCCCCTCCGTCGGAAAGGTTGATCGTCGTGGTGTCGACAGCCAAGCGCACCCTTGAGATGCGGCTCCTCCTCGGGCCGGACGAAGCAGTTCCGGTGGCCGGCCGGTTCAGCTACCGCAGCGACCGCCCGTACGAGGTCGAGGTCGCCTTCATCAGCCGCGGCCAGACGGTCGCCACCTGGCTGTTCGCCCGCGACCTCCTGCTGGCCGGGCTGCATGACGAAGCAGGGGAGGGCGATGTGCGGGTGTGGCCCTTCCGCCGGCCGGGCGAACCGCGCCGCGTCCATATCGAGCTGTCCACCGACGACAGCGTCTGCGAGCTGTCGGTACGCGCGACGGAGCTGACCGCCTGGCTGGAGCAGACCGCGGCGATCGTGCCGCCCGGCAACGAGGGCGGCTACCTCGACATGGACACACACCTGGCCCGGCTGTTCGCCGGGAAGTGCTGATGGGGGACACGGCGATCATGAAGACGACTACGGCCGGGCCGGTGACGACGGCAGGGCCGGTGACGACGGCAGGGCCCGGCGCGCCCGGCCCCTCCCGCCCGGCCAACGCATCCGCCGCCCCGAAGGCGGGCTCCGGAGTGACGCCCGCCCTCGCGGAGCCTGCCTCCGGCATTCCGCCCGGCGTCGGCATACCGCCTGGCATCGCCATACCGTCCGGCCCCGATACCCCGTCCGGCCCCGGCAACCCGTCCGCCAACGGCAACCCGTCCGGCCCTGGCACCCCACCCCGCGCCGGCACCCCGTCCGATGCCGGCTCCGACGCCAGCGCCGCCCCACCCCGCACTGGCACCCCGTCCGATGCCGATGCCGACGCCACCCCCGCCACCCCCCTGCCGGCCGCGCGCCGCGCCATGGGCTCGGGCCGGGGGGAAGGGGACGCGGAGCCGGCCGGCCGGGAGGGCAAGGGGCAGTCGGCCGCCACCGCTCGGCCGGGGCGTGCCGACGTGGCGGCGGACGGTCCCGCCGACCCCGACACGGCCGCCCCGCATGACCCCTGTGCGCACGGCTTTCTGCCCGAGCGGCCGCCCGTCCGTTCGCTGATCGGAACCTGGACCCGGCTGGACGCCATGGCACGCGCGGCCGCGGTCGCGCCCGACCGGGAGGCCGCCGTCGCGCTCGTGGAACGGGCCCACCGCGCCGATGAGTTGGCCGCCCTGCGGCAACGCGTCTCCCGGCTCTCGCTGCGCAACGCGGAGGCCGCCGCCATGCGGATCGCGGTCATCGCGGTGTCCTGCGGCTGGTGCGGGCTCGACCCTCAGGCACCGGCCGCGCGCGAGGTCGCCGACGAGGCATTTCTCGACCTCTGGGCGGCGATCGCGCACCGTATCGACCACGACCAGTTTGTCGCGCTGCCCACCCTCGCCCTCCACAACTGGGCCCCGGAGCGCAAACCGCGCCGCCATATCCCCATCGACCAACTGGCCCGCACCGAGACGCTTGTGCCGATAGTCCGGTGGGCCCCGGAAGGCCAACCGCTCAGCCGGCTGGACCGGTTGATGCTGGCCGCGACCCGCCTGGAGGCGCATGGGATCTGGCTCTTCCGGCTCGCCGAAACCCTTGCGGGACGGTCACCCGACGACTCCTCCACCCCGACGGCGCTGCGCCGGCTGGTCCGGGTCCAGCATGCGCTGCGCTCCCAGCTCCTCGCCGAGGCGGCGGAGCTGTCGGCCGCGCCGGCCACCCCGCAGCAGCGCGCGGTGCTCGCAGCGCTCGCCGGACAGGGCGCCCTGGAACCGCCGGTGCTCCAGGCCGCCGACGCGGTGCTGGGCATCGGCGCCCGGCGCATGCGGGAGGGCCGACGGCAGCTGCTGCGGCGCCATCTCCCGGCGCAGCACCGTGCCTGGCTCAGCGCGATGGACCGCCACTGCGCCCCCGTGCGCACCCTCGCCCACCGCGGCGGCCCCGATGCCGCCGTCTACCGCGAGGCCCAGGAGTCCCTGATCGCCCTCCGCCGCACCTACACGGCACTGGTACAGGCCGCCGCCTGCCCCACGACGCCTCCGCTCACGAGGGCGGCCTGACCCGCGGCGCTCCCACTGCCCACGCCCGCCCGTGCCGTGCCTCCGGTCGCCCTCGGCACGGCCCTTGGCGCGCCCGCGGCACCCCCTCCGCCCTGGCACGCCCTCCGCCCGCGGCACGCCCTCGGTACGGACATTGGCCGGACCTTGGTATGGCCATGCTGACGTGCCCAACGCCGCCGCCGGGTCACGTGCCGGAGGGGACGGAAGAGGCGGCCGCCGCGCCGGTGCCCTTGTCCGCGGGCCCGGACACAACGAAGTGGGCGTTCCCGGAGAACCGGAAACGCCCACTCGATACGTGCGCCGCCAGGGACTCGAACCCCGGACCCGCTGATTAAGAGTCAGCTGCTCTAACCAACTGAGCTAGCGGCGCGCGCTGACGAAAGAAATACTACCTGGTCGAGAGGGGTGCTCAGGACCACGGCCACGGGGCGGTGCCGTCCGGCTCCCGCCTTTGCCCGGGCTCCCGCCCCGCCGCCCTTGCCCGCGGCCCGGCCACGCCCTTGCCTGAGCTCCGGCCCCGCCGCCCTTGCCCGCGCCCCGGCTCAGATCGCCAGCGACAGCAGGACCGGGGCGGCCTGACGGTTGAGGGTGTCGGCGGCCTGGCGCAGCCGGTGGGCGTGCTCCAGCGGCATGGACAGGGCGAGGCAGCCGACCGTCGCACCGGCGGTGATCGGGACGGCCGCGCAGACCGTGCCCACGGCGTACTCCTGGAGGTCGAGTACGGGGACCGTGGGCGGCTGGCTGTCGAGCTTGTGGAACAGGACCTTCTCGTTGGTGATCGTCCGCGAGGTGAGCCGGGCGGTCTTGTGGCGCGAGAGGTGGTCCTTGCGGCCGTCGTGGTCGAGCTGCGCGAGCAGGCACTTGCCGATCGCGCTGGCGTGCGCCGTGCGGTGGAATTCGGCCCACTCGTTGACCTTGGGGGCCAGCGGTCCGTCGGCGTAGTGGAGGATCTTCACCTCGCCGTCGATGTACCGGCTGATGTAGACCGCCGCGCCGACCGAGTCGCGCAGCTGGTCGAGGGTGCGCTGGAGCTTGTCGCGCAGGGCCTGGTCGCGGTCGCCGCCCGAGCCCAGGAGCAGGAGCGATTCGCCGATGACATACGCCCCGTCCGTGACCTGCTCGACATAGCCCTCGCGCCGGAGCATCGACAGCATGTGGCCGAGCTGGCCCGGGGGCAGGCCGGTCTCGCGGGCGATCTGCGCATCGGTCACGCCTTCGGCGTGCCTGGAGACCGTTTCGAGCACGCGAAGGGCGTACTGCACCGAATGGAACGGCGCGGTCGGCTCGGGCTTCAGCGCCACGGTGTCCCCCTAGCAGGTTGTTACCGCTTGCGTCGTGACCGCCGCCGGTGGTCACGGCCGGGGCTTGCGTGCGGCCGGTCCCGGACAACGGGGCTGCCCTCACGATAGCGGTCAACGGCCCTCGATGGAGGGGGTCTTGACTGAAAAGAAGCGCGCCCCGGTCATCTGTCCTGGGGCTCACGACCTTGGCATATGCCAAGGTCACGGTGCCGGGGCATCAGCGGCTCCCGCTTCGTACGGTCCCCGGGCGCCGCGGAGAGGAGAAAGGGTGGTGCGCCCCCCCCCGAACGGGGACCCACCACCCGAACTCACTGCTTCCTGGGTGCCGTTCAGAGCACGGCGCTGAGGAATTCCCGGGTGCGCTCGTGCTCCGGCTCCGTGAAGATCTTCTCCGGGGAGCCGGATTCGATGACCCGCCCGGCGTCGAACATCAGGACGTCGTCGGAGATGTCCCGGGCGAAGTTCATCTCATGGGTGACACAGAGCATGGTGATGTCCGTGGTGTGTGCGATGTCCCGCAGGACGTCGAGCACCCCGGCCACCAGCTCCGGGTCCAGCGCCGAGGTCACCTCGTCCAGCAGCAGCACCTGCGGGCGCATCGCCAGTGCGCGGGCGATGGCGACCCGCTGCTGCTGGCCGCCGGAGAGCTGGGTCGGGTACTTGTCGAGGTGCTCGGTCAGACCCACCAGGTCGAGGAGTTCACGGGCCCGCTCCTCGGCGGCGTCCTTTTCCATTCCCAGGACGTGCACCGGCGCCTCGGTGATGTTCCGCAGCACCTTCATGTTGGGAAAGAGGTTGAACTGCTGGAACACCATGCCGATGTTCTTGCGGACCTCGCGGATGTGCTTTTCCCCGGCCGGTACGAGCTTGCCGCTCTTTTCCTCGTGCGTCAGATATTCGCCGCCGACCTTGATGGTGCCCTCGTCGGGCTTCAGTAGCGTCATCAGCAGCCGCAGAATCGTGGTCTTGCCGGAACCGGAAGGGCCGATGAGGGTGACGTGCTTGCCCGAGGAGACGGTGAAGTCCAGGGAATCCAGAACGGTGTTGGTCCCGAACCGCTTGGTGACGTGGTCGAAGCGGATCAGCTCGGTACCGTCCACCGCCGGGTTGGCCGTTTCTCCGGCGTGGTCTTTCGGGTGATTGCTGTCAGCGGACAAGACGACGCTCCAGGGCTCGCAGGAGGAGAGAAGTGGGGTAGGAGATGACCACGAAGAGGATGCCGACGACGGTGATCGGCTCCAGGTAGTCGAAGGTGGTGGCGCTGATGCTGTTCGCCTGGAAGAGCATGTCGGCGACGGTGATACCGGCCAGCAGCGGCGTGTCCTTGAACATCGCGATCACGTAGTTGCCGAGCGCGGGCACCACCCGGCGGAACGCCTGCGGCAGGATCACCGCGATCCAGGTGCGCCGGCGCGGCAGGTTCAGCGCCGTGGCGGCCTCCCACTGGCCGGGCGGTACGCCGTCGATACCGGCGCGGTAGACCTCGGAGGTGTACGTCGAGTAGTGCAGGCCCAGCCCGATGACACCGGTGGTCAGCGGCGAGAAGGCCAGCCCCCAGCCCGGCAGCACGAAGAACAGGAAGAACAGCTGCACCAGCAGCGGGGTGTTGCGGATGAACTCGACGAAGATGCTGACCGGCCAGGTCACCCAGCGGCTGCGCGCGCGCAGGGCCATCGCCCACACCAGCCCGAGCGCGAAGGACACCAGCGAGCCGTAGAACGTCGCCTGGATGGTGATCCACAGCCCTTTGAGGATCTCGGGCATGATCTCCCCGATGTAGCTCCATGACCAGTTGTTCACGGCTTTCCTCCGGTGGCCAGCGCCTCGGGGCCCTGCTTCTCGACGGGCAGTTTGCGGGAGAACCAGCCCTCACCCTTGGGTACCGCCCGGCCGACCGAAGCCTTGGCGCGGCGCTCCAGCACCCGCATGATCCGGGTCATCACGAACGCGACCGCGAAGTACAGGACGAGGATGATTCCGTAGATCTCGGCGCTCTGGCCGGTCGACAGCCGGGCCAGCTTGGCCTGGAAGGTGAGTTCGCCGATGGACAGCAGCGACGCCAGCGCGGTGCCCTTGAGCAGCTCGATCAGCAGGTTGTTGAACGGCGGCATCATCTCGGGGACGGCCTGCGGCAGGATCACCTTCCGCAGCCGCTGCCAGGGCGTGAAGCTCAGCGCGATGGCCGCCTCACGCTGGGCGGGGGCCACCGCCTGCAGCGCGCCGCGGACGACCTCGGAGCCGTACGCGCCGTACGACAGCCCCAGTGCCAGGGTGCCCGCCCAGATGCCGACCAGCTGCCAGCCCAGCAGCGGCAGCGCGAAGAACAGCCAGAACATCAGCACCAGTGCCGAGGTGCCGCGGAAGAACTCCACATAGACACCCGACAGGAAGCGGACGGTCCGGAACCGCGAGGTGCGTGCCAGACCGATGCCGAAGGCGACGGCAGCGGCCAGGGCGGCGCTGTAGACCATCAGCTGGACGGTGATCCACAGCCCTTCGAAGAAAAGTTCCCACAGCGCGCCGGTCACTTTTTACAGAGCTCCTTCGCCGTGAGGTCGGTCATGAACTCCTTGGTGAAGCCGTACGGCTTGGCGATGCGCAGGAGTTCGCCGCTCTTCTTCATCTTCTGCAGCTCGGCGTTGAAGGCGTCCCGCAGCTTGGTCTCACCGAGCCGGAAGCCGTAGCCGCCGCCGTCGCGCTGGGGCTTCCCGTCGACCTCCGGCGTGAACGGCCTGGTCATCTCCACCTTGGGGTGGGCACCGGTCTTCAGCGCCTCGATCATGGTCAGCGCGGTGCCGGCGAAGACGTCGATACGGCCCGCCTCCAGGGCCTCCATGCCGGCGATCTGGTCACCGTAGGTCTGGATGGTGCTCTTCGGGACACCGTTGCCGACCGCGTAGTCGATCTCGGCATAGCCGATACCGGAACCCATGCGGAATTTCCCCTTGGCGATATCCGCATAGGAATGGATGTTGTCCGGGTTCCCCTTGCGTACGAGGAAGGAGTCCTTGCTCTCGTAGTCCGGGTCGGAGAAGAGTACGGCCGCGCACCGGGCCTTGTTGATGAACATGCCCGCGACGATCACGTCGTACTGGAAGGAATGCAGACCGGGCACCAGGGCCTGGAATTCGACCGGCACCGGCTCGAAATTCTTGATCCCCAGCCGCCGGAAGATCGTCTTGGCGACGGCCGGGGCCTCGCCGGTCAGCTCGCCCTTGCTGTTGATGGATGCGTAGGGCGGTTCGCTGGCGATTCCCATGCGGACCGTGCCTTTTTTGCGCAGATCCTCTAGCAGATGTCCGCCGCCGGTGGCGCCCGAGACATCGACCCGGGAGCAGCCCGTGGCCGCTCCCACTGCACCCGCTGTGCCGAGCGCCGCTACCCCCGCGAGCAGCGAGCGGCGGCGGATGCCGCTTGCCAATTTTCTCTTGATCATTGTGGTGTTCTCCTGTGGTGGAGCCATGGGCGCGCGGCTACCCGAACGCCTCACACATATGCCAATCGTTTCCAGCCCTTGATAGAAGCGCCGCGGACTTGTTCCGTACGCCGGTATTGCCCACCTACGATCGGGGCATGACCGATCGCTTCATCGAAGTCTCCCTGGACAAGCGCGGCGTGAGCTGCACGGCCAAGTTGCTCGACGACCGCGCGCCGATCACCTGCAATGCCGTATGGGACGCCCTCCCACTCGGCGGCGACGTCTACCACGCCAAGTACGCACGCAACGAGATCTACGCCCTGCTGGCGCCGTTCGCTCCCGAGGAGCCGCCGCTGGAGAATCCGACGATCACCCCGATCCCCGGCGACCTGTGCTACTTCACCTTCACCGACACCCAACTGGGTACCAAGTCCTACGGGTACGAGACCCAGGCCGCACACCAGGGCCGCACCACCGTCGTCGATCTTGCGCTGTTCTACGAGCGCAACAATCTACTGATCAACGGTGACGCGGGCTGGGTGCCGGGCATCGTGTGGGGCAGTGTCGTCGACGGCCTGGACCGGATGGCCGATGCCTGTCAGGACCTCTGGCGGGCCGGAGCCCTGGGGGAGACCCTCAACTTCCGGCGGGCCTAGGGGCAGACGGCGCGGGGATCTCCGCGGTCCCCGCCTCGTAGAGGGCATGCGCGGCGCGCAGCACCAGCGCGTCGGCGTGCCGTGCGCCGACCAGCTGGACACCGATCGGCAGCCCGTCCGCGTCCGCCCCGCAGGGCAGCGTCGCGGCCGGCTGCTGGGTGAGGTTGAAGGGGTAGGTGAACGGCGTCCAGCCCGTCCAGCGGGTGTGACCGGAGCCGGCCGGGACCTCGGCGCCCGCCTCGAAGGCGGTGAGCGGCACGGTCGGCGTCACCAGCAGGTCGTAGGCGCTGTGGAAGCGGCCCATGGCCTGGCCGAGCGCCATCCGCGTATCGACCGCGGCCAGATAGTCCAGCGCGCTGTAGCGCGCACCCTGCTCGCAGATCTCCCGCAGCCCCGGGTCGAGCAGCGCCCGGTCCGCGTCGTCGAGAGGCTGCACCACCCGCGCCGCGCCGCTGAACCACAGCGTGTGGAAGGCCTCCACCGGGTCGGTGATGCCGGGGTCGATCTCCTCGACGACCGCGCCGAGCCCGGCCAGCGTGTCGACGGCCGACCGGACCGCCGCGGCGACCTCCGGCGCCACCGGCACGTCCCAGCCGAGCGACGGACTGAAGGCCACCCGCAGCCCGGAGACCGGACCGGCCAGCGCCTCCCGGAACGAGCCGGCGGCCGGACCGAGCTGGGACCAGTCCCGCCAGTCCGCCCCGCAGATCACCTCCATCATCAGCGCCGCGTCCGCCGCGTCCCGGGTCATCGGCCCGACATGCGCCAGCGTCCCGAAGGGGCTCGCCGGATAGAGCGGCACCCGCCCGTAGGTCGCCTTGAGCGCGAAGATCCCGCAGAACGACGCCGGGATACGCACCGAGCCCCCGCCGTCCGTGCCCAGGCTCAACGGGCCCGCGCCCAGCGCCACCGCCGCCGCGCTGCCGCCGCTGGAGCCGCCCGCGGTGCGCGCCGGGTCGTACGGATTGCCCGTCACCCCGTGCCGCGGACTGTCGGTGACGCCCTTCCAGCCGAACTCCGGGGTGGTGGTCTTGCCGACGAACACCGCACCGGACTCCCGCAGCCGGGCGACCGACGGGGCGTCCTCCTGCCACGGACCCTCGGCCCGCACCGTGCGCGAACCCCGCAGCGTCGGGGTGCCCCGGGTGAGGATCAGATCCTTGACGGTGACCGGCACCCCGTCCACCGGCCCGGCCGGTTCCCCGGCCCGCCAGCGCTCCGCCGACTCCTTGGCGCCGGACAGCGCCTCGTCCGCGTCGATCCGGGTGAAGCAGTTCGTCGCGGACTGGGCGGCCTCGGCGCGTTCCAGCACCGCCCGGACCGCCTCGACGGGGGAGAACTCGCCGGCCGCGTACCCGGCCGTGAGCCGGGTGGCGGAGAGGTCGGCGAGGTGGGTCGGTTCGGTGGTCATGCGTCCTCCGAGCGTTGGCCGCCCCGGGCGGGGCGGCGGCGGGGGAGCGCGGCTGCCGCGCCGGGGCCCGGCAGCCGGCCCCGTCACTGCACCGGCACGTACCCGAGCCGTTTGTCGACGAGGTTGTCCAGCGGCTCGCCCGCCGACCACCGCTCGAAGTTGTCCTGGAACTGCTCGGCGAGGGCGTCCCGCCAGCCCAGGGTGTCGCCGCTCATGTGGGGCGAGACGATCAGATGCGGGACGTCCCACAGCGGGCTGTCCGCGGTGAGCGGCTCTTCCTCGAAGACGTCCAGCGCCGCCGCCGCGATCCGCCACTCGCGCAGCGCCGCCATCAGAGCGTCCTCGACCACCAGGGGCCCGCGCCCGACGTTGATGAACCGGGCCCGCGGCGGCATCCGGGCGAACGCCGCCTTGTCGAACAGGCCGCGGGTGGCCTCGGTCAGGGGCGCCGCACAGATCACCCAATCCGCTTGGGGCAGTAGGCCGTTCAGCGCGTCACTCGCGTGCACGAGGCCGAACTGCGGATCGTCCGAGCGCTCCCGGCGGCCGACCAGATCGACCTTGACACCCAGTGCCAGGAGGGTGCTGCCGATGGCCCGGCCGATCGGCCCGGAGCCCACCACGACGGCCCGGCTGCCGGCCAGCCGCAGCGTCTCGCGATGCTGCCAGCGCCGCTGCCGCTGCAGCTCCCAACTTCCGTAGAAGTCCTTCGCCATGGCGATCACCAGCCCGGCCACATATTCTGCGATCGGCTGCTCGAAGACGCCCCGGGCGTTGGTCACCAGGGTGTCGTCGGCGACCAGCGCCGGGCACAGCAGCTGATCCACACCCGCGCTGGCGGTGTGCACCCAGCGCGGCCTGGGCCCCTCCTCCGGCCAGGCTCTGCGGATCGCATCGGAGGTGAAGTCCCAGGCCAACAGCACGTCGGCGGTGGGCAGTCGGTCGGCGAGCGAGTCCTCGTCGGTGAAGATCACCCGAGCGCGGCCGGTGAGCCGGTCCAGCTTCGGCGGCGGGTCGGAACCGAGGACGAGGACGGTGCTTTTGGACATAGCCAGAAACCGTTCTGAAACGTGAGCCCCTTTCCATGGAAAGGGGCGCCGACAGATGCCTGAGATGCGAGGATTGACCACGCTAGGAAGTCGTATCTACCGTGTCAACAACGGCTCTGTCCCGACGTCCCGGCTTGATCCGGCTGCACCTCATCCCCGGCCACTGGCCTGGCCTTCCAGCCCTTCGTTTCTTCTAGGGGCCTTCATGGACGTCTCTTTTCTGGGTGGCCCACAGCCGCAGCTCGGCGTGGGTGTCGTCGCTCCCTTCGACTTCGCGCTCGACCGAGAGCTCTGGCGCTGGGTGCCCGACGACGTGTCCCTCCACCTCACCCGCACCCCTTTTGTGCCCGTCGAGGTCAGCCTCGATCTGGCCCGTCTGGTCAGCGAGCACGAAACCCTGGACGCCGCCGTCCAGGCGCTGTGTGCGGTATCACCGCAGGTCATCTCCTATGCCTGCACTTCCGGCAGCTTCGTCGGCGGGGTCGCGGGCGAGCGGGCCATGTGCGCTGCCATGGTCCAGGCGGGGGAGGTTCCCTCCCTCACGACCTCGGGCGCACTGATCGAAGCACTGCGCGAGATCGGCGCCCGGCGCATCGCCGTCGTCACGCCCTATACGAAATCGGTCACCGACTCACTGGAGGACTATCTCGGTGAGGCAGGCATCACGGTCACCGGCCGCGCCTACCTCGGGCTGACCCGGCACATCTGGAAAGTGCCGTACCGCGATGTCGTCGACATGGCCCGCGCGGCCGTGGTCGGCGCCACCGATGCCCTCTTCATCAGCTGTACGAACCTGCCGACCTACGACGTCATCCCGCAGCTGGAGGCGGAGCTGCGGATGCCGGTGCTGTCCGCCAACCAGGTCACGATGTGGGCCGCGCTGCGCGCCATCGGGGTCCAGGCGGTGGGCCCGTACCAGGCGCTGCTCGATCCGGTGGCGCGGCGCGGCCCGGCCGCGATGACCGGAACGGCGGAAGGACCGGAAGGAGGGCTACCGCGGGCGACCCCCGAGGCGGCTTTCGCCGGCCCGCCTGCCCCACCGGACGGGGACCCCCTCGACGGCCTTGATCCGCCGCCGTATCCGCCCGATGACACGGGAGGTCTGCCCCCGGTTTGAAGAGGGGTCCGCACCTGACCTCCACCCTGGAAGCTGCCGGCGTCGTCACGCTCGCCGGCAGCGCTCCTGCCCGGCGTCACCGCACCACCCGTGAGCGCATCCGCACCCACGAACGCCCCTGCACCCGCAGCCGTACACGCAAGGGAGAACTGCATGGCATCGGTCGGCTTCCTCTACCCCGGCCACTCCGCGGAGGACGACTACCCCCGGCTCGAAACGCTCCTGGGCGGCGCGGTCCGCCTGCCGCTCGTCCACACCGATATCGGCGAGGACGCCCACCGCGTCGACGCGCTGCTGGAGATGGGCTCCGCCGGGCGGCTGGCGGCCGGCGTCGAGGAGCTCAAGGAGCGCGGCGCCGAGGCCGTCGTCTGGGCCTGTACGAGCGCCAGCTTCGTCTTCGGCTGGGAGGGCGCCCACGAACAGGTCAGGGAGCTGTCCGCCACCGCCGGCCTGCCCGCCTCCAGTACGTCCTTCGCCTTCGCCCATGCCGTCCAGGCGCTCGGCGCCCGGCAAGTCGCGATCGCCGCCACCTACCCCGACGACGTGGCCGAGCGCTTCCACGCCTTCCTGAAGTCCGCCGGGACGGAGGTCGTCTCGACCCGCGGCAGCGGCATCATCACCGCCGCCGAGGTCGGCACCTGGGGCCTTGCGGAGGTGCTGGCGCTCGCCCGCGCCGGTGACCATCCGGATGCCGAGGTGGTGCTGCTGCCCGACACCGCACTGCACACCGCCGAACATCTGCCGGCCCTCGAAGCGGAGCTGCGCAAGCCGGTGCTCACCGCCAATCAGGTGACGGCCTGGGAGGGACTGCGGCTGCTCGACCGCACGCTCAGCTGTCCGGCGCTCGGCACCCTCTTCTCGCGGACGGCGCACACGTAGAGCCCCGGACGAGGGAGGTCCGGCGGCCCCGCCGACCGCGGTGCCGCGCCGGGGATCTGACCCGGGAATAAGTGGAGATCCTCTCCGGTTGTCCTCCTCGCAGACCACCGACGCGAGGAGGACCCGCACCGTGAGCGGCGAAGACGAGGAAATCCGGGGCAGCGGCGAGACGGCCGGTGACGGGATACGGGGCACCGCCCCGGGCACCGCACCGGTCCCGCTGTCGGTGCTCGACCTGGTGACGGTCGGCGCCGGCAGCACCGCCGCCGCCGCGGTGCGCACGGCCGTCGACATCGCCCGCACAGCCGAACGCCGCGGCTTCCACCGCTACTGGGTCGCCGAGCACCACTCCATGCCGGGCGTCGCCTCGTCCTCGCCCGCGGTGCTGCTCGCCCACCTCGCCGCCCACACCGAGCGCATCCGCCTCGGCTCCGGCGGCGTCATGCTTCCCAATCACGCCCCACTGGTGATCGCCGAGCAGTTCGGCACCCTGGAGGCGATGGCCCCCGGCCGGGTCGATCTCGGCCTGGGCCGCGCGCCGGGCACGGACGGCGCCACCGCCGCGGCGCTGCGGAGGACCGAGAGGCTGCATGAAGGTGCGGACGATTTCCCGCAGCAACTGGCCGAGTTGACCCGCTTCCTCGACGACTCCTTCCCGGACGGCCACCCGTACGCCAAGATCCACGCGGTTCCCGGCCCGGTCCAGGCCACCTCGCCCGGCGGTGTCCAGTCCGCCCACCGCCCGCCCCTGTGGCTGTTGGGCTCCTCCGGCTTCAGCGCCCGGCTCGCCGGCTCCCTCGGTCTGCCGTTCGCCTTCGCGCACCACTTCTCCGCGGCCAACACCGTCCCCGCGCTGGACCTCTACCGCGCGTCCTTCCGCCCCTCCGAGGTGCTGTCGGAGCCGTACGCCCTGATCGGGGTCGCGGCGCTGGCCGCCGAGGAGGAGCACGAGGCCCGCCGCCAGGTACTGACCGGCGCGCTGTCCATGGTCCGGCTGCGCACCGGCCGCCCCGGCCTGGTCCCGAGCCCCGAGGAGGCCGAGGCGTACCGCTTCAACGAGTTGGAGCGGGACTTCGTCGACAGCTGGCTCGGCAATGTCGTCCACGGCACCCCGGACGCCGTCCGCCAGGGCCTGGACGATCTCGCCAAGCGCACCGGCGCCGACGAGCTGATGATCACCGCCAACGCCCACGGCGGCGCGGCCCGGCTGCGCTCGTACGAGCTGATCGCGGACGCATACGGCCTGCCGGGGTGAGGGCGGCGTACGTGGTGGTGGCCGGCTCTCGTTGATTCCGCCGGACCCTCGCCGTGGGGGTGCGCACCGTCGCGGCGGGATTCCCTTTCCGGTGCGGGCGGAACGAGGTTCCGCCCGCACCGGCGCCTTCCGTATGGGGAGTCCTCAGGCGCCCGTGTGCCGGCCCGCGTCGAGCAGGGCCTCGACCCGGTCGGGGGCGACGGGGCGGGAGTAGAGCCAGCCCTGGCCGGTGTCGCAGCCGATCCGGCGGAGCCGCTCGGCCTGCTCGGCGCTCTCCACACACTCGGCGGTGACCGTGAGGCCGAGCCGGTGCGCCAGCGCCACCAGCGCCTCCACGATCATCTCGTCCGCCGGGTTGGGATGCTCCTGCGAGCGGAAGCCGCGGACGAAGGACCCGTCCAGCTTCAGCACGGACACCGGGAGGCGGCTGAGGTAGGCGAGGTTGGAGTAGCCGGTGCCGAAATCGTCGATGGCGATCCGTACACCCATGTCGCTCAGCGCCTGCAGGGCCTGCAGCGGCCGGCCGGCCGAGCCCATCACCGCCGACTCGGTCAGCTCCAGCTGCAGCAGCTCCGGCGGCAGCCCGGTCTCGGCGAGGATCCCGGCGACATCCGCGACCAGGTCGGAGTCCCACACCTGACGTACGGCCACATTGACGCTGACGAACAGCGGCTCGCCGGGGTGCGCCAGCTGCCAGGCGCGCGCCTGATAGCAGGCCCGCTCCAGCACCCAGCGGCCCAGCTCGACGATCGCGCCGTTCTCCTCCGCCAGGGCGATGAACCGATTCGGCGACAGCATCCCGAACTGCGGATGCCGCCAGCGCACCAGCGCTTCCACCCCCTGTGCCCGGCCGTCACCCAGCCCGACCAGCGGCTGGTACTCCAGGGTGAATTCGCCGCGGTCCACGGCCGGGCGCAGGGTGCTGGAGAGCGCCTGCCGGGTCATCCGGTGGGCGTTGCGCTCCGGGTCGAAGAGCGTCCAGCGGGCCTTGCCGTCCTCCTTGGCCCAGTACAGCGTGGTGTCCGCGGCCTGCATCAGGCCGGTGGCGGTGGTGCCGGTGGCGGTCCGCTCCACGACGCCGATGCTCGCCGACACCGACAGCCGCTGCCCGGCCAGGTCGAACGGGCGCTGCAGCGCGTCCAGGACGCACTGGGCCAGCTCGGCGAGCTGGTCGGTGCCGGTGGAGTCCTCCACCAAAAGAGCGAACTCGTCACCGCCGAGCCGGGCGACCAGGTGCCCGGCCCGGCCCGGCCCGCGGTCCGCGGCGCTCTCCGCGCAGCGCGTCAGACGCTGCGCCACCGCGCTCAGCAGCCGGTCGCCGACGCGGTGCCCGAGCGTGTCGTTGACGGCCTTGAAGCCGTCGAGGTCGAGGTAGCACAGCCCGATGCGGCCGGTGCCGGACGGTTCGAAGGAGGCGGTCTCCAGGGCGGAGGAGAGCCGCTCGAAGAACAGCGCCCGGTTGGGCAGCCGGGTCACCGGATCGTGCATCTGCAGATGCCGCAGCCGGGCCAGCAGATCGTGCCGGTCGCTGATGTCCGCCACCGACAGCAGCATCCGCTCCTCGCCGCTGAGCGGCTCCGGGGTGAGCGGCTCGACGGTCACCTCCACCCAGACGGAGTGTCCTGCGGGATGTTTGAGGCGGCGGGTGCAGCGCAGACGGTCGCTGCGGCCGCACAGCACCTCGCGGTAGGCGGTCCACACCCGTGGGTCGGCGCCGAGGTCGGTGAGGTCCGCCGCGGTGGCGGAGACCAGCTCGGCCGGGTCGGCGCCGACCAGCTCACCGAAGGCCGGGTTGGCGGCGAGGACCAGACCGTCGCGGTTGAGGACCGCCATCGCCACCCGTGCCGCGTAGAACGTGGCGCGGTAGTCGCCGAGCGAGGCCGCGGTGTCGTCGCAGTGCCCGCCGGGGGCGGGCCGGGCCTCGGCGGATTCTTTGGTCGTTTCATCACGCTCCGTCACTGAGGGGAGCGTCGCTCCGGGCGTGCGGCCCGGGCTGTCGGGGTGTCCGCTCACTGCTCGCTCCCGCGTGGCGCTGTCTCGTGATGGAGGGGGGTCTCGCGCTGGAAAGTGTGGCGATCATAGAGGCTGGCACGACGGCCGATCCAGCGACGCAGCCGTGATCGTCCGCGCGCATGACGGAACTTCAGCCATTTCTGCCCGGGTCTGTTCGTACGGATTGCCCCGTTGGCCGTTTGTGACTTTCCGTTACGAGACGGCCAAGACGCGCCGGTCACTCGTCCGGACCTTCAAAACAGGACGAATAGCATTAAATCGCCACAGGGTAGATGAGGTCGCCGAATCCGTCCCTGGAGGTATGTGTGCCGCGCGCCCAGACACCCGACGGGGTGGATCGCCGCAGCCTGCGGCGGGTCGCGGCCGTCGCCACCTCTCTGAGCGCACTCATCGCGACCTCGATCGTCGCCGGACCCGCCACCGCCTCCGAGGCCGTGCTCCCGTGCGCCCTGGGACGCACCGACGCGCACCACTCCGAGGGCGTCGACAGCTGGAACGGGTCCTATCCGCGCCCGGACCGCACCCTCAACGCCGTCATGATCTTCCTGTCCTTCCCGGACTCCCGGCCCCTCTCGGCGCCCCAGGAGCTGTCCCACGACTACTTCCCCGCCACCTCGGGCTTCTTCGACCGCGCCTCGTACGGAAAGTTCCGGCTGCGCCCGCACGTCCACCGCCACTGGGTGCGGATGCCGCGCCCGTCCGCCTCCTACGGGATACAGCGCGACTGGGACGCCGGCCGGCGCTCGTCCTACCTGCGCGACGCGGTCACCGCCGCCGACCCTTCCGTGGACTTCAGCCGCTACGACGTGGTCTATTTCGTCGCCGACCCGGACGCCCCCGGCGTCGATTCGGACGCCACCAAGGTCGTCAACCTCGACCGGCCGATGCACGCCGACGACCACGATCTGAGCCGGTTCGTCACCGTCTTCGAGCAGAGCCCGCCGGACCGCAATGTCCTCGCCCACGAGACCGGGCACGTCTTCGACCTGCCGGACCTCTATCACCGGCCGGAGGACGGCAAGGGCGACTGGGATACCTACGTCGGCGACTGGGACCTCATGGGCAGCCAGTTCGGACTGGCGCCCGACCCCTTCGCCTGGCACAAGTGGAAGCTCGGCTGGATCGCCGACAGCCAGGTTGACTGCGTCGATCTGACCGGGCCCGCCATGCACTCCCTGCGGACCCTGTCCGCCCCCGAGGAGTCCCACCCCCAGCGCCGGCCGCGGCTCCTGGTGGTCCGTACGGGCCCCGAGAGCGCACTGGTCATCGAGGCACGCGGTGCCATGGGCAACGACCGCTCCCTGTGCACCGAGGGCGTCCTCGTCTACCGCGTGCACAGCCGGACGGCCTCCGGGTCGGGCCCCGTGCAGGTGCTCGACGGGCACCCGGCCACCTCGGCCTGCTGGGGCACCTCCGTCTACCCGCCGCTCGCGGACGCGCCGCTGGGCGTGGGGGAGAGCATGGACGACGCCGAGGACGGCCTGCGCATCCAGGTCGAGGGCCGGACGGCCGACGGGGACTGGGCGGTGAAGGTGAACCGCGGCTGACCGCGCCGTACACCGGAACGACGAAGGCCCCCACCGGAGTGGAGGCCTTCGACCGTCTGTGCGCCGCCAGGGACTCGAACCCCGGACCCGCTGATTAAGAGTCAGCTGCTCTAACCAACTGAGCTAGCGGCGCCTGCTGACGGGGAAAACATTAGCATCCTGGTCGGGGAGGACAAAAATCGGTTTGTCTCAGCCCGCGGTCAGCAGCGAAAAGGGGTGCTGAGCTGCGGATTCCTGCACCGGGCCGGCCATTGAGCGGGCCTCGCGGACACAGGCCCAGAGGAGTACGTCGGGGCCGGGCAGCCAGGGGCTGCGGACATCCGGTGCCACCAGCCAGCGGGAGACGGACGGGCCGGCCGGGTCCTCGTCGGCCGGGGTGCCGGCGCCCGCGGCCCGGTCCGCGGCGGGGCTCAGGCGGGGGTGCAGCGGCGGGACGGTCACCGCGTCCCCGCTGCCGTGGCACAGCAGCGGCGGGACGGCGGTGGCCCACTCCTCCCAGACGAGCAGCGCCGGCAGCCGCTGGGCCGTGCCCGGGGCGGCGAACAGCAGGATCCTGCCGCGGTGCGCCGCCACCGGCCCCGAACCGGGGCCGGTGGACCATAAGCGGTCCACCATGCGCCGCCCGAAGAGCGCCGGGGCGTTGATCACGTCGAAGGCGGTGCCGCAGGGCAGCACGCTGGGCGCGGCCGGCCGGGTGGCCCACAGTGTGTGCATCTCGTCCGGATGGGGGCTGGCGGAGGCGAGCCAGTCGGCGCCCGCGAGGGTGACATATGCCGCGGTCGGAAAGGCCAGGGTGCGGGGGGTCTCAGGCAGCCAGTCGCTCATGGAGACAGGTCTACCCAGCCGGGACACGGGACTTGGCCGATTGGCGGAAACCGGGACGGGGCGGTGGGGGAGCCGCTATCTTTCCCCCCTTGCATATGCCAGCGGCTCATGATCATGGACCATGAGCCGTCGTGGGGCGCGTCGGGCGGGCGGGGTTCCTGGGGGCCGGTGGGCGGGGCCGGGGCGGTCAGTCCATATCGCCCGGCAGGGTGCCGCCGCTCCGCATCAGGCTGCGGCCGAACTCGATCATCTTCTGCGCATAGTCCTCGGTCCACTCCGCCTGCTCCGCGAGCGCGGCCAGCGGCAGCCGGTCGAACCGGCTGGGGTCCGACAGCTGGGCCGCCGCCAGCGCCTGGAACTCCGTGGCGCGGTCGGCCGCGGCGCGGAAGGCGAGGGTCAGCTCCGTGGCGCGGCCGAGCAGCTCGCGCGGGTCCTCCATCGACTCCAGGCCGAAGAAGTGCTCGGGGTCGGCGACGGCCTCGGGCGGCTCGAAGAGCAGCTGCGCGGGCTTCATCCGCCGTGGTCCGGGCGCCGTACCACGCGGGTCGGGAGCCGGTCGCGGCTCGGACATGTACCTACCTCCAGATCGTGTGCCGCATTCCATTGTCCCGCTGCGCGCAAGTGCGCCCCGGGCAGTGGCCGTACGCCCTGCCGGGCCGCCGTCCGGCAGGCCCGTCGGACACCTCCTTAAGGACGCCAGGTCACCCGGTGTTCCGCGAGCTGGGCGAGGACGGCGTGGTTGGCTTCCCAGCCGTCCGGGAACTTGACCGTGACGCCGAGGCGGACCGGCTCGGTCGAGGGGTGTTCGTCCAGCAGATCGGCGACGCCCGCCCGGCAGACCACGATGCAGGCGTGCCGGTGGCGGGAGGCGAGCACACACAGCCGGCCGGTCTCCAGATGGAAGGCGGTGGCGTCGGGCCGGCCGGACAGCGGATGCAGGACGACCGTGACATCGAACTCGCGGCCCTGGAGACGGTTGGCGGTGTCCACCGCGACGCCGGTCACCCCCAGACCGGCCAGCGCGGCGCGGACCGCCGCCGCCTGGTCACGGTGGGCGGTGCCGACCGCGATCCGGCCGGCCGTCAGCGGCGCCGGGGCGGGCGCCGCCCGCTCCGCGGCCCCGTGGGCCTCGCTGGTCGTGGCGCCGCCGCGGTCCAGGAGCCGGCGCACGACCTGGGCCACCGCGCGGACCGCCTCCGGGTCCGTACGCGGTGTGTGGCGGGCGGGGAGTTCCAGCAGGCCCCAGCCGGACCCGGCGGCCTCGTCCAGGACGCGGTCCACGCCCGAGCCGTCGCCCGGCACCCCGAACGCCAGCCGGCGGTCGCCGTGGCCGGTGCCGCTGCGGAACGGGGTGTACGGATAGAACGCGGCGGAGACCAGCGGCGCCGCCGAGGCGGGCAGCCGCCAGGAGACCGGCAGCCGGTGCTGCGGCAGATCGGGGTTGTGCGCCAGGAGGGTGGACACCGCGCTCGACGACGGGTCGTAGGCCAGCCCCGCCCACTGCTCCGCGCCGACCACGCTGAACGGATCCAGCTGGCCCGGGTCGCCGACGAACAGCGCCCGCTCGAAGAGCCCGGCGACGCTCAGCAGCGCATCGGAGCGCATCTGATAGGCCTCGTCCACGATGGCGTGCCGCCAGGGCTCGTCGACCTTGGTGTACGCCCATTTCGCGGCCGTCGAGACCACGATGTCCATCCCGGCCAGATCGGCGATCTTCGCGGACGTACGGACCGCGGGCAGCTCGGCCAGCGCCGGGTCGAACGCGCCGGGCTCACTGCTGTGCAGCCGGCCGACCGGCAGCTGCGGATCCTTCTCGGCGAGCCGCAGTACGAGGTCGTCGACCTGGGCGTTGGTCTGCGCGACCACCATCAGCGGGCGTCCGGCGGCGGCCAGTTCGCGGGCCGCCCGCACCACGAGGGTGGACTTGCCGGCGCCGGGCGGGGAGTCCACGACCACACCGCGCCGGGTGCCGTGCAGGGTGTCCCGCAGGATCGCGTCGGTCGCCGCGGCGGCCGCGGCAGCGGGGTCGAAGGGGGCGGACGTGGTGGGTCCCCCACTGCCTGAAGGGCGTGGGAGGTACCCCCGTGGTTCCTGAGTGGCCGTCATACGGGAGTGTTCTCCAGTGCGGTCGAGGGCCGGGCGCGGGTCACAGGAAGTCCTCCGCGGTCACGGGGTCGGGGGCGGCGTGCGGTGCGTCCGCGGCGCCGGGCGGCGGACCGCCATGGGTCCACGGGGTGTCCTCGGGGTCCGGGAGCTCCGGGCCGCCGCGCGGGGCGTGCTCGAACAGCGTCCAGCACACCGCGTCGTCCGGCTCCGGTACCGAACCGGGCTCCGGCGTCTTCCCGCGCCCCATCCCGCCCGTCAGCCGCACCACCAGCGTCCCCGGCTCCCCGGCCGTATGCACCACGAATTCGGCGGTCTGGGTCTTGCCGTCCGCCAAGGGGCGGTAGAGCTTGCCGCCCTCGGACAGCTGCGGCCGGTCGGCCGTCCACAGCGTGACCAGCGGGCGCGGCATCGGCCGCCGGCCCTCGGAGTAGGCCATCTCGACGGCGGTGACCGTGCCCTGGAACGCCTCGCCGGCCAGCCGGCGCCCCGCCATCACCAGCGGGTCGTCCAGGGCTTCCTGGGATTCCAGTTGGGCCTGTGCGGTCTCCCGTGCGGACAGCTTCTGCGCGGCGGTGACCGCGTCGTCCTGCTTGGGCTGCGGGGGCTCCCCGGCGCGGATCCGGTCCCGGTGCGCCGTGTACGACCAGCGGTCGCGCTTCCAGCGATCGGGGACCCGGGTGCCAGCGGGGAGCGCCCGCAGCAGGTCGATGCCGTGCCAGACGGCGTCCCAGGCCGGCCGCAGCTGCCCCTCGACAAGGGTGCGGAGCGCGTCCTCGGCGCCCGGCAGCCCGGCGTCGTAGCGGGCCATCGCGGGGGCGAGCAGCCGGTTGTCGAACGCCGGGTCGGTGGCCGGGCCGGCCGGCGGGCACCGCAACTGGCCGTCCGCGTCCCGTGCCGACTCCGCGTGCTCGGCCGCCTCCCGGCCCGACAACCCCGGCGGCGGGTCGATCCAGGAGAGCAGCGCGCCCAGGTGCTGGTCCTCCAGCACGCTCTGGCCCGTCGCCCAATGGCGGGTCAGCAGGCCCGTCATGGACAGCAGCAGACTCGCGCCCGGGACCCGCGCCCGCTCGCCGAAATGGGTCAGCCAGCGGCCCAGCAGCGGGACATGCGGCGGCGCGGGGTACGGGGTCTCCGGCTCCTGCTCGGCCGTCCGCCGGAAGCGCATCGAGCGGCCCAGCAACCGGACGAACTCGATGCCGGCGGCGCTCGGCACGATCAACTGCGGGGCGTCCGCGCACAGTTCGACCTGCACCGGGACCTTCTTGCCGGTCTCCGGGTCGGTCTCCTTGCGCTCCTCCCACTCGATGGCGTCCGCGAAGCCGTCCACATACGGCAGCACCGACTCCGCCAGCTCGGCGAGGAACGCGAACCGCAGATCACGGTCGCGCGGCTGCGGGACGGCCAGCAGCACCGGCTTCTCGCGGTCCGTGCCGACCAGCGCCCCCAGGGGGGCACCGGCCTCGCCCGCGGTCGTCAACGGGACGAACACCAAAGGGTGTTCGGCGAGATGGCGGTGGCGGACCGTGCACCGGGGCCGGGCGCTGCCCGCCGCCATGGCCTCCATCCGGGCCAGCGTCTCGATCAGCGACATCCCGGCTCCTCCGCTCGCGGTCCCGGCACGGTCGGGCGGGCCAGCGCCCCGTCCCGCAGCGCGGCGGCCCGCCGCAGCGCGACGACCGCCGGGTCGTCCGGCCCGTCGGCGGCCGCGGACTCCGGCTCCTCGGGGCGGGCCGCCGCCAGCACCTCCCCGATGGTGCGCAGCCCGCCCAACTCGCCCCGGACGCCGCGCCCCAGCGCCTCCACCGCACCGTCCTCACGGGATCGCTTCCGGCAGTGGAAGGCCAGCTCGCACGCGGCCAGGCACTCGGGGGCGTAGGCCGCGTCGACCGCCTCGACGGCCTGGGCCAGCTCCTCGGGCCGACGGGTCGGGGTCTTCCCGTCGTCCGCGAGCCGGAGGTCGAAGGTGGTCTCCGGGGGGAGGGCGGCGGCGATCTCCTCGACCCGGGTGAGCCGGGTCAGCTGCCGCCGGGTCGTGGCCAGCTGCTTGCGGACGTCGACGGCCGCGGCGGTGGGGAGGTTGGAGAAGTCCTTCGGGCACACCAGCAGCACGCGGTCGCGGACCCGGACCGCACGGCCGGTGTGCGCGCCGACATGACCGGCGACCGGCTCCAGGGCCAGCACATACACCGCCGCCTGCCGCGCGGCGGCGCCCACCTTGGCGGCGTCCGCCGAACCGTCGATCATCGGGAAGGACTTGATCTCGACGACCGTCCAGCCGCCGTCCGGATGCACCACCACCGCATCCGGCTCCACATAGGCGGGCGCACCGGCCACCTCGACGACCAGCATCGGATGGTCGAGCAGCGCCCAGCCGCCGGCCGCGGTCGCCTCGCGCAGGGCCAGCGCCGTACGCGCCGCCCGGCCCTCGGGCCCGGCCGCGGACAGATCGGGGGTGGCGACCTCCTCCGGCGCGGGCGGCGGGGTGCCGGGCGCCAGCCGCTCGCTCAGCAGCCGCAGCAGCTCCGTGCCGCCGTCGGCCTTCACCCGGGATTCGAAGGCGTTGCCGCGGACGATCGCGAACTGCGACTGGCCGTACGCCGCGGGTGAGCCCAGCGCCTGGGCCAGCGCGCCCTTGTCGATGCCCGCGCCGTCCAGCAGCGCGCGGCGCCGGCAGCCGGGGTTGGCGGCCAGTGCGGCGAGCGCGCGGGCATCGAGGGAGCGGGGGCGGACACCGGGCCCGCGCAGCTCGGTGAGTCTCCCCCGGTGCACGCCGGGAGGGAGATCCCCCGGCGGCGGGCTCGGCGTCGCCGTCGGCTGCCCCGCCGGAGGGGCAGCCGACGCGGGTCGGCTGTCGCGGAAAGCGTTCACCCGCGGAAGTCTCGCATCCGGCACCGACATACGGGACGACCGCCCGCCGCCGGAGGCCGCTCCGGGCGCCCCCTGCGCCGTATACGAGGCCGCTCCGGGCGCCGGCCCCCGGGCGGGACGGCATCCCCGGTCAGGGACAAATCGCACCGATGCGCGATGATGGAAAGCCCGCGGTCGACGCCGCCCGCGCCGAGCAACGAGCAGCCGAGCGATCGGCGAGAGGTACGACCATGGCAGCGCGCATATTCCTGGCCAGACACGGGCAGACCGAGTGGTCCCTGTCCGGCCGGCACACCGGCCGTACGGACGTCCCGCTGCTGGACGAGGGCCGGCGCGGCGCCAAGCTGCTGGGCGAGCGGCTGCACCGTGCCCCCTGGGACGGACTGCCGGGCGTCGAGGTCCGCACCAGCCCCCTGGTGCGCGCGAAGGAGACCTGTGAGCTGGCCGGTTTCGGCGACCGGGCACAGCAGTGGGACGCGCTGATGGAGGTCGACTACGGCGCGTACGAGGGCCTGACACCGGCCGAGATCAAGTCCGGGCGGCCGGACTGGCTCATCTGGCGCGACGGGGTGCCGGAGGGGGAGACGCTCGCCGAGGTCACCGCGCGGGCCGACGAGGTCATCGGCTGGGCACGGTCCGCCGACCGCGATGTGCTGGTCTTCGCGCACGGCCACATCCTGCGCGCCCTCGGCGCCCGCTGGCTGGGCCTGGACATCTCCTTCGGCGCCCGGATCCGGCTGGAGCCGACGTCCCTGTCGGTGCTCGGCTGGGCCTACGGGGAACCGGCGATCGAGCGCTGGAACGACACCGGGCACCTCGGCTGAGCGACGGCCGCCCGGCCGCCACGGCCCGGCCGAGGAGGCGGGCACCGCAGGCCGCCTGACGGGGCGTCGGGCGGCCGGTCCGCGGACCGTCAGCCGGCGGAGTCCGGGCCCGGCGTCCCCCCGGCGGACGCGGCCGAGGCCGCGTGCCGCGCCAGGAAGCCGGCGACCGTGTCACCGCCGGGGTGTGCCTGCAGCGTCCGGGCCGTGCCGTCGAGCATCGTCCGGATACGGGCCGAACGGACCTCCTCCAGCAGCGCCAGCACCCGGACCCCGGCCGCGGCGGCCTCCTCGGGCTCCCCGCTGTTCGCGAGATCGCCCGCGAGCTCCGCGGTGAACAGGGCGATGTTGCGGGCGAAATGGGAATCCTGGAGCGCCACCGCCCGGCGCGCATGCTCCACCGCGCGCCCCGCGTCACCCAGGGCCGACCAGCACTGCGCCTCCAGTCCCGCCAGTTCGGCCTCGCCGTAGAACGTCATCCACTCCGGGTCGTCGTCCCGCGGCCCGCCCGCGAACAGCCGCTCGGCCCGCGCCAGCGCCTGCTCACAGCCGGAGCGGTCGGCCAGCCCCGCCCAGCCGCCGGCCTCCCGCAGCGCCAGCAGTGACAGCAGCCGCGGCGAGGCCAGCTGCTTGGCGGCCTGCTGCGCGGCCTGCGCGGCCCGCACCGCCTCGCGCGGGCGGCCGGCATCGCGGGCGAGGAAGGCCGTATTGCAGAAGGCGTGCGCCTCCAGGGCGGCGTCTCCGCAGACCCGGGCGGTGGCCAGGGCCTCCGCGTAGTGCGAGCGGGCATCGCCGAAGCGGCCCGAGTCATGTGCCAGCCAGCCCACGGTGATGGCGAGTTCACCCGCCCCCGCGTGCAGCCGGTCGGAGACCGATCTGCGCTGTACGCCCGCGTCCAGCAGCTCGTAGGCGGCGCGCAGCGGCTGGGTGGCGCGGCGGTAGATGCCCTCCGCGCCGTGCCGGTCGTCCAGCAGCCGGATGTGGCGGACGGCCTCCTCGACCGCGGCGGCCTCGGCGGCGCCGGGCCGGCCGGCGGGCGGGGTGCGCGGGCCCGGCACATGGGCGGATGCGGCGGCGGCAGCGGCCTCGATGGGATGCAGGGCGGCGAAGCCCAGGGCTGCTGCCGGGCCGCCGGTGATGAACGCGCGACGCAGCACGTCGCTCTCCTCGCAGATCTGGATACGGGTATCGCGGTGGTCGGGGTCGGTTGCCAGGGGCGCGGCGCTGACCGCCGCCGTACGCGCCCCCCGTCCGCGTACCGCCTCGCGCGGCGCGAAGCCCATGTCGGGCAGCGTCAGCCCGGGGAACATGTGCCGGAACACCCGCTCGTAGGCGTAGTTCGGACACCGGATCTCCCCGGACTCGACGCGGCCCACATAGCGGGCGTCGCACGAGACCTGTTCGCCGATCTCACGGGCGGACCGTCGGACCGCCGCCGCGAACTCGCCCGGTGACAGCCGGCCGCGCAGCTGTCGGAAGGCGAGGTTCGGGCGGGCGGGTACGGTGCGGGACGACGCTGAACTAGCTGCTGGCGACGCCATGGCGGACCCTCTCCGTGCCCTCTCCGTGCCATCAGGTGGCGTTGCCGCCTCCTGGCGGTGCGGCGGGATGACCGTACCGGCTGTGATGGCTCCGATACGCACAGTTTGGCTACAAATCGGATATCTCGCGCGCGATCTGCCATGAACTGCCATCCTTTGCAGCGTTACGCCGCCGTAGCTGTTGACACGTCCGGCCGTTGAAGTCGGTGTAAAGGGTCGGGTACGTGCAGGAGGAGGGGTTCCCCGTGTGGGAGACCGGCGTGAGCAGGGGCGGCAACGGGTCCGCGGGCCAGGCCGGCGGCGGGCGGGGGCCGGCCGTCGCGGCCGGGGCACCGGCCGTACCGGCCCAGGCGTGTGACCTCGTCACGGTGCCGGCCAGGCAGGGCCTGGAAGCCGTCGACATCCTCCGGCTGCGGGACGGTGTCGGCCCCGTTCTGCACAACGGCGCCTGCGACACCCTCGGCTTTCTGGTGCCCGCGGGCACGGCGGACGGCTGGGACGTTCCGGGCAGTGCCTGTACCCAGACCTCCGGGCGGGGCATCGCACTGGGCGCGCTGTGCGGTGAAGGGGCCCCGGCGGAGCCGCCGGTGACCGGCACCGGCTGGCTGGTGCCGCCGGAGGGCGCGGGCGCCGCCGCCACCGATCCGGCCGTCCTGCGCGCGGCGCTCGGCGAGGCGGCCCGCACCATCGAGGCCGTCGACCGCTGCCAGTGACACCGGCCGGCCGTACACCAGAGGGGCCGCCCGGCCGATGCCGGACGGCCCCTTCGGGCGGGCGGTCCCTCCGGGCGGGCGGCCCCTCTGGTGCGCGGGCGGTCACTCAACCATGTCGATGGAGGCTACGTACCGCTCTGGGCGGTCCCTGGCGTGCGGCCGGTCCCTAGTGCGCGGCCGGTGTGCTGTCCCGCGCCGGGTGGGGGATGGTGGTGGCACCGCGGCGGTCGCCTAGCCGGCGCTGGACGCCGCGCAGCAGCCGCGCCGCGGTGAAGGACGCGCCGTACACGAAGCGCATCGACGGGCCGAACGACGGCGCGGTCAGCAGCCCCGCGAAGAACAGGCCGGGCCAGGACGATTCGAAGCCGGAGCTCAGCTCGGGCGCCCGGCTGCCGCCCACCGTCCGCAGGGTGGTGCGCACGGTGGGGTGGAGCAGCCGCAGCCGCCCGAGGTCCGGGGTGAAGCCGGTGGCCGCCACCACGTGGTCGGTGTCCACGGTCTCGGAGCTGCCGTCGGTATGGGTGAGATGGAGCCGCACCCCGTCATCCTGGGGAGCCGCCGCCCGGACCCGGTGGCCCGGCAGGACCGGCACCGCCGGCTCGAAGCGCTCCCGCAGCCACCAGGCGCCGGCCGGTCCCAGCGCGTTCTCCGCGATATGCACCCGGGTCGCCGAGGGCAGCCGGCGCACCGCCCCGGGCAGTTCCGACCACAGCCAGCTCGGCCAGCCGGTGCCGAGCCCGGAGTGCGGTTCGCGCAGCGCGCGCAGCCGGCCGCGCGCCAGCGGCTGTGGCGGGGCGTTCCAGCGCAGCTGGTCGGCACGGGCCACCAGGCGGGGCCTGGCGCCCTGTTCGGCCAGCAGGGTCGCGGTCTCCAGCGCGGACTGCCCGGAGCCGAGCACGGTGACGTCCTGGCCGCCGAAGCGGCGCAGATCGCGGTGGTCACTGCTGTGCGAGGCGAGCTCCGGGGGCAGTTCGAGCAGCGGCCAGGGGCGGTTGACGAACGGCATCACACCGACGGCGAGCGCCACGGTCCGGGCCGCGATCTGCTCACCGGTGTCCGTCTCGACGTGGAAGCCGTCGCCGTCCGGGCGTACGGCGGTCACGGTGACTTCCTCGACCTGCGGCACCGCCCGTTCGCCGAACCAGCTGCCGTACGCGGCGAAGGTGTCGAGGGGCAGCGGGACACCGTGCTCGGCGGGCAGATCGTGGGCCGCGCAGTAGTCGGCCAGGGTGTGGCCGCCGGCCGGGTCGGAGAGATCGCTGGACCAGGGCTCGGACTTGAGGAGCATGCCCTCAGGCATGTGATCGCGCCACGAGGCCATCGGCCGGCCCAGGACCCGCAGCCGCAGTCCGGCCGCCGCCGCATGCGCGGCGATCGAGAGTCCGTAGGGGCCGGCGCCCACCACGACGAGGTCGTACATGGAAGTTCCCTGCTCTTTCTTGGTGTGCGGTGCGGTGCGGTGCGGGGGAGGGGCGTGCGGTTGGTGAGGGTTCGCACTGTGCGCGCGGTGTGTGTGGTGCGTGCGGTGCGTGTGGTGCGGTTCGCGCGATGCGGCTCTCCCATCGCCCCCGAACCCACCCCCGTACGCGCCCTTGCGGAGCCCGTTGTGTGGCCGGGTGGTCCGGTGTCCGGTCAGGGCGAGGAACGGCAGCGGATCGTCGGCGGTGCACCACGCCGTTCCGCCTCCGGGTGCCCGGCGAGGGCGGTGGCCGGGCCGGTGGGCAGGGCGTGGGTCCCGGCGGGGGACTCCCGGCCGGGGGCGCTGCGTGCGAGCGGCTCGGTGCGGCCGGTCAGGTCCAGGTGCAGCGCCCGGACCACATCGAGCCCCGAGGAGGGATCGGTGACGAGCCGGAACCGGGCGCCGGGGTGGGTATGGAGGCCGAGGAGGTGGTAGCGGCCGTGCGCGTCCCGGCGGAAGTCCAGGCCGAGGATGCCGTGGTGGCCCAGATGCCCGGCCAGCCCTAGCGCGGCCCGTTCGACCTGGGGATCGGGCAGCCGGCGGCCGGGCGCGAGCAGTCCCGTACGCAGCGGCCGGGCGCGCTGCGTACGGCCCGGGCCGCCGATCAGACAGACGCCGTCGCGGGCGAAACAGCCGTGGAAGACCCACTCGGCGTCCGGGCCGCCGGCCAGCCGGCGCTGCAGCAGCAGGGCGCTGCCGGCACGCTCGGTCAGCTCGTACAGCCGGCGGGCGTCCTCGCAGGTGCGCACCAGCGTGGTGCTGCGCAGCCCCGTGGACGGTGTCAGCAGCCACGGCCGGCTCCACTTGGCGACGACCGGCAGTCCGAGCTCTGCCGCCGCGTCGGCGGCCTGCTGTGCGTCGGTGGGGAGCGCGGTCGCCGGGTGCGGCAGGTCCATATCCCGGCACAGCAGGGCGAGTTCGGCCTTGTCGGCGAGCCGCTCGGGCAGGCCGGCGGGCTGGGCGGGGAGCAGATAGCGGCCCAGCAGGGGGACGGCGAGCCGGGCCGCGGCGATCGCGCCCCGGTCGTCCATGGGCAGGAGGACGGCGGGCCGGCCGAGGCCTTCGGAGATGTCGCGCAGCAGGTCCAGCAGCGGGGCGTGCGCCATCGGCCCGGCCGGGAGTTCGTACCTACGGTGCAGATACCGCGACCGGCTCACCGGGCCGCGCGCCGATGCGAGCGCGGCGTGGACCTCGATGCCCGCCCGGCCCAGTGACCGGACCGCGTCGAGGGTGCTGTGGTGAGGGGGACCGGGGTCGAGCCGGAGCAGCAGTACGGGCACATCGGTATCGAACGACGACATGTCGCGGAGCCCTTCCTTCGATGGACCGTGGGGGGGGCGGAGTGCGCGCTCAGGGCTGGCGGAACGGGTTCGGTGAGCCGTACGGGTCATCTCCGGAGGGCGTCAGGGGATGTCCGACGCGGCGGGCGTGCGGACGGCCGACCGGTCCGCGGCCCCACCGGCCCGGCGGTGCGGGCGTCCGCTCAGGCGGTACGGGCGTCCAGCCCGGTGGTACGGACGTCCGGGTCGTGCGACGCCCGCGCCGGACGCCCCCGTGACCGCGTTCACCGGCCCGGCACCGTCCGGCCGCATGCCGGCCCGGTCTCTTCCTTCGCGGCCTCGGCCATGGCGCTGCCTACCTGTTCGGGAGCGGGGACGGGTCGGGCGACCGGGACGGATCGGGCAGCGACACGCTCGCCGCGGGGAGCGCGGCCGGCCGGCCCTGTGGCGGCGGTACCGCCGCCGGGCTCCCGCGCCGTGCCGGGGTGCCCGCCGCCACGGCCTGCTCGTACACGGACATCAGCGCCTCCGCGCTGCGGGTGATGTCATAGCGCCGCACCACCGGCGGGACCGGCAGCCGGCCCGGCCCCTGACGCCGCAACTCCCTTAGTGCGGTGGCCAGTTCGTGGACGTTGAGGCTGAAGTGGCGGGCGCCGGGAGCCTGGTCGGCGGGCAGTTCGTCGACCGCCGGGCAGCTGCCGTAGAGCACATGCAGCCCGGACGCGAGCGCCTCCAGGACGGCCAGTCCGAACGCTTCGTCCGGGGAGGGCGAGACGAAGACGTCGATGGCCGAGAGCAGGCCGGGGATATCGGGCCCCGCGGTCCCCCGGCCGTCGGCCGCCGCGTCGAACGCGCCGTCGCGCGCGCCCAGCAGATGGATCCGGTCGCCCGAGCCGAACTGCTCCGCCATCCGCCGCAGCATCTCCCGCTCCGGCCCCGCACCCGCCAACAGCAGGTGGACACCGGGCAGCTGGGTCACCGCGCGGACCAGGACATCGAAGCGTTTGCCGGGCACCAGCCGCCCCACGCCACCGACCACGAAGGCATCCAGCGGCAGGCCCAGCCGGGTCCGCACCAGCGCCCGCGCCGCCGGATCGAAGCCAAAACGATGTGCCTCGATGCCGTTGGGCACCACATGGATCCGCTGCTCCGGTACGCCCCAGCGGCGCAGCCGGGCGGCGACGGTGTCCGAGACGGCGACGGTGGCCGTCCCCAGCCGTTCGGTGGCCCGGTAGAGGGTGCGGACGCCACGGGTCAGCCGGCGGCCCTCGATGACCGCGTCGCCCAGGGAGTGCTCGGTGGCGACCACGGCCCGTACGCCGGCCAGCCGGGCGGCGACCCGGCCGTAGACGCAGGCCCGGTAGAGGTGGGTGTGCACCAGGTCGTAGCCGCCGTCGCGGATCAGCCCGGCGAGACGGGGGAGCGCGGTCAGGTCCCGGTTGCCGGTCATGCCGAGGTGGAAGACGGGGGTGCCGTCGGCCTCGATGCCCTCGGCGACCGGGCCCGGACTGGTCAGGGTGAGGACCTCGCAGTGCGCGGGGAGCCGGCGCAGCAGCAGCCGCAGCTGCTGTTCGGCGCCGCCCACGTCGAGGTCTGTGATCACATGCAGAACCTTCACCGGATGCCTCCAGAGGTAGCGGCCGGGGTGGTGGTCCGGTCGGGGGGGCAGGGCACGGCGCCGCAGCGGGTGCAGCGCGCGGTTACGGGGGCCCGGCGGATCCCAGGCGTGGTCGCCCCCGGGCCTGCCGGGTCTGCCGGGCCAGTCGGGCTTGCTGGGCCAGTCGGGCAGGACGGACACCGCAGTGGTGCGGCCGTGGCGGCGCAGCGGCCGGTCGCCCCCGGGCCTGCCGGGCCAGTCGGGCCTGCGGGGCCAGTCGGGCAGGACGGACACCGCGCTGGTGCGGCCGTGGCGGCGCAGCGGCGGCGCGCCCGCGCTCATCTGCCCTCCAGCCGCACCACCGAGGCCACGGTGCGCAGCAGGATCAGCAGGTCCTGCCGCAGTGACCAGCTGTCGATGTAGAGATTGTCGAAGCGGGCCCGGTCCTCGATGGAGGTGTCGCCGCGCAGCCCGTGCACCTGCGCCAGGCCGGTCATGCCCACTGGCATCCGGTGCCGGGCGCCGTACTCCGGGCAGGTCCGGAGGAACTGCTCGACGAAGAAGGGGCGTTCCGGGCGCGGCCCGACCAGGCTCATCTGGCCGCGCAGCACGTTCCACAGCTGTGGCAGCTCATCGAGCGAGGTGCGCCGCAGCAGCCGGCCGACCCGGCTCATCCGGCACTCGTCCGCCACGCTCCACCGGGTCGCCGCCTCGTGCTCGTCGTACGGATGCCAGGTGCGGAACTTCAGCAGGGTGAACCTGCGGCCTCCTCGGCCGATGCGTTCCTGCCGGAAGAGCACACCGGGCCCGTCGGCGAGCCGTACCGCGAGGGCACAGCCCAGCAGCAGCGGGGCGGTGACCACCAGCCCCGCCGCGGCCAGCGTGAGGTCCAGGATCCGCTTGCGCCAACTGCCGTGGCGGGGCGGGGCGGTGTCCAGGCGCCGGCAGGCGAAGCCCCCCAGGTGGTCGGTGCCCGCATGCGGCGACCGGCCCTCGCGGGCGGCGGCGGCGCCGGCCAGCCAGACGGCCGAGCCCTGGTCGATGAAGCGGCGCAGCAGCGCGGCGGTGTGCGGGTCGCCGTACGGCGGCAGGGTGAACACCACGTCCCGCACGGTGTGCTGGATGACGGCCCGGGTGATGTCCGGCGCGGAGCCGAGCCGCGGCAGCGGCGGTCCGGCGGGGCCCGGGGGCGTGTCGGCCCCGCCGGGCGGCAGTGAGGGTGGGATGACCACGCCCACCGGGCGCATCCCGTACTCGGAGCGGGTGTGCAGGACGGCGGCGAGCTGCCCGGCCGCCGGGTCGGTGCCGACGATCAGCGTGGCGCGCGGCCGGCGGCGGGCGGCGCCGCGGCGGGCCCGGTGGACCACGGCGCGGCCGCCGCAGGCCAGTGCGGTGTGCACCGTCACCGCACCCGCCAGCAGGGCCGGCGGCAGTGCCTGCCCGGGGTGTACGGCGGCGAGCACCGCGGCCGCCGCGCACCAGCAGACGGCGGACCGGCCCAGCAGCGTGGGCAGGTCGTTCAGCGCGCGCGGGGCGGGGCCGGGACGGTAGAGGCCGGCGTGGGAGTGGAGCAGCAGCAGCCCCGTCAGGAGGAGGCCGAGTGCGGCCGGTGTCGTTGCGGTGCCGAGGACGAGCAGCGCGGTGGCCGCGGTGGCCAGAGCGTCGGCGGCCATCAGCGGGGCGACGGTCCGCTGCCGTACGCCGCGGCCGGGCCGGGGCGGGGGAAGTGTTTCCCGCCCCGGCCCGCGCGGCGGACGGACCGCGGCCGCCGGGCGGGGGACCGCCGACGGGGGCGGGACCCGGGCGGAGCGGTGCGCATCCGCGCTCTCCGTCGTCATCGGCTGATCCGCTCTCTGCTCTCCGGAATTTCCGGGGCGCGTCGCTCAGCGCCTGGTATCGGTCTGGACGAAGAGCGCGCCGAGCAGATATCCCGGATTGCGGGTGGTGAAGCGGAATGTGAGCCGATCGCCGCCGGGCCGCAGTGCGGGCGTGATGTCGAATACGTCGGAATCAAATCCGAGGGTGTTCCGGTAAGCGGGCCACCGGGCCGCCGGCCGGCCGAAATCGGTGACCGTCGAATTCATCACATCATTCGCCGGATTGGCGGCGTCCCGCACCGTGTGCGCGCGGTGCCGGCCGGCCCGGACGGAGAGTGCGTCATTTCCGCGGCCTCGGTCGCCGTCGTATGCCACCACGCCCGCGCGGCCCTGTGAATTCACTGGAATGCGCAGTCCGGGAAGTTGCACCGAAAGCTCCCGGTGGTCCGCGCCCAGCGCCTGGAAGCCGTCCCACAGCGCGATTCTGCGCAGCGGCTGCTTTTTGTTCTCGTATGCGGCCACCAATGTCCAGCCGCCCCAGACGCCGGCCGTGGAATGGCCCTTCGCCATATTGATCTGCGCCACCGTGTAGGCCCCGGCGCCGCTGCCGCGCACCAGCCCGGTGACATCCGCGGACGCCTGGAAACCGTCGGTCGTGGAATGCGGGCGGTGCCCGGTCATGGTGTCGGCGAGCACCTGCCGGTACCGGCCGCCGGGCTCGGCGATCAGCACCCGGCCGTTGTCCCTGGCGCTCTGCTGCCGGCTGCCCCGCAGACTGCCGCCCCAGTACAGCCGGGCGTAGCTCACCCGGGAGCCGGCCGGGATCCGCAGGGTGGCGCTGCTGGAGTTGGCGGTGCGGGCGTCGGAGTCGACGTCGATGTACGCCATCCGGTAGTGGCCGTTACTGCCGGCGCCGCCCTGCTGGACCGCCGCGCACGGGGTGGCGGTGCGGCCGGCCGCGGTTTTGCAGGTGACCGAGGAGTTGGCGGCGCGCGCGATACCGCCGTGCTGAGTGGCGTGATAGCGCTCGGTGAACGGAATTCGTGCGGATTCCCCGGGGGTCGGTGCGGCCACCGCCGAAGACAAGGCGGCCGACAATGCCAAGGACGCCAGTGCGCATACGACGCCGCGCCAGGTGCGGTCCATCGACTTCCGCATGTCTTCCTCTCCGACTTCAATCAGTCAAACAGGAGAGCACTCTGACAGAAATCATGTTGGAAACCGCGGCAGGCACGCCGGACCCCGTCCGGGGGCGGCCATTCAGCGGAATGCCGGACTTCCTGCCGTCCCGTCGTTACTGCCAGAAGGCCTAATGATTTCCCGGAAGAGGGAACGCCCGCATCCCTGACTCATTCCGCTCGTTGTGACCGGTTGCCCCATTCGCGAACTGAAAGGAGAATGGGATGAAGCGGTTTGTTACGACCGCCGCGATGGCTGCGGCCAGCTGTGCCATGGTTCTGGGTGGCGCAGGCATCGCATCTGCAAGCGGGGACCACGGCCGTGGTCACCACGACCATCACGACAGCTACCGTCACGACCACCGCGGTTTGTACAACCACCGCAGTGGCGCCAATGCGGCGGGCTTTGCCGCGGGTTCCCCGGGCATCCTCAGTGGCAACAATGTCCAGGTCCCGATCAACATCCCGATCAACATCTGCGGCAACAGCCTCAACCTTGTCGCGGCGCTGAACCCGGCGTTCGGGAACGCATGCGTCAATAGGTGACCCGCCCGCCGGTCCGGATGGACCTCGGGCCGGTACGGGTCATGATGTGCAGTTGGCGGATCACCCGTGACCTCGGTCGCGGGTGGTCCGCCACTCTGCCCGGCACGCCAGGCCTCCCTGGCCTCTGGGCGCCGGTATCGCGCTGACCAGCGGATACGGCATCCCGGGCACAGGCCATACTGGAGGGCATGGCGAAGAGCAGACGGGGGCGCGGCGGCCCGGAGCCCGTCACCGAGACGGTGGACGGCGGGCTTGCCGAGCTACGTCCCGACCGGGACCGGCCGCGCGGCTGGACGCTGTTGATCGACGGGGCTCCGCAGTCCCATGTGGACCTCGACGACCCGGCATACCTGGACTTCCCCTATCAGCGGCGGCTCGGACACCTCGCCGATCTGGCCGGACCGGCCGGCAAACCGCTGCGCGTCGTCCATCTCGGCGGCGGCGCCCTGACCCTGGCCCGCTATGTCGCGGCGACCCGGCCGCGGTCCACCCAGCAGGTCGTGGAGATCGACGCGGCCCTGGTCCCCCTCATACGCCGGCAGCTGCCGTGGGACAGCGGCTGGCGGATCCGGGTGCGCGGCGGCGACGCCCGCGCCGGTCTGGCGAAGATCCCGGACGGCTGGGCGGATCTGATCATCGCCGATGTCTTCGCCGGCGCCCGCACGCCCGCGCATCTGACCAGCACCGAATTCGTGGCGGAAGTACACCGGGCGCTGCGGCCCGGCGGGTTCTATGCGGCGAATCTCGCTGACGGGCCGCCGCTGCGGTTTCTGCGCGCCCAGATCGCCACGGTCCGTACGGTCTTCCCCGAGCTGTGCCTGACCGCCGACCCGGCCGTACTGCGCGGCAGGCGCTTCGGCAACGCCGTGCTGCTGGCCGCCGACCGGGAGCTGCCGGTCGCCGAACTGACCCGGCGGGCGGCGACCGATCCACAGTCCGGCCGGGTCGAACACGGCCGGGCGCTGCTGGACTTCACCGGCGGCGCGGCCCCGGTCACCGACGCCACCGCCACCGCCTCGCCCGCCCCGCCGGCCGACGTCTTCGACTGACGCCGCACGGCCCGCGGCGGTCCTACGTCGCGCGGTCGCTGGTCTCCACGGTCGGCGGATGGCCGTTCCAGGTGCAGATCACGGACGTATGGGCGCCGCCGCGGGTGAAGTCGACCCGCAGCCACCCGACCTGCTTCCACACCTGCATCTCCCAGCCCGGGTCCGGGGTCGCCGACACCAGCTCGGCGGACCGGTCGGCCATGTCGAGGACCACCCGGCCGCCCGCCGGGGAGTAGCTCTTGATCCGGCCGTCGGAGGCCGGGGCGGAGCCGCCCGGCGGGTCGGTGGCCGGGTACCCCGACCGGGGGGAGCCGGTGTGCGACGGCTTGGCGGGCGGCGAGGAGCCGTGACCGCCGGGCGCCGTGCTGTGCCGGGGCGAGGGGGACGGCTTGGGGCGGTGCGTGGAGGAGACCCGCGGTGTGGCGCCGTCGTCCGTCTGCCGTCCCGAGGAGGCCACTTGGCCGGTGAGGGGCAGGGCACGCGGCGCGTCGTACGCCGTGCCGGACAGCACGGTGTGCACGCCGAACCACGACAGGGTGACCGCGGCGCCGGTCGCCAGCGTCCAGGCCGCCGCGTGAACCAGTCCTCGTTGCATCCGGCTCATACTGCACCACCCCACCGTCCGGGTGCAGCCGGCCCGGCACCGCGGACCGCACTGCTCCGCTGTCAACACCGGGCAGGGAACCCCGCCCGAATGGCGTACGGTGCCGCCCATGGCAAGTGTGCTCGTGGTCGAGGACGACCAGTTCGTACGCTCGGCCCTCATCCGGCATCTGACCGAGGCCGCCCACACGGTACGCAGTGTCGGTACCGCCCTGGAAGCTTTGCGCGAGGTGGCACACGTCGGCTTCGACGTCGTCATTCTCGACCTCGGTCTGCCCGATCTGGACGGGGGCGAGGCGCTCAAGATGCTCCGCGGAATCACCGATGTCCCAGTGATCATCGCCACAGCCCGGGACGACGAAGCCGAAATCGTACGGCTGTTGAACGACGGCGCCGACGACTACCTCATCAAGCCGTTCTCCGTCGAGCACCTCTCGGCCCGGATGGCGGCCGTACTGCGCCGCTCCCGGGCCACGGCGGCCGGCGCGGAACCGCCCTCACGAGTGATCCGGGTCGGCGGCCTGTCCATCGACCCGCTGCGCCGGCAGGCCGAACTGGACGGCGTCGCCCTCGATTTGACCCGCAGGGAGTTCGATCTGCTGGCCTTCCTCGCCGGCCGGCCGGGCGTCGTCGTCGCCCGCAGGGAACTCCTCGCCGAGGTCTGGCAGCAGTCCTACGGCGACGACCAGACCATCGACGTCCATCTCTCCTGGCTGCGCCGCAAACTGGGCGAAACCGCGGCGAAGCCCCGGTACTTGCACACCCTGCGGGGTGTCGGGGTGAAGCTGGAGCCACCGCGGTGAGCTGGGGGTACCTCCCAGCGGCAGCGGGGGGAGCGCGCGAGGCCGCCGGGCCGCAGACGGCGGAGAGAGCCGCGCCTCTGCGCCTCGTGGGCGGAGCAGCGAAGGATGAGAAACAGTGAGATGGGCCCTGGTCAAGGTGGCGCTGGCGGTCACCGCCATGGTCGTGGTCGCCTTCGCCGTCCCCCTCGGGCTGGTCGTCAAGGAGCTGGCCCGCGACCGCGCCTACGGAAGCGCCGAGCGGCAGGCCGCCACCATCGGCCCGGTCCTCGCCATCACCACCGACCGCACCCAGCTGGAGCGCGCCGTCGCCAGCGCCGAGACCGGTTCCGGCGGCACGATCGGCGTCCATGTCCCGGCGAGCGGCAGGAACGGCAGATCCGCCGAGATCGGCGCCCGGCGCGCCCCGCAGGCCGATGTGGCGGCCGCCGCCGAGCTGGGCCGGGCCGCCATCTCACCGGTCCCCGGCGGAACCTCGCTGCTCCAGCCGACGGCGGTCGCCGCCGGCATCGCCGTCGTCGAGGTGTTCGTCCCGGACGAGGCGCTCACCAAGGGCGTCACCACCGCCTGGCTGGTGCTGGCCGGTGTCGGTCTCGCGCTGGTCATCGGCTCGGTCGCGGTCGCCGACCGGCTCGGCACCCGCCTGGTGCGGCCCGCCGAACGGCTGGCCGGCGCCGCCCACGACCTCGGCACGGGCAAGCTCGGCGTACGCGTCCCGGAGGACGGCCCCAAGGAACTGCGGTCCGCGGCCAGCGCGTTCAACGCCATGGCCGACCAGGTCGTCCAACTGCTGGCCAACGAGCGGGAACTGGCCGCCGACCTCTCGCACCGGCTGCGCACCCCGCTGACCGTGCTCCGGCTCAACGCCGCCTCGCTGGGCGACACCCAGGCCGCCGAGCAGACCCGGACCGCCGTCGAGCAACTGGAGCGCGAGGTCGACCAGATCATCCGTACCGCCCGCGAGCAGAAGGCCCCGACCCAGCAGGCGGCCGCCGCGGCCGGCTGTGACGCCGCCGAGGTGATCCGCGAGCGGATGGCGTTCTGGTCGGCGCTCGCCGAGGACGAGGGCCGCACCGTACGCGTCGCCGGCGCGGACCGCCCCGTACGCATCCCCGTCGCCCGCCCCGAACTCGCCGCCGCCCTGGACGCGATGCTCGGCAACGTCTTCCGGCACACCCCCGAGGGCACCGCCTTCGCGGTCGATGTCCACAACGCGGAAGAGGCGGTGATCGTGCTGGTCTCGGACGCCGGGCCGGGCATCGCCGACCCGGACGCCGCGCTGCGCCGCGGCTGGTCGGGGGGCGGACGGGGGCACCGCCCAGCGGTAGCCGGGGGAGGGTCCACCGGCCTCGGTCTGGACATCGTGCGCCGGCTGGCCGAGTCCACCGGCGGCGATGTGCGCATCGGCCGCTCGGTGCTCGGCGGCACCGAGGTACGCATCTGGCTGGCGCTGGACGGCGGGCGCGCCTCCCAGGGCGGACGCCGCGGGCACCGGCTGCGCCGCACGCTCCGTACGCGGGGGCGGCGGGCCGCCCGCACCGGCACCTGAGCGGGGCATGTGCCGGGGGCTCTTAACCGCTCCCTTTCTCCGCCTTAAGGCGGACATAATTCCGCCAACTGCCGTTCTGTTCCTGCCCTTTGTCCGTTTCGCTGCCGCTAGCGTGCGGGACGCACCACGGTGCACCCCCACCCCCATGTGACGACAGGCAGGCACGAGATGACTCCCTCGGTACACCGCCGGCGCAAGAGCCGCACCACCAAGCTGATCGTGACCGGCGCGGCCGCCGCGGTCGCGGCCGGCGGTGCCTTCGCCGTCGCCGGTTCCGCCCTGGCCGCCAAGGCCCCGCGGACCGCGGGCACCGCCGAGAAGGCAGCGGCCGGCTTCGCGCCGTACGTCGACACCTCGCTCAGCCCCGCCTACGACCTGGCCGACACCGCCAAGAAGACCGGGGTGAAGAACTTCCACCTCGCCTTCGTCACCTCCGGCGGCGGCTGCGTGCCCAAGTGGGGCGGCGCGGGTGAGCTGGCCACCAACCCGGTGGCCCGGCAGATCCCCGCGCTGCGCGCGGCCGGCGGCGACGTCCGGGTCTCCTTCGGCGGCGCCAACGGCTCCGAACTCGGTGTGGCCTGCGGCTCCACGGGCGACCTGGCCGCCGCCTACGGCAAGGTCATCGACCAGTTCAAGCTCACCAAGGCCGACTTCGACATCGAGGGCGGCGCCCTGCCGAACACCGCCGCCAACACCCGCCGCGCCCAGGCCATCACCCAGCTCCAGAAGAAGCACCCCGGCCTCGATGTCTCCTTCACCCTGCCGGTCATGCCCGAGGGTCTGACCCCGGACGGGGTGCACCTGATCGCCGACGCCAAGAAGCACGGCGTCAAGATCTCCGCCGTCAACATCATGGCGATGGACTACGGACCCGCCTACAGCGGCGACATGGGCACCTACGCCACCCAGGCCGCCACCGCCACCCAGGGCCAGCTCAAGAAGGCCCTCGGCCTGGGCGACGCGGCCGCCTGGAAGACCGTGGCGGTGACCCCGATGATCGGCGTCAACGACGTCCAGGCCGAGGTCTTCCGCCGCGACGACGCCACCCAGCTGGTGACGTTCGCCCGGGCCAAGCACCTGGCCTGGCTGTCGATGTGGTCCTCGGCCCGTGACCGGGCCTGCCCGGGCGGCACCGGCAACTCCGCGCAGCCGACCTGTAGTTCCCTTGCGCAGCGCCCGCTGGACTTCACCAAGGCCTTCGGCGCCTACCAGGGCTGACCCCCACCGGCGGTCCGGCCCCCTCCGGACCGTTCGCCCCCGAGGCGGGGCACAGCGGGCTCCCCCCACCCGCTGCGCCCCGCCCGTCTGCTGCGTACGGCATGCCCTCAGCCCGCACCGCCCCGTACGGCCCCCCGGAAGGCGATCGGGGTGGTGCCCGTCTGCCGCTGGAAGAACTTGCTGAAGTTGGTGGCGTCGGCGAAGCCCAGCCGGTCCGCGATCCGGGCCGCGGACTGGTCGCCGTGCGCCAGCAGCCGCTTGGCCTCCAGCGCCACCCGCCGGTCGATGAACTCCTTCGCCCCCACCCCGGCGGCGGCCTCGGTGGCCCGGGAGAGGGTGCGCGGCGCATAGCCCAGCGAGCGGGCGTAGTCGGCGACCCGGCGGCTGCGGGTGAAGCCCCGCTCCACCGCGTCCCGGAAGCGCAGATAGGCCGTGCTCGCCGCACACGTCCCGTCCCCGCCGCTCCCGGTCGCCGCACCGCCCGGGTGCGCGGCCCGCAGCACCAGGACGGCCAGCAGATGCCGCAGCACGTCGCGATGGATCTCCAGCGGCAGTCCGCCCAGCGCCCCGAACTCGGTGTGCAGCTGCTGCAGCGCCTCGGCCACGCCCCGCGCCGCCGCGCCCTCGGGACGCCGTACGGGCGGCCCGTACCAGTCCTCGATCCGGGCCGCGGCCGCGGTCGCCGGATCCAGGAAGCCCGCCTCGAAGAGCACCAGCCGCCCCGCTGCGCCCGTCAGATCACCGAAGTGCTGGACCTGCCCGGGGCGTGACCACAGCAGATCGCCCGGGGCCAGGACGTGTTCCCGGAAGTCGAGGCTGTGCACCAGCCGGCCGCGTTCCAGGAGCAGCAGATGGTGGAAGCCGGGGCGGTGCGGGGTGGACAGCTGGCAGGCGTCCGCCCGCGACCGCAGCTCCGCGAGGGTCATCACCTCCACCCCGGCAGGCCGCCCGGCCGGCGCGGAGAACGCCACCTCCCGGATCTCGGGAACGGGCTCCTCGCCCCCCTGTCGCTTTTTGACCATCGCTGGTCCCCTCGCTACCCCGAAACCTCCTGCTGGTGCCCCTAGCGTAAAAGGCGTCAGCGCATCCGCTGACGGAAAACAGAAGTCCTGACCGGGACACACAGAACAGCTGGGAGACCCCTCATGTCCACGATCGCTCTCTTCGGGGCCAACGGCACCATCGGAAGCCGCATCCTCCACGAGGCCCTCCGGCGCGGTCACCGGGTCACCGCGGTCGTCCGCGACCCCGCGAAGATCACCACGGACCATCAGCACCTGACCGTGACCACCGGCGACATCCTCGACCCGGCCTCCGTCGCCGCCGTGGCCGAGGGCCAGGACGTCCTGGTGAGCGCGGTCGGCGGCGGCGACGGTCCGGGTCATCTCGCCACGATCAGGCCCGCCGCCGAGTCCCTCGTCGCCGGTCTGCGCACCCTCGGCGCCGCGGCACCCCGGCTGCTCACCGTCGGCGGCGCCGGCTCGCTGCGCACCCCGGACGGCAAGCAGGTCTGGGACGCGGAGGGCCTCCCCGAGTTCCTGCTGCAGATCATGCACGCCCACGGCGACGCGCTGGACTACTACCGCTCCGTCTCCGATGTGCGCTGGACCAACCTCAGCCCCGCGGCCACCATCGAGCCCGGCGAGCGCACCGGCAGCTACCGCACCGCCACCGACGATCTGGTCACCGACGCCGAGGGCCGCAGCCGGATATCCACCGAGGACTACGCCGTCGCCGTCCTCGACGAGATCGAGCGGCCCCGCCACCCCGGCGCGCGCTTCACCATCGGCTACTGAACCCCGGCCCCCGACCTGGCCCCCGCCCCCGGAAGCCGGCTCCTTATATATGTCGGCATATGTGTCGGCCGATGCGCATCGCCGATGCGCCGACAAACGCCAAGGCCCCCGACCTGAGGTCGGGGGCCTTGAAGTGGGGTGAGTAACGGGACTTGAACCCGCGACATCCTGGACCACAACCAGGTGCTCTACCAGCTGAGCTATACCCACCATGACCGGTGCTGTGTGGTTCTTTTTCCCCACCGGCTGAGAAAAAGTGTACAGGGTCCGGAGGGGTGCTCGCGCCCAGGTTTCCCGTCCCGGGTCCGAGGGCGTGTCGTGCGGGTCACGGTGGACCCGTGGGGACCCGCACGACACGCGCCCGGTGCCTCACTGCGGTGTGGACTGCGGCTCAGCAGGAAGGACGTGCTTGGCGGCGATCGCCTTCGCGGTCTCCGAGTCGGGCCCGGGCTGCGGCACGAAGACCGCCTCCCGGTAGTAGCGCAGCTCCGCGATGGATTCGCGGATGTCCGCCAGCGCCCGGTGGTTGCCGTTCTTGTCCGGACTGTTGAAGTAGGCCCGCGGGAACCAGCGCCGGGCCAGTTCCTTCACGGAGGAGACATCGACGATCCGGTAATGGAGGTAGCTCTCCAGCGTCGGCATGTCGCGCAGCAGGAAGCCACGGTCGGTGCCGACGGAATTGCCGCACAGCGGCGCCTTCCCCGGCTCCGGCACATGCTGCTTGATGTACGCAAGCACCTGCGCCTCCGCCGCCTCCAGCGTCGTTCCGCCGTCCAGCTCCTCCAGCAGCCCGGAGGCGGTGTGCATCTGGCGCACCACCTCCGGCATGGTGCCGAGCGACTCGGCCGGGGGGCGGATCACCACATCCACCCCGTCGCCCAGCACATTCAGCTCCGAGTCGGTGACCAGTGCGGCCACCTCGATGAGCGCGTCATTCGCCAGCGAGAGTCCGGTCATCTCGCAGTCGATCCACACCATGCGATCGTTCATACATCTCACCCTACGGGGCGCTCACGCTGTCCGGGCAGCACGGGGCGGCCCGCTCCCCGGCCGACCGGGGATTCCGGCAGCCGGGAGGCGTAGGCGTCCGACTGCGGTTTGCCCGCTTCGGCCGCTTCTGCCGTCGCCAGTCCGTGGCCGGCCAGCGCGGCGGCGGAGTACCGCTCCCCGCTGCCCGCCCCCAGCGCCGCCCGCTCGCGCTCCGGTCGCTCCGCCCGCTCCGGTCTGAGCGCGGGTTCGGACCCCCCGTTCTGCGGCCGGCGCGCCCGGTAGGCCGCGCGGTAGGCCGCGGGCGAGGCGCCCAGCTGCCGCCGGAAGTGGCCGCGCAGGGCGACCGGCGAGCGGAATCCGCAGCGCCCGGCGACCTCGTCCACCGAATAGTCGGAGGTCTCCAGCAGCCGCTGGGCCTGCAGCACCCGCTGGGTGATCAGCCACTGCAGCGGAGCGCTCCCCGTCAGGGAACGGAAGCGCCGGTCGAACGTGCGCCGGCTCATGTAGGCGCGGGCGGCCAGCGTCTCCACGTCGAACTGCTCGTGGAGGTGCTCCAGCGCCCAGGCGACGACCTCGGCCAGCGGGTCGGCGCCGATCTCTTCAGGTAATGACCTGTCCAGGTAGCGCTGGTGCCCCATATCGGACGCGGTGCGGCGGGGCGGCACGACGAGCCGGCGGGCCAGCGCGTTCGCGGCGTCCGCGCCGTGGTCGGTGCGCACTATGTGCAGACACAGATCGATACCGGCCGCCGTCCCCGCGGACGTGAGCACATCGCCGTCGTCGACGAAGAGCTCACGGGGGTCCACATGGACGGACGGATAACGCTTGGCGAGCGTCGGTGCGTACATCCAATGGGTCGTGGCCGGGCGGCCGTCGAGCAGTCCGGCCGCGGCGAGGACGAACGCCCCCGTGCACAGCCCGACGATTCTGGCCCCTTCTTCATGCGCGCGGCGCAGCGCGTCGAGCGCGGCGGGCGGCGGGGCCTGGGTGATGGATCGCCAGGCCGGTACGACGACCGTCCCGGCACGGGAGATCGCCTCCAGCCCGTAGGGGGCTGACAGCTCGAGCCCCCCGGTCGTGCGCAAAGGCGCATCTTCGCCCGCGCACACAAGCAGCCGGTACCGCGGAACGCCTGCGTCCTGTCGGTCGATGCCGAAGACCGAGAGCGGAATGGAGCTCTCGAAAATGGGGCCGCCACTGAAGAGGAGCACCGCGACTATTTCGCGGCGTCGTCGGGCGGCGAGCTTGCGTGCGGCATCTGGTACGGCAGCGGAGTCCTGGCTCATGGCACTTAAGCCCCCCTCGGTCGTCTCGCCCTCTCGGTCCTGCACAGTTCCCCCGCCATTGCTACCAAGATCGAATCTACTGTGTTCCGTGAGGATGGAGTGCCAAGTTCACCACTCGCTGGTATGTCGATATGGCAACTTGGCGCGAAGCATTCGATCACGAAGCGTTCCACTCGTCGGGCCTACATGGGAAGTACGCGTCTCGGCTCTGCCCGTTCGCAGTAGGGCACAACCATGCCCAGCGGTCCTTTCCTCCCTGCTCACACCAGGGTTGAGGGGGACCGCGGGCAAGGTGTGGACCTCGGCCGGAAGTTGGCTGAAAACGGTCGCGCGCAGACTTGCAGGCGACTCAATCGACCGGCGTACGCCCTTCGGAATGCCGGCCGCCCCCGTGCGCTGACGTCCCTGAACGTCCGCTTCTGTCCCGGTGTCTTCCGACCTCGCGCACACGGACCCGGGCGGCGGTCCGTTCGGAGTGCCGCAACAGTGCGCGACAGGCGCAGGTCACGGCGGCCAGACCGGCGGCGGCGCCGGCCGCACCGGCCCAGGAGGCCCCGCTGACGATCAGTACGAGGGGTACCAGGGCGCAGCTGAACGCGCCCCAGCGCACCACATCGCTCACTGGGTCGGGTGATCTGTCGGACGGCAACGGCACCGCGCACTCCCCTCGGACGGGCTGCTACTACAACGCCGACGGCGATCATGGGTCACCGCGAGGGGTACGTACGGGGGCAGGCCGGGGCATTGCCATCCGCGCCACGCTCCGGCATGCTCCGGGGAACGTTCGAGGCCCCACCCACCTCGCACGGGCGCCCCGCGTCCGTGGCGGGCTCTGGGCAGCGGGGGAGTGGCGCCGTACTCTTGGGGTATCGGGTTGGGAAGATGATTCCCAGTCTTATCGTTCCTCTTTGAACTATGGCTCCCGCACCTCGGGCGCGCCAGCTCAGTCAACTGCCGGATCAAGTCAATCGCCGTTCCCCGTTCGCCCCTCCGCAAGAGGACGTCCTCGCCGAGACACCAATGGCCGGTCACGAAATCCCCGAACCCGCGGACCGCAAGCAGGTCGCCGATCCCATGGCGGACCTCGAAGCGGCGGAAAAGACGCGCCACTCCTGCGACCCCGCGTTCCGGCACGGCGTCGTGGTCGGCTTCGACGGCTCCATGTCGAGCGAGCGAGCATTGGCGTATGCAATCGGTATGGCCCGGCGCCTCGGCTCGGGTTTGATCATCGTCCATGTGGCCAACCGGCTGCCGACGACCGTCTGGGCGGGCTGTGAGCCCCCGGTCTTCGTGGATGTGCCGGATCACCGCACCGAAGTGCTCGGCCTGGAGCTGGCCTGTGCGGACCATCTCTCCGAGGTGCCCTGGATCCTCGTCGAGCGCGGCGGTGACATCTGCCACGAGCTGGAGGAGGTCGGCCGGGAGTACGAGGCCGACGCGATCGTGGTCGGATCCACGCACGGCATCGTCGGCCGGATCTTCGGCTCGGTGGCCGGCCGGCTGGCCCGCCGGGCGCAGCGCCCGGTGATCGTGATTCCCTGACGCGCCGCCGGCTCACGGCAACTCCCCGCGCCACGCCGCCTCTTCACGCGATCTTTCTCCCCGTCATGCACACAGTTGCGGGGGCGGTATGGGGATTGTGCGCAGCCGCATGTCCGCCGGCCCGGCAAGGTGAAGGGGGCGCCTGCGAGGGGTAGAAAACGGTCACGTGGGCGCGCCGCGCATACGGGCCCGGCGGCCGCGCGCACGGCAACTTCGTGCTGCCGGCCGGGAGGTGACGGTTCCCGGGGCGGCGGCATCTGCCGGCGGATGGGCGACGCCGGTAAAGGGGAGGCGGCGGCTCCGCGCGCATGGTGGCACGCGCGGAGCCGCGGCGGCCCCCTATGCGCCTAAGCCGGCGCCGCTTTCGCGGAGGTGGCCGGGCGCCGTGGGGGGTGCTCAATTGTCGCTTCGGTGGAGTGGGGTGGGATTGCTCCACCGGGCTCCACCGGGCTCCGCGGGACTACTCCACCGTGACGGACTTCGCCAGGTTGCGGGGCTTGTCGATGTCGCGGCCGAGGGCCAATGCCGTGTGGTAGGCGAGCAGTTGGAGCGGGATGCCCATGAGGATCGGGTCCAGCTCGGGCTCGTTCTTCGGGACGATGATGGTGTGGTCGGCCTTCTCCTGCTCCTGGTGCGCGACGGCCAGGATGCGGCCGCTGCGGGCCTTGATCTCCTCCAGCGCGGCGCGGTTCTTCTCCAGCAGGTCGTCGTCGGGGACGATCGCGACGGTCGGCATCGCGGGCTCGATGAGGGCCAGCGGACCGTGCTTCAGCTCCGACGCCGGGTAGGCCTCGGCGTGGATGTAGGAGACCTCCTTGAGCTTCAGGGAGGCCTCGCGCGCCACCGGGTAGCCGCGCACCCGGCCGATGAACATCATCGACTTGGCGTCCGCGTAGGCGGCCGACAGCTTCTGGATGTCTTCCTCGCCCTTGAGGATCTCGTCGATCTGCGCGGGCAGTTTGCGCAGGCCCTCGATGATCCGCTTGCCGTCCGCGACGGACAGGTCACGGATCCGGCCGAGGTGCAGGGCGAGCAGCGCGAAGGAGACCACCATGTTGGTGAAGCACTTGGTGGAGACCACACAGACCTCGGGGCCGGCGTGGACGTAGATGCCGCCGTCGGTCTCCCGGGCGATCGCCGAGCCGACCACGTTCACCAGGCCCAGCACCCGGGCGCCCTTGCGCTTGAGCTCCTGGACGGCCGCCAGCACGTCGTAGGTCTCACCGGACTGGGAGACCGCGACGTACAGCGTGTCGGGGTCCACGACCGGGTTGCGGTAGCGGAACTCGGAGGCCGGCTCGGCGTCCGAGGGGATACGGGCCAGCTCCTCGATCATCTGCGCGCCGATCTGGCCCGCGTGGTACGAGGTGCCGCAGCCCAGGATCTTCACCCGGCGCACCCCGCGCGCCTCACGGGCGTCGAGGTTCAGGCCGCCGAGATGCACGGTGGAGAAGCGGTCGTCGATCCGGCCGCGCAGCGCGCGGTCCACCGCGTCCGCCTGCTCGGAGATCTCCTTGTGCATGTAGGTGTCGTGGCCGCCCAGGTCGTACGACTCGGCCGCGTACTCGACGGTCTCCGGAGCGGACGTGGTCCGCGAGCCCTCGGTGGTGTACGTGCGGTAGTCGTCGGCCTTGAGGGTGGCCATCTCGCCGTCGTCGAGGGTGACGACCTGGCGGGTGTGCGAGACCAGCGCGGCGACGTCGGAGGAGACGAACATCTCGTGCTCGCCGATGCCGAGCACGACCGGGGAGCCGTTGCGGGCGACGACGATCCGGTCGGGGAAGTCGGCGTGCAGCACGGCGATGCCGTACGTGCCCTCGATGTGCCGCAGCGCCTCGCGGACCCGCTCCTCCAGCTTCTCGGCCGTGGAGCGGCCGATGAGGTGGGCCAGCACCTCGGTGTCGGTCTCGGAGGCGAAGGTGATGCCGTCGGCGGTGAGCCTGGCGCGCAGTTCGGCGGCGTTGTCGATGATGCCGTTGTGGACGACCGCGACCTTGCCCTCGGTGTCCAGGTGCGGGTGGGCGTTCTCGTCGGTCGGCGCGCCGTGGGTGGCCCAGCGGGTGTGCGCGATACCGGTGGAGCCCGCGAAGCGCTTGGGCAGCCGGGACTCCAGCTCGCGGACCCGGCCCTTGGCCTTGGCGGTCTTCAGGCCGCCCGCGGCCTTGCCGGTGCCCTTGGCGTGGATGGCGATGCCCGCCGAGTCGTAGCCGCGGTACTCCAGGCGCTGCAGGCCCTCGATGAGCAGCGGGGCGACATCACGTTTGCCGATATACCCAACGATTCCGCACATACAGTGACCCTCCCAGAAAGCGTGGTAACGATGGTTTGTGCCCGGCCCGGCGTGCCGGGCGTGGACGTCAGCCGTAGACGAGGCGGCGCAGCTGGCGGGTCGAGAGATCGGGCGGGGCCACGGCGCGGTGCGGCATCTCGTGGCGGATCCGTTCGAAGATCGCCTCGTTGCGCAGTCCCTGGGACTGCAGCTCCCGATGGCGGCGGCGGACGAATTCCTCCATGGTCTCGTCGAAGTACGCCAGCACGTCCAGTACCACCCGGGCGGCCTCACCGCGCTGAAGCGGTGTGCTGCGCACCAGGTGGTCCACCAGGTCTTCGTGCGGCGCTTCAGCGCTGCGGTGACGGCGTTCGAGCACCCGTTGATACTGCGGGGCCGCGCGAAGATTCGCAAGAAATCTGCCCGGTATCGGGCACATCCCCGATTTGGGGGCCGGAAAGTGGTCTGAACCTTGACCGGGATCGAGGCTCGCGGTACGCATGGTCACCGTTCGGTCGCTCCATGCCATGCTCCAAGCCATGCACGAGGTTCGCCGAAGGGACCGTCGATGAGACGACGCAGACTGCTGTTCTCGCTGCTGCTGGTCGCGGCGGCGGGGCTGGGAACCGCCGCCGTACCGCCCCAGGGCGCCGCCGGCGCCGCCCCCCGCGCCGCCACCCCACTGGACCGGGTGATCCCCGCGCCCGCGTCCGTACGCGGCGGCGGGGACGCGTACACCCTCGGTGACCGCACCCGGATCCGGGTGCCCGGCGGCTCCGGCGAGGCCAAGCGGATCGCCGGCTATCTGGCGGGGCTGCTGCGGCCCGCCACCGGCTTCGCCCTCCCCGTTACCACCAAGGACGGCCGGGACGGCATCGTCCTCCGGCTCGGCGGCAGCGGCACCGGGGGGCTGGGGCACGAGGGCTACCGGCTGACCTCCGACGGCCGTGCGGTCACCCTCAGCGCCGCCCGCCCCGCGGGCCTCTTCCACGGCGTCCAGACCCTGCGCCAGCTGCTGCCCGCCGACGTGGAGCGGCAGCGCGCCGGGCGCGGGCCCTGGCGGATCGCCGGGGGCACCATCGCCGACTCCCCGCGCTACGGCTACCGCGGCGCGATGCTCGATGTCTCCCGGCACTTCTTCACGGTGGCGCAGGTCAAGCGCTACATCGACCAGCTCGCCCTGTACAAGATCAACAAGCTGCATCTGCATCTCTCGGACGACCAGGGCTGGCGGATCGCCATGAAGTCCTGGCCGCGGCTGGCGACCTACGGCGGCTCCACCCAGGTCGGCGGCGGCGCCGGCGGCTACTACACCAAGGACGACTACCGCGAGATCGTCCGCTACGCCGCGGCCCGCTATCTGACCGTCGTCCCCGAGATCGACATGCCGGGCCACACCAACGCCGCACTGGCCTCCTACGCGCCGCTCAACTGCAACGGCCAGGCACCGCCGCTCTACACCGGCACCGAGGTCGGCTTCAGCTCCCTGTGCGTGACGAAGCAGAAGACCTACGACTTCGTGGACGACGTCATCCGCGAGCTCGCGGCCCTGACACCCGGCCGCTACCTCCACATCGGCGGCGACGAGGCACACTCCACCAGCCATGCGGACTACGTGACCTTCATGGACAAGGTGCAGCCGGTGGTCGCCAAGTACGGCAAGACCGTGATCGGCTGGCACCAGCTGACCGGGGCACACCCGGCGAAGGGCGCTGTCGCGCAGTACTGGGGCTACGACAAGACGAGCGCGGCGGAGCGCCAACAGGTCGCCGACGCCGCCCGGAACGGCACCCGGCTGATCCTCTCGCCCGCCGACCGCGCCTACCTCGACATGAAGTACGACAAGAACACGCCGCTGGGCCTGTCCTGGGCCGGCTATGTCGACACCAAGCGCTCCTACGACTGGGACCCGGGCAGCTACCTCCAGGGCGCCCCCGCGGGCTCCCTCCTCGGGGTCGAGGCGCCCCTGTGGTCCGAGACCCTCTCGACCTCCGCGCACCTCGACTACATGACCTTCCCGCGGCTGCCCGGCATCGCGGAGCTGGGCTGGTCCCCGGCGAGCACCCACGACTGGGACACGTACAAGGTGCGGCTGGCCGCCCAGGGGCCGCGCTGGGACGCCCTGGGCATCGGCTACTACCGCGCACCGGAGGTGCCCTGGCCCGCACGGTGAGCCGGACGTGCCGGGCGTCGTCGGACGCCCGGCACGGCCTGCGGGGCCGGCGCCCGGCCGCCGCATGCTCCGGACGCGCCGGGGTACAGGCGCGGCCGCGCACAGGGGCGCGCGGTGTCCGGGACCTCAGCACCGCAACACCGTCGAACGCTCCGTCAACCAGCGCACACAGGGGGGCGGCCCGGTCACCCGAAGCGACCGGACCGCCTTTCTTCACCGCACCGGGCAAGCCCTAGACGACGCCCAACTCCCGGGCGATCAGCATCCGCTGGACCTCGCTGGTGCCCTCGCCGATCTCCAGGATCTTGGCGTCCCGCCACATCCGCGCGACCGGGTACTCGTTCATGAAGCCGTAGCCGCCGTGGATCTGGGTGGCCTCACGGGCGTTGTCCACCGCGATCTCGGACGAGTAGAGCTTGGCCAGCGCGGCCTCCTTCTTGAAGGGCTCGCCGTGCACCAGCCGGGACGCGGCATCGCGCCAGGCCAGCCGGGAGGTGTGGGCGCGCATCTCCATGTCGGCGAGCTTGAACTGGATGGCCTGGTTGCTGCCGATCGCCCGGCCGAAGGCGTGCCGCTCCTTGGCGTAGCGCACCGACTCGTCCACACAGCCCTGCGCCAGACCGGTGGCCAGGGCTGCGATGGCGATCCGGCCCTCGTCGAGGATGCGCAGGAACTGGGCGTAGCCGCGGCCCTCCTCGCCCAGCAGGTTGGCGGCCGGGACCCGGACGTCCGCGAACGACAGCTCGCGGGTGTCCGAGGCGCTCCAGCCGACCTTGGAGTACGGGGCGCCGACCGTGAAGCCCGGGGTGCCGGAGGGCACGATGATCGAGGAGATCAGCGGGGAGCCGTCGTCCTTGCGGCCGGTGACGGCGGTGACGGTGACCAGTCCGGTGATGTCCGTACCGGAGTTGGTGATGAAGCACTTGCTGCCGTTGATCACCCAGTCCCCGCCGTCGCGCACCGCGGTCGTCCGCGTCGCCCCGGCGTCCGAGCCGCCGTCCGGCTCGGTGAGGCCGAAGGCGCCGAGCATCTCACCGCTGCACAGCTTGGGCAGCCACGCGCGCTTCTGCTCCTCCGTGCCGAAGTGGTAGACGGGCATGGCACCCAGGGAGACGCCGGCCTCCAGGGTGATGGCCACCGAGGAGTCGACCCGGGCCAGCTCCTCCAGGGCGATGCCGAGCGCGAGGTAGTCGCCGCCCATCCCGCCGTACTCCTCGGGGAAGGGCAGCCCGAACAGGCCCATCCGGCCCATTTCCTGCACGATCTCGTACGGGAACGCATGCTGCTCGTAGTACTCGCCGATCTTCGGGGCGACGACGTCGTGCGCGAACGCCTCGACCGTACGCCGGAGTTCTTCCAGCTCGGCGGGCAGACGGTGGTCAAGGGACATGAGGGTCACTCCTGGTGGGAGAGGGCACGGAGGGTGCGCGAGGGGCTCGGCCGGCCCAGGACCCCGGCCATCCACACGCTGGTGGCGGTCAGGCGGTCCAGGTCGACCCCGGTCTCGATGCCGAGGCCGTGCAGCATCCACACGAGGTCTTCGGTGGCGAGGTTGCCGGTGGCGCTCTTGGCGTACGGGCAGCCGCCGAGGCCGCCCGCCGAGGCGTCGATGGTGGTGATGCCGTGCTGCAACGCGGCGAAGGTGTTGGCGAGCGCCTGCCCGTAGGTGTCGTGGAAGTGCACGCCGATACGGGAGGTGGGCACCTGGGCCTCGTTGAGGGCGGCCAGCAGGGTCTGCACATGACCGGGGGTGGCCACCCCGATGGTGTCGCCCAGGCTCAGCTCGTCGCAGCCCAGGTCGAGCAGCGCCCGGCAGACCCGGACGGTCTGCGCGACGGGCACCGGGCCCTCCCAGGGGTCGCCGAAGCACATCGAGAGATAGCCGCGGACGTGCACCTTGGCGTCCTTGGCCCGCGCCACGACCGGCGCGAACATCGCCAGCGCCTCGTCGACCGTGCGGTTGAGGTTGGCCTGGGCGAACGACTCGGTGGCGCTGCCGAACACCGCGATCCGGCGGGCGCCCAGGGCGAGCGCACGGTCCAGACCGCGCTCGTTGGGGACCAGCACCGGGAGCCGGTGCGGATCGAGATCGCCCAGCAGCGGGAACAGCTGCTCCGCGTCGGCGAGTTGGGGAACCCACTTGGGGTGGACGAAGCTGGTGGCCTCGACGGTTGGCAGGCCCGCATCGGCGAGCCGGTGGATGAACTCCGCCTTGATCTCCGTGGGCACCACGGTCTGCTCGTTCTGCAGACCGTCACGCGCGCCCACCTCATGGATCCGTACGCGGGTGGGCAACCCCTCCGCACGGATCTCCATCGGCAGTCCGGCCGCGGTCATGAGGCACTCTCCTGCCCGCCCCCGGCGACGCCCGCGGACGGGGCGGACTCCTCGGGGCTCTCGTGCGGGGCGACCACGGCCAGGATCTGGTCCATGGCGACGGTCGAGCCCGCGGTGACGTCGAGTTCGGTGACGGTCCCGGCGTGCGGTGCGGAGATGACGTGTTCCATCTTCATCGCCTCCACCACCAGCAGGCCCTGGCCCGCGGCCACCTCCTCGCCGACGGCGACCTTGACGACGGTGACGGTGCCGGGCATCGGGGCGGCGAGGGTGTCCGCGCCGTGGGCCCCGGCGGCCCCGCGCAGCGCCGCGGCCACCGGGTCGTAGCTGGTCACCTGCCAGGAGTCGCCGTCCCGGCCCAGCCAGTCGCCGCTGTGGTGGAAGGTGTGCAGCACCCCGTCGACGGTGATCCGTACGCGGCCCGGCGTGACCTGCGCGGCCGCTTGCGCACCCGGCCGTACGTCGTGGGCGACCGGGTCGTGGCCGGGGACCCGCAGCCAGTGGCGGACCGGCGCGGGCTCGCCGCCGAGCCGGAAGCCGTTCGGCGCGGCGAACGGGTCGCGCCAGCCGCCGTCGGCCACCGCCGGCTCCAGGGCGGCCTGCCGCACCGCCGCGGCCGCCGCGTACACCTCGTCCGGCACCGCGCCGTCGACCAGACCGGTTGCCTCCCGCTCCACCAGGCCGGTGTCCAGCTCGCCGGAGACCACGTCCGGGTGGGCCAGCAGCCGCCGCAGGAAACCGGCGTTGGTGGTGACACCGAGGGTGACCGTTTCGGCCAGTGCGGCCCGGAGCCGGCGCAGCGCGCTCGCCCGGTCCGGGCCGTGGGCGATCACCTTGGACAGCATCGGGTCGTAGCGGCTGCCGACCTCCCCGCCCGCCGAGAGCCCGGAGTCCGTGCGCACTCCCCCGCCCTGCGGCTCGTGCAGCGCCAGCACCGTGCCGCCGGTCGGCAGGAAGTCGCGGGCCGGGTCCTCGGCGCAGATCCGGGCCTCGATGGCGTGCCCGGTGAGGGTGATGTCCTCCTGGGCGTACGGGAGATGCTCGCCGGCCGCGACCCGCAGCTGCCACTCCACCAGGTCCAGGCCCGTGACCAGCTCGGTGACCGGGTGCTCCACCTGGAGACGGGTGTTCATCTCCATGAAGTAGTAGGAGGCGGGGTCCTTGCCCGGGACGATGAACTCGACGGTGCCGGCGCCGCGGTAGCCGCAGGAGCGGGCCGCCTGCACGGCCGCCTCACCCATCGCGGCGCGGGTGGCCTCGTCCAGCAGGACCGAGGGGGCCTCCTCGATGACCTTCTGGTGGCGGCGCTGGAGGGAGCATTCGCGCTCGCCGAGGTGGATGACGTTGCCGTGGCCGTCCGCCAGCACCTGGATCTCGATGTGCCGGGGCCGGTCGATCCAGCGCTCGACGAGCAGCGTGTCATCGCCGAAGGAGGAGCGGGCCTCGCGGCGGGCGGCGGCGATCTCGTCGGCGAGCAGCGCCTCGTCGCGGACCAGCCGCATGCCCTTGCCGCCGCCGCCCGCGGACGGCTTGAGCAGCACCGGGACGCCGATCTCCCGTGCCGCGGCGGCCAGTTGCCCGTCCGTCAGCCCGCTGCCCGAGGAGCCGGGGACGACCGGGACACCGGCCTCCCGCACCGTCTCCTTGGCGCGGATCTTGTCGCCCATCAGCTCGATGGCCTCGGCGGACGGCCCGATGAAGACCAGCCCGGCGTCCGCGCAGGCACGGGCGAAGGCGGCGTTCTCGGCGAGGAAGCCATAGCCCGGGTGGACCGCCTGGGCGCCGGTCCGGGCGGCCGCGTCCAGCAGCCGCTCCACGGACAGATAGCTCTCGGCGGCCGGGGCCGGACCGATCCGTACGGCCGTGTCGGCCTCGCGGACATGGCGGGCGTCGGCGTCCGCGTCGCTGAAGACGGCGACCGAGCGGATGCCGAGGGCGCGCAGCGTACGGATGACACGGACCGCGATCTCGCCGCGGTTGGCGATGAGCACGGTGTCGAAATTGGTGGCCATTCCTGTGGACATCCCTCTCACATCCGGAAGACGCCGTAGCCGGGCGCTGTGCTGTCCTTCTGGGGAAGCGGCGCGTTGGCACAGGCGGTCAGCGCCAGCCCCAGCACCTGCCGGGTCTCCAGCGGGTCGATCACCCCGTCGTCCCACAGCCGCGCGGTCGCGTAGTAGGCGTTGCCCTGGGTCTCGTACTGCTCGCGGACGGGCGCCTTGAAGGCGGTCTCCTCCTCGGTGCTCCACTCCTCGCCGCGCGCCTCCAGCTGGTCGCGCTTGACGGTCGCGAGGACGGACGCGGCCTGTTCGCCGCCCATCACCGAGATCTTGGCGTTCGGCCACATCCACAGGAAGCGGGGGGAGTAGGCCCGGCCGCACATGGAGTAGTTGCCCGCCCCGTAGGAGCCGCCGATGACGACCGTCAGCTTGGGCACGCGGGTGCAGGCCACCGCCGTCACCATCTTCGCGCCGTGCTTGGCGATACCGCCGGCCTCGTACGAGCGGCCGACCATGAAGCCGGAGATGTTCTGGAGGAACAGCAGCGGGATGCCGCGCTGGTCGCACAGCTCGATGAAGTGGGCGCCCTTCTGGGCGGATTCGGAGAACAGGATGCCGTTGTTGGCGACGATGCCGACCGGGTGGCCGTGCAGATGCGCGAAGCCGGTGACCAGCGTCGTGCCGTACTCCGCCTTGAACTCCGCGAAGCGCGAGCCGTCCACCAGCCGCGCGATCACCTCCCGGACGTCATAGGGTGTACGGGAGTCCGCGGGCACCGCCCCGTACAGCCCGGCCGGGTCGGCCTTGGGCTCCTCCACGGTCCGTACGGTCCACGGGAGCGGCTCGCGCTCGCCGAGGGTGCCGACGATGGTGCGCACCAGGCGCAGCGCATGGGCGTCGTCCTCGGCGAGATGGTCGGTGACCCCGGAGGTCCTGGTGTGCACCTCGCCGCCGCCCAGCTCCTCGGCGGTGACCACCTCGCCGGTGGCGGCCTTCACCAGCGGCGGGCCGCCCAGGAAGATCGTGCCCTGGTTGCGGACGATCACGGCCTCGTCGCTCATTGCGGGGACGTAGGCGCCGCCCGCCGTGCACGAGCCGAGGACGGCGGCGATCTGCGGGATACCGGCGCCGGACATCCGCGCCTGGTTGTAGAAGATCCGCCCGAAGTGCTCGCGGTCGGGGAAGACCTCGTCCTGCATCGGCAGGAAGGCGCCGCCGGAGTCGACGAGGTAGAGGCAGGGGAGACGGTTCTCCAGGGCGATCTCCTGCGCCCGCAGATGCTTCTTGACCGTCATCGGGTAGTACGTGCCGCCCTTGACCGTGGCGTCATTGGCGACGATCACCGTCTCGCGGCCGGAGACCCGGCCGATGCCGGCGATCACCCCGGCGGCCGGTGCGGCCCCGCCGTACATCCCCTCGGCGGCCAGCGGCGCCAGCTCCAGGAACGGCGAGCCGGGGTCCAGCAGGGCGTCCACCCGGTCGCGGGGCAGCAGTTTTCCACGGGCGGTGTGCCGCGCCCTGGCCTTCTCGCCGCCGCCCAGCCGGGCCGCCGCGAGCTTCTCGCGCAGCTGTGCGGCCAGCTCGCGGTGCGCGGCCTCATTGGCCCGCCAGGAGTCGGACGCCGGATCGGCGGTACTCCCCAGCACCGGTGCCTGCTCCATCAGTACGAGCCCCCTTGCTCGGTCTGCTGTCCCGGTGCCGCGGTCCGCGGCGGCCGGGCCATCCGGGTTAATGGGCGTTAACCTCATTGCCATCAGGTTAACGAGCACTAACCCGGCTGTCTACAATCGACGGCATGAGTAATGCGCAGCCCTCCGCCCCGACCAGCCGCCGCGAGCAGATCCTCAAGGAGGCGGCCCGGCTCTTCGCGGAGCGCGGCTTCCACGGCGTCGGCGTGGACGAGATAGGGGCGGCCGTGGGTATCTCCGGCCCCGGCCTCTACCGGCACTTCGCCGGCAAGGACGCGATGCTCGCCGAGCTGCTGGTCGGGATCAGTGAGCGGCTGCTCGCGGGCGGCCGGATGCGGGTCGCGGAGGGCGGCGGGAGCCCCGGGGCGGTGCTGGACGCGCTGATCGACGGCCATATCGATTTCGCACTGGACGACCGGCCGCTGATCACCCTGCACGACCGGGAGCTGGACCGGCTGCGGGAGACCGACCGCAAGCGGGTCCGCCAGCTCCAGCGGCAGTACGTGGAGCTGTGGGTGGAGGTCGTGCGCCGGGTCCACCCGGACCCCGCCGAGTCCCAGGCCCGCGCCGCGGTGCACGCCGTCTTCGGCCTGCTCAACTCCACCCCGCACCTCGGCCGCCCGGGCGCCCTCCCGGGCCGGACGGAGATGGCGGAACTGCTGCACCGGCTCGCGCTGGGCGCGTTCGGCGCGATGGTGGGGGAGCCGGTGGCGGCCTCGGCGCCGGTGCCGGGCGCCTAGATGAATGAGTCCGATGTTCTCAGTGGTCGTAGGCGGTCAGGGATCGTTTGGCTGGGGCTCCGGTGGTCCAGTTGTGCCAGATGGCGGT
>NZ_JBEZHQ010000022.1:0-144623 GCF_040650675.1 Streptomyces sp. NPDC048637
CCTTCCGGACCGCTGCTCATCAAGCACATCGGGAAGCTAGCAGATACCCGGTCTGACCTGCGAAGACAGCTCAGTTAGTTCGGTTAACAGGCCTGAAGCGGCATGTCGCCGGACGCCTCGCCCTGAGCATCGCTCTGATGACGCTGCCGGTGGTGCTGTACTCGCTGGGTGCGCCGAATACCTTCGTCCTGGTGCTCCCCGTCCCGGTCGGAATGTGGCTGCTCATCTTTCTGGCACTCCGGGTCCGCCATGGGCGGCGCCTGAAGGTGTGCAAAAAGGTCTTGCACACCTATCCGCTCGAATACCGAACGCGAGTGGACAGGAAGGTGGGAGACAGGAACGGGGATGAGTGGAAGTACCTCGGCACCATTCACACGATCAAACTCTCCAGCCGCGGCCAGCACGGCGCGCCTCGCATGCGGGCCGTCAACGCCACAACGGTGCGGCGCTGGCCCAAGGGCGCCGAGGATGGCGGCGCCTGGTTCGCCGGTGATCCGCTCTTCGGCGGCGTCATGATCGTCCCTGGCAGCAATGCCATGATGTTCATGCAGCCCGCCAGCTGGGAGAAGTCCGCCCAGGAGCGTGCGCAAGCCGATGCCGCCCGGATCGCGCGGGCGCAGCAGGCGGGCATTGCCGAGCTGGTCGAGCGCGACCCGAACATTGGCTAGGTGTCACGCAAGCCGGGCTTGCCACACCACCTGGGCCAGGTCGGGGGGGCAGGCCCCCATCGACGGCGCGGTTCAATCGGTTGCGGACCTGGTCGGCTTGTTCGGGGATGGTGTGGCTGATGCCGCGTCGTCATCCAGCCGCTCAGGCCCACGCGACCGCACAGGGAGCAACGGCCGGATGAACTCCCACTCCACATCCGGCAGTTCATGGCGACGCATCACCCAACTGTGAGCCACCATGCAAGATCATTTGAAGACCCTGCCAGGGCCCCGTCAGGCCGCCCCGCTCAGAAGGGATACCACCGCACCGTCGCGTCCTTGTCGCGCAGTGAGGCGATCCGGCGCCGGAATTCTCTGAGTGCTGCCGGGTTTCCGGGCGCGTGCTGGGACACCCAGGCGCAGCTGGCCGTCTCCCGGGAACCGCGCAGCACGGCGCAGCCCTCCCAGTCCCGTACGTCCCAGCCGTAGACGGACACAAAGGTGTCGTACGCGTCGGGGGACAGGCCGTAGCGGTCCCGGCTCAGCGCCATCACGACCAGATCGTGTTCCCGCAGATCGGAGGAGAAGGTTTCCAGGTCGACCAGCACCGGGCCGTCGGGCCCGACATGAATGTTGCGGGCCAGCGCGTCACCGTGGATGGGACCGCGCGGCAGATGCGGTTCCAGGGCTGTGGCGGCCGCCGCGAAGGCGTCCCGCCGCCCGCGCAGATACTCCGCGTCCGGCGCCGATACGGCGTCGCCGGCCAGCCGCAGCCAGCGTTCGACGCCGCCGAGCAGTTCGCGCCGGGGGAGTGCGAAGGGCGGTTCCGGCAGCGCGTGTACCAGCTTCAGCAGCGTGGCGAGATCGTCCGGACCGGCGGGGCGGACGGCCTCCGGCAGCCGCTGCCAGTAGGTCACGGGATGCCCGTCGGCCAACGTCGCGACGGGCTCCGCGGCCCGGACGGCCGGTACGCCCTCGGCCGCCAGCCACTGCGCCACGGCCAGTTCCCGCTCGGCCCGCTCCAGGAGTTCGGCGCTGCGGCCCACCCGTACGACCGGCCCGTTGTCGCCGAGGGCGAAGACGGCGTTCTCACCGAGCGAGAGCAGTGCGGCGTCGGCCGCTGCCTCGGGGTGTCCGGCCGCGGCCAGCACGTCGCGGGCGCGCGCCTCCGTGAAGGCGGCGGGGCTGGGTTCGGTCATCGGGGTGCCTCCTGCGGTGCATGGACGCGACCAGTGTCGCAGGTCGGCCCCAGGGCCCCGTAAGACAACGCGGGCGGGGAGTTCCGTGGGGGAATCGGCCGGGGACCTTGACGGGGGTGCCGGCCGTCACGACGATGACGGCGGCCGGGAACGGCCGGCGGGGGAGAGGGGGAGCGATGGCAGCAGTGCCAACGGCGGGCGTATACAGGGGCAGACCGCCCGGACCGCGTCGTGCGGAGCCCCTCCCATGACGCTGGCGACCGCGCCCCGGCGGTCCACCGCACCGTCCGCGGACCAGGCCGCCCGGCCCCGACGCGACCTGGGCGCCTGGTTCCTCGTGCTGCCCGCGCTGCTCCCGATCCTGGTGCTGAGCGTGGGGCCGCTGCTGTACGGCATCGGGCTGGCGTTCACCGATGCCCAGTCGGGCCGGACCCAGGCCACCCGCTTCGTGGGGCTGCTGAACTTCTCCGACCTGTTCCAGGACGCGCTGTTCTGGGACTCCTTCCGGATCGGCCTGATATGGGCCTTCGGTGTCACCGTCCCGCAGTTCCTCCTCGCCCTCGGTCTTGCCCTGCTGCTCCATCTCGATCTGCGGCTGCGCTGGCTGGCCCGGGCGCTCGCGATCATCCCGTGGGCGATGCCCGAGGTCGTCGTCGGCATCATGTGGCGGCTGGTCTACCACCCGGACGCCGGCATCCTGAACGAGACCCTGCGCGGTCTGGGCCTGTCCGGCGCCGGCGACGGCCGGGACTGGCTGAGCGGGCTGGCCACCGCGCTGCCCGCGGTCATCGTCGTCGGCGTCTGGGCCGGGATGCCGCAGACCACCGTCACCCTGCTGGCCGGTCTGCAGAATGTGCCCCGCGAACTGCACGAGGCCGCGTCCATGGACGGCGCGGGCGCCTGGCGCCGCTTCCGCACCGTCACCTGGCCCGCCCTGAGGCCCATCGCCCTGGCTGTCACCGCGCTCAACTTCATCTGGAACTTCAATTCCTTCGCCCTGGTCTTCGTGCTGACCGACGGCGGCCCCGGCGGCCGGACCAGACTGCCGATGCTGTTCGCCTACGAAGAGGCCTTCCGCTACGGGCAGTTCGGATATGCGGCCACGATGGGCCTGGCGATGGTGGCGGTGATCTCGGTCCTGCTGGCCGTCTATCTGGCCGGCCGGCTGAAGGGGGACGACGACCGGTGACGGCCACGGAAAGCACCGGCGGCAGCAAGCGCAGAGGGCCCGCCCCGCGCGCCGGGGGAAGCGCCGGCCTCCCGCGAAGCGCCCCACGCCGCACCATCACCCCACGACGCACCGCCACCCCACGCCGCACGGCCACCCGCGCCGGCCAGTACGCCGCGCTCCTCGGCTATCTCGTCTTCCTCGCCTTCCCCTTCCTGTGGCTGCTCTCCACCGCCTTCAAGCCACCGCGGGAACTCGGCAGCATGCACCCCACCTGGATCCCCGAGGCGCCCACCCTGGAGAGCTTCCGGCAGGCCTTCGAGCAGCCGCTGCTGGCGGCGGCGGGCAACAGCCTGCTGGCCGCGGCGGTCTCCGCGCTGCTCGCGATTCTGCTGGCGACCCCGATGGCGTATGTCCTGGCCCGCTTCCGCAACCGTCTCTCGCGGGCGGCCACCGGCTGGGTGGTGATCAGTCAGGCCTTCCCGCTGGTACTGGTGATCATCCCGCTGTTCCTGATCCTGAAGGGGCTCCATCTGGTGGACTCCCGGATCGGTTTGATCATGGTCTATGTGGTGTGGTCGCTGCCGTTCGCCCTGTGGATGCTGACCGGTTATGTCCGGGCCGTACCAAGGGAGTTGGAGGAGGCGGCGGCGGTGGACGGCGCCGGCCGGTTCCGTACGCTCGTCTCGGTCACCGCCCCGCTGCTCGCGCCCGGCATCGTCGCCACCGCGCTGTTCGCCTTCATCACCGCCTGGAACGAGTTCTTCTTCGCCCTGGTCCTGCTCAAGTCCCCCGAGAAACAGACGCTGCCGGTCGTGCTGACCCACTTCCTCGGGACGGAGGGCGTCGCCGACCTCGGCCCGCTCGCCGCCGCCGCGCTCCTCGCCACCCTCCCGAGCCTGCTGCTCTTCGCCGCCATCCAGCGGCGGATCACGGGCGGGATGCTCGCCGGGGCGGTGAAGAACTGATGCGTCACGCCAACGCGCCCGCCCGCCCGCGCCGTGTCACCCGGCGGGGCCTGCTCACGGCGGCCGCCGCGCTGCCGGCCGCGGCCCTGCTGCCGGGCTGTTCCGAGGGCCGGCGGCGGACGGCGGGCGGCCGGATCACCCTGCGCTTCCAGTCGCTGGCCTGGCAGCAGGACTCGCTCAAGGTCAACAAACAACTGGTCGCCGAGTGGAACAGACACCACCCCGACGTCCGGGTGCAGTACGTCCAGGGCGCCTGGACCACCGTCCATGACCAGCTGCTGACCTCCTTCGAGGGCGGTGAGGCCCCGGACATCATCCACGACGCCTCCGACGACCTCGCGGACTTCGCCTACGGCGGGGATCTCGCCGACCTCACCGGCCTTCTGCCGCCGCGCCTCCAGCGCGACATCCCGCAGCGGAGCTGGGAGACCGGCACCTTCGACGGCCGGATCCACGGCGTGCCGTTCCTCCAGGAACCACGGGTGCTGATCGCCAACCGCGCGAAGCTGCACCGGTCCGGCGTCCGCATTCCCACCCCCGAACACCCCTGGACCTGGCAGGAGTTCGCGGAGGCGGCACAGCGGCTGACCCGCGGCACCACCTACGGCGTCGCCTGGCCGCTGAAGGAGCCCGTCTCCGCCACTCTCAACCTCGCCCTGTCCACGGGCGGCCGGATCTTCCACCGCGACCGCGACGGCAAGGTGGAGGTGCGCTTCGATGCCGTCGACCAGTTGGTGCCGCGCACCATCCACGAGCAGGTCAACGTCGACCGCAGCGGGTCCCGTACGACCCTGGGCATGGGCGGCTCCGACACCCTCCCGGGCTTCTTCGCCGGACGCTATGCGATGGTGCCGCTCGGCTTCTCCTACCGTCAGCAGATCGCCCAGCAGGCCCCCGAGGGCTTCGACTGGACGGTGCTGCCCGCCCCCAACGGCACCGCCCTGGACCAGGGCGTGAGCCCGCAGACCCTGTCGATCGCCGAGGACTGTCCGTACAAGGAGGAGGCGATGGCCTTCATCGACTTCCTCCTCAGCCCACCGAACATGGTCCGGCTCGCCCTGGGCGACTGGCTGCTGCCGACGGGTCAGGAGGCGCTGAAGGACCCCGCGCTCCGGGCCGCCAGGTACGACTGGGCGACGGGCACCGCCCTGGCGGGCTCGCTGCGTTCCGCCCCGGCCCAGTCCGTCCGCGGATATCCGGAGTGGAAGGACAAGATCGCCACCCCCGGCCTCCAGGAGTACTACAGCGGCGCCATCGGCCTGGACACCCTGCGGAAGCGGCTCGTGGAAGACGGCAATCTGGTCCTGGCCCGCTACCAGCGCTAAGCGGGCGGAGTGGTCCCGGCCGCATCTCACCCGGACTCTGGAACTCCACACCGCTGCGTGAGGCCGTGCTGACCTGCTGAGCAACCCCGAAGTCGCCACGAACGCCGAACGGCTCCGCACCAGCTGATGCACGAGGGCGGTACCCGGCAGGCCGCGGCGTTGGGCGGCCGGGAGCGGAGGTAGTCCTCGTGGCCGCGACCTCATCGAGTCCGCCCATCCATCCCGGTCTTGAGGGTGCCGAAACGTCCCAACTACCGTCGCCCGACGCCGGGATGGAAGTGAAGTACACCTCACCACGAGCATGAATCCGTCACCCGCGCGTCCGTCGCTCCGGCGCACCGTTTCATCTCCACGTCACCCCGTATTGCGGGCACGTAAATGGAGTTGAGTCCCTCCGGTTCAACTCCGGTACCACTTTGACCACTTCTGAAACATTTCCCATTTCAGCGCGCTTGTTGTCTATCTCACACGCCCCGGCTGGCCTTGAATTGAACTCATCAATCAGACAGGGTTTCGAGCCAGCCCGACGCAGATCTTCCGGTCTGTTCGGGCTATTGCGCAACGCTTTCCCCCCACACCACGAACGAGGAGAATCCTCGCAATGGCTCACAAGCGTTCCAGCAAGAAGCGGCTCATCACGGCGATATCCGCCGCGGTAGCCGCCACTGGTATCGCCGCCGTCACCGCGGTCACCGCGGGCGCGTCCCCGGCCGCCGAAGGCAAGATCTACGGAGCCGAGGCCAAGGGCGCCGTGAACGGCAGCTACATCGTCATGATGAAGAAGTCGATCCGCACCATGGAGAGTGGCGACCTGGCCGCCAAGTACGGCGGCAAGGTCAAGCGGAACTACTCCTCCGCCATCGACGGCTTCTCGGCGAGCGGTCTGAGCTCGGACGAGGCCAAGCGTCTCGCCGCCGACCCGGCTGTCGACAAGGTCGTCCAGAACAAGAAGTTCCACATCGACGGCGCCCAGGCCAACCCCCCTTCGTGGGGCCTGGACCGCATCGACCAGGCGGACACCAAGGGCGACAAGAAGTTCAACTACCCCGACAGTGCGGGTGAGGGCGCCACCGCCTACGTCATCGACACCGGCGTCCACATCAAGCACAAGGACTTCGGTGGCCGGGCGTCGTACGGCTTCAACGCCATCGACGGCAGCGACAAGGCCGAGGACGACAACGGTCACGGCACGCACGTCGCGGGCACCATCGGCGGTACCGAGCACGGTGTCGCCAAGAAGGCCAAGATCGTCGGCGTCAAGGTCCTGGACGGTGAGGGCTCCGGCACCACCGAGCAGGTCGTCGCGGGCATCGACTGGGTCACCAAGAACCACAAGGGCCCCTCGGTCGCCAACATGTCGCTCGGCGGCGGTGCGGACGAGGCTCTCGACGCGGCCGTGAAGAAGGCCATCGACGCCGGCGTCACCTTCGCCGTCGCGGCGGGCAACGAGTCCTCCGACGCGGGCCAGGGTTCCCCGTCGCGGGTGAAGGAAGCCATCACCGTGGCCTCCAGCACCAAGGATGACGAGCAGTCCGACTTCTCCAACTTCGGCAAGGTGGTCGACCTCTACGCCCCCGGCTCCGACATCACCTCGGACTGGAACACCGGCGATGACGCCACCAAGACCATCTCCGGTACGTCCATGGCGACCCCGCATGTCGTCGGTGCTGCCGCGGTCTACCTGGCCGGTCACAAGGACGCCAAGCCGGCCGACGTGGCGAAGGCCCTGACGGACGGCGCCACGCCGGACAAGATCACGAACCCGAGCGAGGGTACGCCCAACAAGCTGCTGAAGGTCGTCGAGTAATCACCTCACTTCCTCAGCTTCACACGCCGGCCGTCGCGCTCGCCCCCACGGGGCGCGGCGGCCGGCGTCGTTGTGCGCTCCGCGCTCCGCGGCTCCCGGCCGGAGGTTTCACCGCCCGTGTGTGGCCCGCGGGACGCAAGCACCGAGTAGACACTGTCTACTACCTGCGGTAGACAGTGTCTATGAGTGATCAAGAGGCGGGCCTGCGCGCCCGTTTGGTCCAGGTCGGGATCGACCTGCTGACCGAAGAGGGAGTGCAGGCGCTGTCATTGCGGGAGATCGCCCGCCGGGCCGGGGTTTCCCACGGGGCTCCGCGGCGCCACTTCCCGACCCATCTGTCCCTGCTGTCCGCCATCGCCCGCCAGGGGTTCGCCGACCTGGCCGGCACGGTCGCGGCGGAAGTCGACGAGCACGGAGCGGACCCCCGCGCCCAGCTCATGGCCCTGGGCCGCGGCTACCTCGACTTCGCGCTGACCCACCGCGGCATGTTCGAGCTGATGTTCCGGCACGACCTGCTGGAGAGCAACCATCTCGGGCTGCGGGACACCAGTCTGCCGCTCTTCCAGGTACTCGTCGATCTGGTCGCCCGGGTGCAGCCGCGGTCCGATGTGCCGCCACCGGTCGTCGCGGGCGCCCTGTGGAGCAATCTGCACGGCATCGCCCAGCTGTGGAGGTGGGGCAGCCTGCAACTCGCCACGGGGGCCGACGATGTCGAGCCGCTGCTCCGGGCCGCGCTGGACGCGCACCTCGGGCCGGAGAGCCGATGACTGCCCGACGCCGCCGGCGCCTCGTTCTCACTGGCAGTATCACCGGGGCCGTGATCGTCGCCCTGGACGGCACCGTACTGACCGTGGCGCAGCCCGCCCTGCAGCGGGAACTGCACGCCTCGTTCGGGCAGGTCCAGTGGACCAGCACCGGCTATCTCATCGCCGTGGCGAGCCTGCTGGTCTTCGCCGGCCGGCTCGGCGACCGGTACGGCCACCAACGCGTCTTCGCGCTGGGGATCCTGGGCTTCGGCGCCACCTCGGCGGGGATCGGCCTGGCGCCCGGCGTCGGCTGGGTGATCGGGCTGCGGGTGGCCCAGGGAATCTTCGGCGCGCTGCTGCAACCGGCCACCCTGGGAATGCTGCGCGCCACCTATCCGCCCGACCGGCTCGGCATGCCCCTCGCCCTGCGTACCAGCGCCATCGGGCTGGCGGCCGCCGCCGGCCCGGTCCTCGGCGGCGCGCTGGTCGCCCACTGGGGCTGGCGGGCCGTCTTCTTCCTCAACGTGGTGCCCGCCTGCCTGATCGGCGTACTGGCACTGGCCGTTCGCGTCCCTGGCCCCGTCCCCGCACCTGTCCCCGAACCCGAGTCCGAACCCCGGGAGACTCCTCCGGCCGCTACTGGAGGCGTCACTGCCGGGGGTGCCACTGCTGGGGGCGCCACCGCCGGGGGCACCCGCACCCCCGCCCGACTCGACCTGCCGGGCGCCTGTTTCCTCGCGCTGGCCCTGGTGTCTCTCGTGCACACCCTCGTCGCCCTTCCGGAATCCGGTTGGACGACGGCCACCGCACTGGGAGGGGCTGTGGCCGCGGTCGCCTGTGGCGTCTTCATCCGGCACGAACGCCGCACCGCGAGTCCACTGGTACCCCTCTCCGTGGTCGGTTCGACGACCGTCGCCTCGGCCCTCGCCGTCCTGCTCGCCGCGTCGGCAGCCTTGTTCGGTGCGCTGTTCGTCAGCACCTACTTCCTGCAGGACGTCCTCGCGATGGACCCGCTGGAGAGCGGTCTGCGGGTGCTTCCACTGGCCGTGCTGATGGTGCTGAGCGCCCCGGCCTCGGCCGTACTGCAGCGCCGGTACGGCCCCCGCCGGACGACCACGGCGGCGATGATCCTCCTCACCCTCGGGATCCTCGTGCTGTCCCAACTCGACCGGGCCTCGACCGCGCCGGCCATCAGCGGGGGATTCCTCCTGCTGGGCGCCGGATTCGGCACGGTCATGGTCACGGCGACGGCGGTCATCGTGCGCCAGGTGTCCACGGACCACGCCGGAGTGGCCGGCGGCCTCCAGCAGACCGCGATGAACATCGGCCCGGCACTGGGCGTCGCCACGGCCACCATGCTGGTGACCCTCATGGCACCCAGCGCACCCACCGCCACCGGCGCCCGCCCACCCGGCGGACCGCACTGGACCGGCGAAGCCTTCCTCCCCGCGATGGGGCCCACCCTCCTGACCCTCGCGGCCGTCGCCGCGGCCGGCACACTGGCCGCGGCGAAACTCCCCCGCCGCACGGCCGGCGGCGACTCTCCGCAGCCACCACCAGGAACCGGCGGGGGTGACCGGGACACCGCCGCAGCGACTGCCATGACGTCCGGTGACTGACCCGTCGACAATCCACCTCTCGGTCCGAGGGGTCCGCACAGCTGGGCCTGCTCGGGCGGCGGCCGGCACGCCGGGGGCCCGCGCGGCGCGCGCCCCCGGGGCAAGCGGCCGGCATCTCTGGGCTGAGCGGCCCGCGCCTCGGACCGGGGGTGTCGCTTAACTCCGACCATCTCCGTCGAGTACCAGGGCGCCCCCCCGTCCCCGCCGCCGCCCAGTCTCGACACCTCCCAACTCCCACTCCACCGCGCCTCGTTACGTGAGTTATCCACAGGAGGGGCCCTCCGGAACCACGCCAGGCGCCACCTCCCCTACCGTCGGTGACATGCACGGAGGACTGCCGTTCATCGGCATCAGCACCATCGTCTACGGCGTGATCGGACTGCTCACCGTCGTAGTCAGCGCGATCCGCAAGACAGGGGGAGATCGACTTGCACACCATCACCGTCATCGTGCCCGCACACAACGAGGAGGAGGGACTGCCGGCCACGCTGGAGTCCCTCGCATCTCAAACGGTCCGGCCTGACCGGGTCCTGGTCGTGGACGATGCTTCCACGGACCGCACGGGCGAGGTCGCGGCCTCGCACGGCGTCACCGTTCTTCGTCCGTCCAGCAATCTCGGCAGCAAGGCCAAGGCGCAGAATTTCGCGCTACCGCACTGCACCACCGACCTCGTACTGGCCGTCGACGCGGACACCGTCCTCGCACCGGACTACATCGAGACCGTCATGCCCGTCTTCGACGACCCCGGCGTCTCGGTCGCCGCGGGCACGGTCCGCACCCGCCACACCCGCACCCTCTGGGAACGCGGGCGCTCCACCGAATATCTCTTCGGCTTCCACTGGCACCGGGTTTGGAGCAACGTTCGGGTGTAGCAGGCTGGCCTGCATCTATGCAGCTCAGAGGTGGTGCGGAACGGTTTGGTGCATGTGCATGTGTCGCCATCTGTCACCGCCTCTGGCTGGGTGCATGCTGACTCGATGCTGACTTAAGTGACGTACCGTCAGGTAGAACTGATGAAGCGTCACCTTGTGGCGTGCCTTGTATCGGATAGTGGGTGAGTTCGGATGTTGACCTGCTAATTGAGTAAGGTCGATCCCTGGGAGCTGATGCCTTGATCGGGAACAGCCGTAGTCTGGGCCCGCGAACCGCGAACTGAGTCGGCGTGAGTGCCGACGGCCAGGCGATAACCTGGTCCCTTTCAAAACCCCGGTGCCGCAGCAGATCAGGCTGGCAGGCTTTGGGCATGCTTTCGCTCCTGCGCTCCCGCCGCACGCATCGTTATGCTCGTCAGATAGCCCGCAGCTACCACGCCAGGCGACTTCACGGACTCAGGGCTCTGCCCACCGGGGCGCCTGGGTGGGCTCGGAGTGCTGTGTCTCAGTGGGCTTTCGGGCTTTTGGCGGTCATGCCTTACAGAAATGCGATCGCAGCAGCGACGTTCTGGGTATATCTCACTCATATCGATGCCCTGTTATCAGGGTTGCGCGGCGCGGCCGCTTAACTCTCCCACAAGGCGGAAGCGACGCGTGGGACCTCGATGATGACGTGAACCGCCGACCCCGCAGACAGTTGGCTCACGCTGCCCTCGAACTCATATGTCTTGGCAGGTGCTTCTGCGGGCCACTCCGACCAGGAAGCGACACTGACCGAAGACCGAGGGGCATTGCCGTTGCTACCTGAAGTGGCGTTGTTGTTGCTGCCTAAAGCGGCGATGAGTGCCGCGACGACAGTTGCAACCGCAGCGATCGCCGCCGCGATGGTTGTCTGCCAGCGATGGGCCGATGCTGACCGCGAGGGACGAGTGCCGGGGACGGGCTGCGGAGGAACGAGGTCGGGTACCGGACTCGGGTCACCGCCGGCAGCAGTTGGTACTGGTCTGCTCATGTGTGTGCCCCCCCCGCCTCACCGGAGTTCAGTTTGCCCGACGCGACGCGGTCATGAGGCGGAAATGACAGCGAGCAATCCTCCAGAGCCACACCCGGATCCGTAGACATGCCCGCACAACTCGAAGGTCTGTACGGAGCAACCCTTAGGGCCGGTGGCGCACGCTCAATGTTCCATGGCACCGGACAGCTGTCCCCATCACGCCCTCATGCCGTATCGGAAGGCGCTGCAGCGAGCACGCCGGTGATCACAGACTTGCTGATGTCCAGCGCGGTCAAGAGATCCACTTGTAGTTCGTCGGGAATAGCGCCGGAGCCCAGAGCACACGCTTCGACAATCTCCTTAAGGCGGGCTGCCTGCTGGCCGGTCAAATATTCATGGCAACCAGGGTGAGCTAGCACATCGCGAGCCGCATAGCCGTCGCCCGTCCCGATGGTCTCCTCGACGAGGTCTGTAGCGATACAGCGGGCAATCTCCGGCTGCTGGTCGCCAGCAAGGTCGACGGCGGACAGTCCAAGCCGCGTGAGGAAGACCGCCAGGCCAGCACTTCGCTCCAGGGAACGGTAGAGATCCACCAAGTCGTCCAGAGCTGTGCGGACTGGCAGGTTCGCCGTCCGCCTGCACAGCACCGTAAGAAGTGCTGCAACCGCGGTCTCCCACGCCTCGCCAGGAACGGTGCCGCTCAGCAGAACCTCAGCCTGTTCGATGTCGCCCGCCGTGATATGGGCTATGACGGCAACCTGGCGGCCGTCGAGCATCCTGCTGCCGATGCCCTTGTGCCGCTGGACCTGGGCGTGTGCCTCCGCCCACATGTCGGCGCTGGCCAGGGCGCGCGCACCGTCGGCCAGCAGTACGGCCCAAAGCCATTGATGCAGTTTGCGGCGGTCTTCGTCCGCCCCGGTGATGTTGTCAAATGACACCTCGTGCCCGTCGATCGTGGCGGCCGTATCGGACGTCACCGCTTGATACGTCGAGTCGAGAAGTGCAAAGGCACCGTCTCCGTCGCCGGAACGGATCAACAACCGCGCGAGGTTGACGAGGGGCTCCAGGCCGAACCGGGCGACCTGCGCGCCCAGGGGCTGGGTGCGCAGGTACGCCACGGCGTGCCTCCAGCACAGAGTGCGGGCCAGGTCCGGAAGAGCACAGTCACTGGCGAGCAGAGCCGCCTTGTTGAAGGCCGCGGATGCTGGAGCCAGACGGCCTGTGCACTCGGCCTCCCGTGCAAGTCCGCCGATCTCCCGAACTCGATCAACGAGCGGCGAACACGCCGGGCGAGGTCGGGCGACCAGCGGGAAACGCCGCACTATCTGGCTGGCGTCCATCTCACTGCCACTCGATGACGATCCGGTTGAGGGCATTGTCGAACGCGAATCGTCCCGGCGCCGAGACCGGCGGTGCACCATCGAGCTTCTGGACTTCGAAGGCCACGTCGCGCTCGCGGAAACCGCGATCCCATACACCCATCTCTTCGGCTACCCGATCGGCGAGTTCCTTGCCCGCCGGACCGTGGCCGATGGCTCCCGCCTCGTACAACTGCCCGCCGTCCTCGGCAAGACCAGCCTTCCGCAGCGTGAGGTAGGCGAAGCTGCTTCCCTCCGCTACCGCCATGGGCCGGAACCCGTCGGCCAGGTTGCTGGCCCCGGCGCCGTTGCGATCGACCTCCATCCGGCTGAGGGCGTTGTCCAGGCTGCACGACAGCCAGAGCCACATGTACTCCGGCGACTCAGACCCCCGGAACGTCACGCCCGACCACGCTTCGGTTCCCGGCTGGTCGAGCACCCCGCGCAGCGCCTCGTCGGCCTTCTGCTCCTGGTTGAACTGGAGCTTGACTGCGCCGTCGTCGGTCAGGGCGACAAGGCGCCGCGGGTCATCAGCTACGCCTGCCCGCAGCGGCATGAACGTGCACATCGCACTGCGGACGCTACGCCAGCGGCCATCTGCGTCCCGCTCGAAGGCGACAGCACGCGAGACGCTGCCCCGCAGCCGGAGCGGCACGACGAGGCGGCCGTCGGACGCGAGCTGGTCGAGCCAGGCCGACGGGATGCCGTGAGCACCAACGGTCGCGACGATCCGGTCATAGGGAGCGCCCTCCGGGTGGCCGACCGCGCCGTCTCCGAGGATTACGGTCACGACGCCGGCGAAACCGGCTTCTTCGACGGCCGCTTGGGCGTTGTCCACGAGGTCCTGGTCCACGTCGATCGTGTAGACGTGCCCCTCTTCACCGACCAGACGTCCCATGGTCGAGGCGAACAGGCCGCTGCCGGCGCCGCCTTCCAAGATCATCATGCCCGGCTTGGCCTGGGTGAGTTCGAGCATGAGGGCGTTGACCGACGGCTGTGAGACGGCGCTGATGGACGCGCCGGAGCTGTCGAACTTGGTGTGGACCGGGGTGTCGGCGTACGCCTCTTCGAGGGTGGCGCCAGGCTTCGACTGGTGTACGAACACGTGTCGAGGTACTGCCCGTAGAGCGTCTTCGATGTCGTCGCTGTGCACGCGTCCATCTGCCTTGAGCTGGTCGACCAGCTTGTTGCGGAGGTTCTCGGCAGCGGCGTTGTCGTTGATCGTGTCGGTATCCACGCCGGTGAGGCTAGCGGCGTCAGCGGCCGTGCCTGATGCAGACGCGGCGGATTCGCTCGTTCCCATGACTACCTCTTTCGCCAGGTTTGACAAGGTGCTTTGGTCCTCACCACTGAGGCCCAATCGGTTCCAGTGGAAGATCAGGTGGTGGGCGAGTACCGCTCGAAACCCGCGTTCCAGCCGTCCAAGGCGTGGAGGCGAGCGAGCCGCTGCCCTGCCCACTCGAACGTGGCAAGCCAGTCGGCCAGTCCCGTCAACGGGCCTCCGTCGACGAGCCTGCTGGTGGCGCTGACATCGACGGTCATGAGCTGTCGCACAGCCTTCGCGGCCCGATCGGCCGCGGGCGCAACCGCAATGCCCTGTCGTTCAGCGGCAACCCTCGCCCATACGTCGCCTTGCTCGAATCGGTCCAGGCCCGCGGAGCGCATGAGAACGCTGAACAGCAGGATGGCCAGCTCGCGCCGTCCCAGGTCCGGGGCCTTGGGGGCTTCCCGCTTATCGGTGGCGAATTCGAGGATGTGGCGGCTGTCGTGGTGAAACAGCTCGTGGGCCAGCTCCATCCCGGCGACGCCGCCGAATGCCACCGTCTCCGGCTCGTAGATCCCCACCGTCCACTCGCTGACTAGGCCCTCGGCCCGCAGGCGTCCCAAGAGGCTGTCCAGGCGTGTGGAAGCTCGATCGTCAGTGGGCTGATATCGGATCCGCCAGCACGGGAATTTGCGCAGGAAGGACCACTGCGCAATCTCGCCCTCCGCTGCACTGATCTCCAACTCGGGCAGAAGGTATTCGGCGGCGAGCTGTTCGGACTCCGGCCAGGTGGCGAACTGGACGAGGCGCTGCGGCCACTCGTCAGGTGCCATATTCACTGTTGTCTCTTTTCGTGCGCGTCAGTTGATCAGGAAGCATGTGTCCCAGCCGGATATGGGGGGCGTGCCTGTCTGCGTCGCGTGCAGAGCGAGAGCTACGCCGGCTGCGCCTTCGAGCAGTCCGATGTCGCCGGGCCCGTACGGCGGCCGAAGAAGCGATGTGGCCAGGGCATCCGGCTCGACGTGCGTGATGGGAGCGAGCAGGGGAGGCAGGCGCTCGACGAGGCCGGGCTGGATCGCGTCCGCCGCCATGCTCCGCGTGATGTGCGCCAGTCCGGCAAATCCGTGGCAGATGGAGTGATCTCCGGTCGCTCGCAGCTGTTCCGGATCTGTCATCGCATGTGCCATGGCGCTCTCGGCCATCTGTTGCCGCTCTGTGTCGCCCGCCGCGATTCCAGCGAGTTGCAAAGCTCGGGCAATGCCCGCTGTTCCGTAGCACCAGCTCGGGCGTGAAGGGCCGTTGCCGGCATGGCCGGACCGAAGCTGCTCGCGAGTGATCCAGTAGGGCCACCAGGGTCCGGCCGGTCCGTCCTGCCGCCAGCGATCCAGCCATGCGCAGATCCGGCTGATTGCCTCGGCCTGCCCGTCGACGGTGACACCGCGCCGTGAAGCGATCGAAAGAAGAGCCAGAGGGCCACCGATGCCGTGCGCAAGGCCAGTGTTGGCGTGGCCTTGCGGGAATTCCGGTGACGGCTTGCCAGAGGGCGCCAGGTCGCTCCACCAGCCCGGGAGGAGTTCTCCGGAGCTTTCGATCGGTTCGGTGAGCCGGACCAGGTAGGAGAGGACCGCCCGGGTCAGGTCGACTTGGCCCTCGCGCCGGAGCAGAAGAGCACCGAGGCCACTCAGGCCGCGGATGGTGTCGAACTCCGCCAGCGCGGGCAGCTGACCACGATCCATTCGGAGATGTGCACGCTCCAGCCGGCGGCGCGTCATGTTCTCGATGTGCCGGTCGAGGGCGTCCAGGGCGCGGGCGTACCGCTCGGGCCGGTCTGCCGCGGCGTTCAGAGCGAAGGCGAGCGCGGGGGCGCCGTAGTAGAGGTGCCCGTCCGCGCCGCCGACGGCTGGGGCCTCAGCGGCGCAGGCGAGCCAGTCGTGAGCGCGCTTCCACGACGCGATCCCGGAGCGGGCCCGTTCGATGTGTAAGAGAGCGACGCCTGCGGCGCCGAACGCCAACGACTGCGGAAACCAGCCCTGCGTGAGTTCAAGCCCGCGCACATCGGCCGGTGAAGCCAAGCGGGCGGCGATGGCATCAGCTGCTGCCTGCACCCTGAGGTCTGACGTCTCTGTCATGAATGCCTCGCCTTCCAGGCGAGCGCAGCGGCCCGAGCCAGCCTTAGGCAGGTGCGCTCGTCATCTTTGTCGATGCCGGCGGCTCGGATGTGGTGGCCGTGGAGCAAGGAATCAAGGACAGTGTCGGGGTCCACGTCCTCGGCCTGGCGCAATAGCTCCCGATACTGGCCAAGGGCACGGTCGCGGGCTGCCCATTGCGCGTAGATCGTCTCCCCGCCGGGGGCTGCACGGAGTCCGGCCCAGTTGTCCGAGGGGTCAGCCAGCCGTACGGCTTCCGCGAGCACGCGTCGATCCAGCGGTTTTGAAGCGTCGATCTTGCCGTACCTGATCATCCAGTCCATGCCCTCGCGCGGGCTGCCGGAGAAGGCCGCCGCGATGGCTATGAGGTTGCTGGCGGCGAGGGCCTGCGGCTGGGGGCCGCTTGGTAGGGCGAACTGGGCGACCAGGCAGCGTGAGTCGGCGGTGAACACGGCCTCGGCGGCCTGCATGGCTGCCCCGCGTCCCCACCGCCCGGTCTCGGGGTAGGAGGTGGCGAATTGCAGGTCGCTGAGCAAGCCGTCCTCACGAAGGCCATCCGCCCACCTGCTGATCCGCGCGGCGGCCTGACCGAAGGCTGCGGGGTCAGGAAGAGCAACCCTCAGGCGAATGTGCGGCCGCGGGTCGCGATACCGCATGTACCACCACGCTGGCGGCTGGTCCCATTGGGCGAGGAGATGCGGGAGGTAGTGGCCCAGGATCTCTGGCTGCCGCTCGTTGTGCCCGTACAGCTTGGCCATCAGCCAGTCGGATCCGCCAGGCAGGCGCCCGTGGCCACGTCCAATGAGGCGGGAAGCGGAGACGGCTGGTGCAGCGGGCCACTTCGGGGGCACGGCTGCCGTCATCGGAATGCTGATCTCGTGGGCGTGCCCAGCGAACCAGGCACTGGTGCCCTCAGGGGCTTCCGTGAGCACCGCGTGCTCGGAAGCGTCCAGGTGCGAGCGCAGGAGTTCAAGGTGTGAGCTGTGCCCGAGATCCAGGTGCAGAAGACGATCGCCCTCGGTCAGGTAGACCGAGTCCGGGAGCCGGCGTTGCTCTGCCCACCTTCGCAGCTCCTCACGCCACTCCCTCCACGGAGCCGCGCGGCCCGGCAGTTCGGAGCGCGTCAATCGCCACCTGGCCGGCGAGAGGACCGTCCGGCCGTAGCGCAGGCGCGGCAGAAACGGGAGCCGATCAGCAATGCCCCACGTAAAGCCGGTCACGACGCCGGCCTGCGCTCTGCCGATCTCGCTGAGGAACCGGGCCAAGGGCGGGGTGTGCGTTCGAAAGTCGAGAGCGTGCAGAGCGTAGGCGTCCACTCGGCTCCTTCGGGACACCGAAGCCAGGTAGAGACGACGTCGGTCACAGCCCACCGCGAGATCGCTCAGCGCAATCACGTTCGGTCCGGCTGGTCGGTGTTCCGCCACGCTGATGATCTCGGGCGCCAATGCAGGCGCGCGGGTTACGTGGGCGTCGCTCGGGTCAAGTGGTGCAAACGAGAGCTGGGCCAGCCGCGTGCCGGGGTCGCTCGTCGGCAGCTGTGCGATTTCGCGGGCCGCTCGGGCTTGATCAGATTCGTCCAGCAGACCGATGAAGCGACCGGACAGAGTGCCGACGCCGCGGGAAGCACTGACGACAGAGAGCGTGAAGTCGCCGCTGTCGAGAGCGTGGGCCGACTCGGCGTGAAGTTGGAACCGCAGCTCGAAATGAGGAGGGATCTGCATCCTCTTCCGGTCCCCCAGCTGTAGCTCGGTGATCGTTTGCTCATCGAGCAGGACCTCGTCGCGACCGTCGAGCGCGGCGCTCTGGGCGAGGGCAAGAAGCTGTTGGTCGCGGGCGTTCACCGGCCCTTCCGGCTCGGGCTCCCCATCGAGGTATCCAGCGGGGAACCCAAGACCGATGTCAGGGTCAACGACGTCCCGTAGCGGGACGAGAGAGCCGATCCCGTACCGCTCGAAGAACCTGTTGTGGTAGTCCTTCCACGCCGCGGTGCCGAACGGCCAGGCCGTCAGCTGCGCCAACGCCGTCGCTGCCGACTCGGCTTCACGGCGAACCTCCCGCGGAAGGCTGAGCGAGCAGTCCACACGCAGGTCCACCGCCAGGGGCTGAGCGGCAACGGTGCTCACGTCCGTCATCAAGCCGCGCAGCTCGGCGCGCAGCCACCGTCCGGCGGGGCCGGTGCCCGCCTGGTTGTGCTCGTTCATTCGACGGCGAACAGAGCGGAGTCGACCCACGATCTCACTGGCCTCAGGCACGTCTCCGATACGGGCCGCTTCTGCCTGATCCATGAGGTGAGCGAAGGCGTCGAACGTGGTCGACGGCGCATGGAGGCCGGTAATCAGAGCTCCGTGTTCCACCAGGGCCTCGATGAGGGGAGCGATCTTGCCTGCGGCCTTGGGGAACTCGGCCGCCACCTTCTCCACCAGCGCGTCGTAGCCGATCGGCGCTCGGGCAGCTTCGACCGCTACCCGGACTGGTGCGGTGTACCTCAGGCGCGCTTCGGCCACTGCGGCACCTCCCACCGAGCGGCGCCGGGGCGGGTATGGAACGACCAGCCGGTTGCCCCGTAAGAACACCGCTGTGTTTGACATGAGCGGTAGCCGACACAGGACCTCCGGCACGGCTTCCAGCTGGGCGATGACGTCACTGAGCCAGGCAGCATCAGCCCGTGCAAGCGCATGGTGCCGTTCGCCCCAACGAACCGCGGACTTGGGGCCGAGTTCGGCCGGAGCCACACCAGCGAACAGTCCGAAAGGGGTGGCTCGGCTGGTCATCCGCAGCACATATCGGACCACGGACAGAAGCGTTCGGCGCACATGCCGTCCGTCCAGGCGAGCGTCGGAGCACACCGCTCCCACCTGCTGCGCGAGTTCCGGGCTCGCAAGCTCGATCGCTTCGGCGACCGCGGGCAACGCCCAGACTTCAGCCAGCCATTCGCGCCACCGCTGCACCTGTCCGGGCGAGTCGCCAGCCATGTCCGGCCAGGCTGGCAACTCCAGTTCGGCCCAACGAGCGGCCCTCACGAGCACCGACTCACCACACCGATACAGCTGTCGGCTACGTCTCGAAGCCATGTGGTCCCCTCCCTCGTAAGCCCTTCGGCCAGGTGCCGGTTCGGACAGCGGCGCACCACCGCCCGAACCGGCACGGACTAGCGCCCCTGTGGTCAGCCCACCTTGGTGGCGCAGGCGCTGGGGCACGAGCTGCCGCAGCCGTCGTCCGTCAGCACGATCAGCCTTCCGTCATCGACGCCGGACTCCAGAACGCTGACGTCCAGGTCGAACTCGTCCTTCATCTCCACTTTCATCTCCATGGGATTTCCTCCAAGGGTTGAGGCCGATCCGAAGGTTCGGCTCGGCGAGCCGGTACCGCCGTCGCCGACGGCGCCCAGAACACGAACGTGTCGGTCCTGGGAGTTCGAGGTGTCGCGTCAGGCAGCGTTGCTGACACACGAGGTGCCGCACGTGCTCCCACAGCCACCGTCGGAGGCCGCGAGTTCCGTGGTGGCCTCGCCGGCGTCCAAGACGGTGATGTCCAGATCGAACGGGTCCTGAGCGACGGCGCCGATGGCCTCCGGCCGCCCTTCCAGCGTGCTGAGCATCATGGTGATACCTCCGTTGACTGGTCGAGATGGTCCTGCGGTGTTGCAGATGGCCGGACAGGCCCTGGAGCGTAGTGAGATAGCCACACCGCTCAGGCAGTTCCAGCCACCGGTCCGAGGCGCCATGCACCACGATCTGGAGTGTGCGGGGCCGCTTCCCCCCGGACCGGGGTTCGGGTGCCGCCGAGTTCACCCGCCGTCGGCGTCGCTACTCATGCCGCGGTCACGGCGGATCGGTGCGGCGCGATTGCCCGCCCGTGCGGCAGCAGCTCACCGGTGTCCGCGAAAGCAGGACGCCGTTGCACAGCAGGCTCCTTCTCTGCACGTTCCTCATGGCCGAACCTCCATGTCAGCGATGACCGGCAGGTGGTCCGAAGCCGCACGTGCCCGGGGCGTAGTGACGCCGGTGACGAGCGCCGCGATGGAGGCGGCAGCAGCGAGGAGCAAGCCAAGCGCCCAGTCGGGTACGGGGAGGTCGTTGCACAGGTCGTAAGCAATGTGTGCGATCACGATGGGAGTGAGCCTGCCGGTGTGTCGGTACAGCGCGAGACTCACGGCGGCAACAAGAGAGATGCCGATGGCTGGAACGCCGAAGTACAGATGCATGCCGACCTCGATCGTGAGGCTGAGGGCATACATCTCCCACGCCGGTCGCCGTGCCATGGTCAAAAGGCTCACAATCGCCCCGACCATGACTACGTCCTCGACCACCCCGGTGACGACAACGTTCGCGGCCTGAAGCCAGAAGTTTTTCCAGCCGAGGAACCCTGCCTGGGATCCGCCATATGCGCTGCCTGCGTCGGGAAGGAGGGTGGGCAACGCGTTCACAATCACGATCGTGATGAGCGCAGCGAGCCCGACAGCCGCACCGACCGAGACGGCTTGGGCCCTGCCACGCGCCGTGGATACGCCCGGCGGGCCGATTCCCAGTTGTTCCCGGCTGCCCCCGCACCGTCTCATGACCGCGAGGGTCAATGCTCCGAACAGGGCCGCCGCCGCGAGGTTGCGCAGGCCCCACCAGTTGCTGGCGGGATCCGCCCGGTTGAGCAGGACGGCCGCGATAGCCACAGCATGTCCTGCCCAGCGCACCGCTGGGGATAGCTTTCGCGCACTGTCCTGTCGTTGGCTCGTCGTGAAAACCAGCCAGATCAACCATCCGGCGGCCACCGTGATACTCACGGACCGGGCGTAGTAGACCAACAGCGTCGATGCATATGGGCTGATGGGGCTTACGTATGCGCCGTAGGCGGTCGTACCGCTGATCGTCAAGGCGGGTGCTGCGGCAAGCAGGCTCAACGCGTACACCGACAAATGAATTGAGCGGGGCGAGCGGGCCGGTTCGGAGGCAGCGAGGGTATGACCCTGCTCTGCCCTACGGGGCGCCTGGTGCGGCAAGGCTGATCTCCGATTGAGGCGAATGGGATGGGAAAAACGGGAAGGCCGCCGAAGCGTCATGCGGCATTAGCCTTCGATGCAGGGCTGCCGGCCGCTCGGTGCGGCGCGATGATCTGACCGTCCGGCAGCAGCTCACCGGTGTCCTCGAACGCCAGTACGCCATTGCAGAGAAGAGACCAGCCCTGCTCGGGATGGCAGGCCACGGGGTGTGCTGCTTCCCGGTCAGTGGCCTCCGCGGTGGGGCACGGGGGGTGGTGCTTACAACGTGGGTGTGTGTCCGGCTTGCGGAATGCCGGTGGTGCGGAGCGTGCTGAGCTGGCATGCACGGCAAGTGGGCCTTTCATCGCTGGGCTGGCGGTAGTGGTGAGGTGGCCGGCCGCCGCTCTGCGCATGTAAAAAGAGCGGCGGCCGGGGCCCAGCTCCCAGCGCCGACGGGGACGGCGTACCCACCAGGGAGCGGGCCGCTCCCTACGCCCTGACCATCCCGGGACCTGCCTGTGCCCGTGTCGGCGAGCACGGTGGTCGAAGCGGGGAGCGGAGGAAGCCATTTGAGAGTCATCTCGGCGCGGGGACAGCGTTCCGGCCGTGCGGAGATGACCAGCTTTAAGGGCTGAGGTGTACGACGTATTGGTAGGCGAGCCAGCCGATGACGCCGATGGTGAAGGACCCGACCACGGCGGCCTGCAGGAGGCCGAAGCCGGTGTAGTCAATCGCCTTGCCGTGGTTACGGACCAGCGTCTGGTAGGGGTGTCGGATCGCCCAGCGAAGACGCGGCAGCCGCCGTTTCCTTCGGTGCGCGCCGCTCATGATCGCCTTTCCCACTTCGAGCCGAGGAGGACGAGAAGACCGATCGAGGCGACGATGGTTAAGCCGATGGGGGTCACTAGACGGGCTCCTCTCTGGTGAGTACACGGTGCAGACGGCGCCATGTCTGGGGAGCGTCCGGGACATGGAAGAGGTCCGGCGTGCGCTCCTCCAGCTCGTGTCGCGCGTCGAGCTGCTGCATCGCGTGCTGAGGCGTACGGACCGGCAAGGGTGCGTGCGCAGCCTCAGGCCGGATGATGCGGGGCGGGGTATCGCGGCGTCCCTCAAGCATGGGTTGCCTCCGCGGTGGTGGTGGTCAAGCGTGGGAGTTGGGCCGGAGCGCAGCCGCGCCCATCGGACGGGGGCAGGTCTTCTCCTCCGCCACCCATGCGAACCGCACTGCACGGCGCGCTCCGGCCGCCGGCTCGGTCTCGCCTCCCCCAGGAGATCGCCCCTCACCGGCACAACTACGGTGGCGCTTATGCGGGTTCATCGGCAACCGAATCTGCGGTGAATATTCAAACGAAGACACATTGGTATATGCCGAGATCCGCACAAGGGGCTGCGGAGCTCGCACACGGGGTGCCACACTCTGCGCACACCAGCAGGTGATCCGCACAGCGGTATGGGGAGGGCGCACAAGTGGCAGCGAAGCGTGGGGCAACCGGACGACGTCTGGAACTCGGGCTCCAGCTACGGCAGATGCGGGAAAGCATCGTCATGAAGAACGGCAAGCCGATGACGCGCAAGGCCGCCGTCACCGGCTCGAAGCTCTCCGAGGCCGCGCTGCAACGCATCGAGACAGGCGCCCTGAACTTCCGGAACGTCGGCGACCTACGCAAGTTGCTGGACAAGTACGGCGTCACGGACGAGGACGTGATCGAGACTCTCGTCGAGCTGAACCGCGACTCGTCGAACCAGGACTGGGTGACCCGCTACCGCAGAGTCATGCAGGCCGGTATGCCGACCTTCGTGGGAGTCGAGTCGGAGGCGCGGGAGATCCGCGTATACCAACCGACGGCAGTCCATGGCTTGTTGCAGACCGAGGGTTATGCTCAGGCCATATTCGACATCGGGAAGCCGGTCGAGGAGACCACCACAGAGTTCTGCCGTCAGAACGTCGCTCTTCGCATGGAGCGCAAGGAGAGGGTCCTACGGCGGGAACCCGATCCGGTCAAGCTGTGGGTGATCCTGGGTGAGGCGGCGCTGCGCCACGTCGTTGGGGACATAGAGGTGATGCGTGAGCAGTACGAAGAGATCACGAAGCTGTCTGCACTCGATCACGTAGCGATCCAAGTGCTCCCCCTCGCCGGTCGGGGCTACCGCGCATCCCACGACTTCGCCATCCTCGACCTTGGCGATGGTCTGCCACCGATGGTGCAGATCGACACCGCCTGGGGCGCCGTCTCGACCTCCGACAAGCCGCGCGAGGTCGATAGGTTCAAGCGCCGATTCGACACGATGATGTCCTCGGCGCTCCCGCCAGAGGACACCGCCGAGTTCATCCAACGACTAGAGCGAGAGTTGAAGAGCCATTAACACTCACATGCACCAAGCCACGGCCTCTGAACTGGCGCCCGAGAGCGCCTGGTACAAGTCGTCGTACAGCAGCGGCGACACGGGCAACTGCATTGAGATTGTCGACCTGAGCAGTCAGGTCGGCATCCGCGACTCCAAGGACAAGAGCAGGCCGGCGCTCGTCGTGTCGACTGCCGTGTGGTCGTCGTTCGTAGACCTCGTGCGTTCAAGTGATGTCGACCTGTAGTCAGCACGGGGTGCGGTTGGCGACTGATCTGAAGCACTGATAGTGGCACGGAGTGGTCCTCCCCAGGGGATTTGGGGAGGACCACTCCGCGTCTCGCTTCACCCTGACGTACGGGTCCGACAATCGTCAGGTCGCACGTGGAGCGTACGCATGTTCTGGCCTCTTGTCCCCATTGCCTCGCTGCCGCGGTAGCTGGACTTCTGGCCTGGGGCCGAAGGCCCGTCGACAGCGGGGATGCGAGATGGGCCACTCGGCTGCCTCCTCAACGCCGCGGAGCGTGCCGGTCGCTTTATCTGGGTCCTGGTGAGAAGTCCACCCGCAGTCGGAGCCGTCGAAGACCTCAACGAAGCTGACGCCGGCCTGTCGAGATCGGTTGAGGGTGCCCGCGTTGTACGCGACGGCTGACTTCGCGAGCGTGGCGGCCATGGCCCACTCACGCACCGGGACGCGGGCTCCGTTGCGGTAGATGACGTGGGTCAGCTTGTGCTCGGCGGCAAGCCGGCCCTCAGCTTCTCCTCGGCGGCCTGTTCACGGCGCTCGATCTCCGTCAGCGCGGCCTGGTCAGCGTCACGCTTCGCGGTGATGAACTCGGTCAGCGCCTCGGAGTTGTCGAAGCCCAGATCGCCGAGCAGCTTCTTGACGGCGGCGCGTCCGCCCTGAGTCTTCTCCCGGGCCAGCAGCCGCGACAAATCTTCCTGCGTGACGCCGCCGCTTGGCTCGCCGTCGTCGCCTTCGGCTTATTGGAGTCGTCCTCCGGCGAGGCGCCGAGGATCGGGTAGATCGGCCGCCCATCACGGCGGTGCCCGACCGGCGCAAGCAGGCTGGGGAGCATGGGGCGCGTCATGCGTGAACCATCCACAGGTCTCCAGCGCCCCCGCGCCGAAGACCAGTGTAGCCGTGCTGATGACCCAACGCGGGAGTCATCTGACCAGCGCCCGCGGTGCTGTCCCTGTTCGCGATTCTCACATCTCGACAAGACATACTTCCCATTCGGTCGCACTATAGATGTAGGTGTTCTGCCGTTTCGAAGGTGGGAGACGGCTATGTTTGACCCTAAGTTGGAACTCGCCTACAAGGCAGCCGAGGCGCAACTGAAGGGGCAGAACGATACTCTGGCAAGCTTCAGGAACCGCGCCACTACTCTGTTCACCCTGGCCGCATTGGTGACGTCATTCTCAACTAGCATCGGGCTGATCAACACGGCAGGGGGGGAAAAACTGCCAACCTGGACTCCGTGGGTTCTGCTGGGCTTCCTTACGGCCGTGGGCTTCGCCTCGATGAAAGTCCTATGGCCGATACAGGCATGGCATTATTGCATTTCGGCAACACAGATTCTAGATCTCCACCGGCTCGGGGTAGGCGAAGACCAAACTCTGAAGGAAGTCGTAGATGACGGCGTCAGGCGTACCCAAGAGAATGAACAGGAACTCGGTAAAAGGGCCTGGTGGTTCAGGGTAGGCGTGACGCTATTTTTCGTTGAGATAAGCGTCTTGGTCATAGCCGTTGGCACGCACTAGAACGGCAGGTGGGTGTGTTGAGTGGAACTGGAACGAGTCAAAGGCGCCGAAGCCGAAGCGCAGCGGCCCGAGGGCTCTACTCAAGAGGTCGAGAGCCAGTCGAATGTCACAGCGCTCTTCTCGCAGCGGGAACCTTGGCCATCGGAATTGCCGGAGTGATCATTTGGGCTGCTGGCAAACGTCTCTTGGAGCGGGACAAAAATCGTTTACCCGAACCTGACGCATAAGCATCACGTGCGGAGCAACTGAGTAGGACGAAGCTGTTAGTTAGTCGCCGTCCTTCGAGCGGGGTTGGCCTGCTACTTCAACCTTGTGCAGCGGAACCGACGGCATGCCGGTGTCCGCAGCCGGAAGACCAAGGAAGTTCCGGACAGTCGAATTGTCGCCAGTCGCGTCAGCGGATATCCAGCGTCCATAAGCATCCGGACGGCCGGTCTCTATGGATAGCACCCCAGCTTGTACACCCTTGACGACCTCATCGAGGACTGCGGCTCGATCCGTAGGCGTATGCGGCCCCCACGCCAGGCGTGCGGGCAGCGAGTCCAGCGGGCCCAAGGCCAGCTGTAGGGCGTAACCGGACGGCAAGGCAGTCGGGTCGAGGGTGCCGAGGCCGGCGGCGGTGAGGTGGGAGTTGGCGGCGATGCGGTCGAGGATGTGGTCTACGCGGGCTCGCAGCTCGGCGAGCTGGGCCGAGGTGTCCAGGACGTCCATGCGCCCGTTGTCGTTGAGCTGCCATACGGTTCCAGCCCGGACCTTGGCCGGGAGGGGCTGACCGGTGGCGCGGTCGATAGGCGGTCGGGCATCGGCCAGGCCGATGATCGGCGAGCCAGTTGTGGCCGAGGCGCCCGCCGTCGGTGTCGGTGGCGGACAGCTCGTCGAGCGCCTGCAAGACGGTGGCGAAGGTCGGCTTGCCCCAGTACTGATCCAGCGCATAGTGGGCACCGTGCAATGTCGCCTGGTGTGGGCTCGGTCGTTTCGCCTTCATCATTGACCCCGTACAGCACTCCGTCTCCTGGCAGAGTTTGGCGTGAGTTGGTGCCGGCGAACACGCGTCCCACGCATCCGCGCCGTCGCCATTTTCCTAACTCCCCCACTTCGAGGGAGAGTTAACGACTCTGGCGTGGCATAGGTGGGTACGCGTGACCCGGCAGACGGCGACCTATGCACGGGGTTTGCGGATGTCATGGACGGTCGGTCTGGTGTTGCTACGTGTGCGAGAGCCCCGGCGCAGCATCCTCTTGGCCCGCTACCGCCTTTCGGCCACGAGCCATGGTTCAGAGGCTCCTTCGAGGCGGTAGCGCTGGCCGAGGGCAGGTTCCACATCCGAGGGCTCCCATGGTCCTCCCGCCAGTGTTTGGGGTGGTAAGGGCGGAAGGATGCGTGATTGACAAAGCGGCTGTGAACTCAGTCAATGATTGGCTTGTGTACTGTGGCTGGGCTACGGTGATGGCGTCCCGTGCCAGGCCCGTCCGAAAGTCGCCCCCGCTCGGAGAATCACATGTCAGACTCCATCGATGCGCCCGTCACCCTGGCGGGAATCGCACGCATCGCGGGTGTTGGTCGAGCGGCAGTAAGCAACTGGCGGCGCCGCCACGACTCGTTCCCGACACCGGTCGGTGGAACGGACGCCAGCCCGCAGTTCTCCCTCGCCGACGTCGAACGATGGCTCCACGCCCACGGGAAGATCGAGCGGATTGGGCTGCGCGAGCGGCTGTGGCCGCACTACGAGGCGCTGGGAGAGCGTGCGGTCATGGGCGCGGCGCTCGCGGAAGCCGGCCGCCGCCTTCTCGCCGCGGAAGGCGCGGACCAGGCCGTGCCCGAGCAGTCCTTCCTTCCGGAAGAGGCTGCCCAGGTGGTGGACGAGACGGTCGACGCCGCACGTCACGAAGGAGGCCGTGAGACCTTCGACTTCCTGCTTTCGCGCTGGCTCGACGCCCATGTACGGCAGGTCAGCACCACTCCGGCCCCACTGGCCCGGCTGATGACGGACATCGCTCTAGCCGTCCGGGCCGGAGGGACCGGGGGCGGCGATGCACGGACGACCGTCCTCGACCCCGCATGTGGCGTCGGTGGGCTGCTCCTGGCCGCCGGTGAGGGCATGGGGGAGTGGGGGGCTGAGGCCAACTCCACGGCTCCGGTGCTCCTCGGGGCCGACCTTGACCCGGCGCTTGCCGCGCTGGCAGCGGCCCGGCTGGGCTTCGCCCGCGCAGGCGGGGGAGGGGTGGGCGCGGAGATCAGGGCAGGAGACTCGCTCCGCGCAGACCCACACGGTGCCGTACGAGCCGACATCGTCCTTTGCAACCCCCCGTTCAACGCGCGCGACTGGGGCCACGAGGAACTGGCCACCGATCCCCGCTGGGTCTACGGCCTGCCACCGAGGACCGAGCCCGAACTCGCCTGGATCGAGCACGCGCTGGCGCGATTGGTGCCCGACGGCGTGGCTGTACTCCTGCTGCCGCCAGCGGTGGCCTCCCGGCGTGCGGGCAGGCGCATCCGCAGGGCGCTACTGCGCACGGGCGCGCTGCGGGGAGTCGTCGCACTGCCGGCCGGGGCCGCGCAACCGCACAGCGTCTCGCTCCAGTTGTGGATTCTCCGGATGCCCGCGTCCGACGGCGGAGCGGCTCCCGGCGAACGCCTGTTCCTGCTCGACGCGGCCACCTCGCAGGGGGCGGCCCGGGGAGCTCAGAGCATCGATTGGGTGCGGCTGAGTGGCCGCGTACTCGACGCGGTACATGCTCATTCCTGGTCCGGGGCACGGAAGACGGGAGCGAGGAAGGAGCTGCCAGAGGGGTGCGTCACCGTCCCCGTGATGGATCTGCTCGATGAACAGACGGATCTCACGCCCGCCCGCCACGTACCGGAGACGGCTGTGGAGGCCCAAGCCAAGCTCCATGAATCCTGGGGGCGATTGGACGGCCTGCTCGACGAGGTACGCGGCCAATCCCGGTCCCTCGCGGCGATCGACCTGTCGGCGAGCGGCGATGCCGCGTCCACGGTCACGGTCTCGGACCTGGACCGTGCCCACGCGCTCAAGCTGTGGCAGGGGCAGATGCTTCCCGGCGAGCTGCTGCACGGTGACGCCCTTCCGGATGGTGCGGTACCGGTCCTGAGCGTTCCCGACCTGGTCCAGGGAGCGGGGCCGGGGGGCTGGCTCGCCGGGGCCGAGGTGGAGAAGGGCGCCAGCACCGGTTCGTTCACCGTGGCCGAGCCCGGGGATGTCGTCGTGGCGGGTGTCGAGCGGGCGTATCGCGTTTGGGTCCAAGAGGACACGCCCCTGGTACTCGGGCCCCAGCTCTACGCGCTGCGCCCGGACCGCGAACTCCTCGACCCTTGGTTCCTCGCGGGCTGCCTGCGCGCTCCGGCGAACGCGCGGCAGGCCGGTTCCCACACCTCGAGCTCGGCCCGTATCGACGTACGCAAACTGCGGGTGCTTCAGCTCTCCCTCGCTGAACAGCGGCCGTACGCGGTGGCCTTTAGGGAACTGCTGGCACTTGAGGAGTCACTCCGCTCGGTCGCGGCGGTGGGCGAGGATCTCGTCCGGGGCCTCGGGGACGGGCTCGCGGCGGGAAGGCTGCACAGATCGCGCCGATGAGTCGGCCGCCCTGCGTCACCGAGGCGAGCGCGGAGGAGGCACCTGCGCCGGGCTGTCCGCCTACGCCTCGAAGCTCAGCTCCTCGAGCTCGATGCCGACCTCGTGGCACCGCTCGGCCAGCACTTGGGCGCGAGGGCCTGTGACGCGGGGCAACTCTTCCAGCACCATGGCCCGCGCTGCTGCGGCGGGGAGCAGGTCACCGAAGGGGATACGGCACTCCGCCGCGCCGAGAGTGCCTTCCAGGTAGTCGGCCAGATCGTCCGGGCTCGCACTGCCCTCAGCCCGCAGGGCCAGAGCCTCGTAGAGTGCGATCGCCTCCTTGCAACGCCCGGCGACGCGCATGCCGTTCGCGGCCACGCGCAAGGCCGCCCGGACCCGCGGGTCGAAGACGCCCCAGTCCCGGCGGGCGGCGGGCAACAGCTCCACCAGCTTGTCCACCGCGCTCGCGGGTTCACCGGAATCGATCTCGGTCTCGGCCTTGGCGGCGACTTCCTGAAACATCCGGCGACTGAGGAACCCGGAACCGCGGTGCCTCCTGCTCGGACTGGCCACGGCCGCCGGGGGCGCGGGCGCGGCGGGCAGGTCGTACTCGTCCGGCAAGCGCAACGGACGCGTAGGGTCCGGCTCCAGCCGAGGGGAAGGGGCGGCGTCACCCGGGCAGGGTGCGTACTTCCGCAGCACCTCCGCGACCGCGCGAGCGTCCTCCGGCCGGCCCTCCGGCTCCTTCGCCAGCAACTTCAGGACCAGCTCCTCCAGCTCCGCCGGGATGTGCCCGATGTGACAGGTGGGCGGGATCGGCGCGGCATGCACATGCTGGTCCTTCAGGCCGTCCCCGGAGAACGGCGGGTGGCCGGTCAGCAGGTGGTAGAGGACGCAGCCCAGTGCGTACAAGTCGGTCTTCGGGGTGATCTGGCGTTCCAGGATCTGCTCCGGGGCCTCGTACCCCCTGCTGCCTACGGTGGAACCGTGCTGTGTGTAGTCCGTGACGCCGGGCCAGAGCGGCTTGGCGATGCCGAAGTCGATGAGGACGACCACGCCGTTCTCGTCGATGATCAAGTTGTACGGCTTGAGGTCGCGGTGCACCACTGGCAGGTCGTGGGCGCAGGCCAGCGCCTCGGCGATCTGGACCCCGATGGCCGCGCCGACCTCGATGGTGGGGGTGTACTGGTCCAGGAAGCGGTGGAGGGGCTTGCCGGCGACGAAGCGCATCACGAGGTAGGGCTCGGAGCCGTGGGTGCCCTGGTCGTACAGCTCGGGAATGCTCCTGTTGCACAGCCGTCCAAGCAGGGCGCCCTCACGCCGGAAGCGGCCACGCATGCGCCGCAGTTCGTCGTGTGCCTCGTCTTCGTCGAGTGAGTCCAGGAGATCGCTTTTTGTGCGCAGGCACTTGACGGCCACCAGCTTCTCGCCCCGCAGGTCTTTCGCCTGCCAGACCACGGCCATACCGCCGCTGCCCAGATGCTTGAGCAGTTTGTACCGGCCGCCCAGCACGTCGTCCTTCTGCATGCCGCCCCTTGCCTCTGAAACGTCCCGCGTCCGACACGCAGGAGAGGCGCGACGCTGGCGGGCTTCCGGTTCCGCCGGACCGTTGCGTGGCGGAGGCGTCCAGTGTAAAGCGATCCATGGAAGCTTTGTGCATGGACTTAGTTCACAGCTCTCGTGTGTCATGCTGGAGACGCCTGCAACCCGGTGCGCCGTCCTCTGCCGTGTCGCAACGGGCTGTCCTGCCATACCGCTTGGAGGAGCTATGAGCAGTTGGCTGCGCCCCGCCGGGACAAGGGGTGACATCAAGCTGGTGCGCACGAACCTCGGTGCGGCGCGGCTCGACCCCCGGGACTGCCCCACGAAACGCGCCAGCGACGCCCGCCCGATGCTGATTGCCGATCCCGAACCTCCGGAACTCAGCGAAAAATTCCAGGACTTCACGCTCAAGGTCTTCATGGACGCGCTCGACCTCATTGAACACGATCGCAACGATCCGGAGTGGGTGATCGGAGAACTCCGGCGCACGGAGGGGACTTTCGGGCTCTACCGCCGCCGTGAAGCGCACCCCATACTGCTGTCCTGGTCGGCCGAGGCGGTCCGGCGCTATCTGGCGGCCCGGGCGGCGGACCAGCACGCCCGCCAGGCCGCCGGCCTCCCGCTCACCGTCCCGGTCCGTGACACATGGGTGGTCGGCAAGGACCCCGGGCCGGTCGACGCCCGGGGCGCGGACACCTACGAGATGACCGCCTGGGGACGCCGCTACGCGGCCCTCGACGGCTCCACCAGGGAACTGTGGCTGCTCACCTTCGGCGCCGCCAAGGAAGACCGCCCCGAAGGGGAAAAGGCCGCAGCCGCGTACGTCGCGGCAAGAGGGCGGCCGGCGGGCAGAGGGTGGCGGAAGCGGCACACTCCGATCCCCTTCGACGAACTCCCGCAGCACCGCACCGCCCTGCCCGAGCAAGTCCGGGTCATCGAATTCGGCTGTGGAGACGGCAACCACAACGAGCTGCTCGACTGGAACAGGCAGGAGGCGCGGCAGCATTTCACGGCGGAGGGATGGCCCGCATTACGCCGGGCCATCGACGGCACCGGGACCCGCCCTGGAACCGGCTGCGTCGACTGCAAGGCGCTAACTGGCTGCGAGGCCCTCACGCACAGCCCGCAACTGCTGAGGATCACGCCGCCGGAGCGCCGGCGACCCAGGCGCAGCGTCTCGGTTACCGATCTGCGCGCCTACCGGGACTGCCCCGCGAAATACCACGCGACGCGGCAGCTCAAACTGCGCTCCTCGAATCCCGAGAGCCCGGAAGTGCGACGCGGCCGCGTGGTCGACGAAGTCCTGAACCAGCGGCACGGCAGCACGCCCTACCGGAGCTGTGAGGAGCTCCTTGGCCCGGCGGACCCTGCGTCCTGGGGCGCGGGCGGCCTGCACCTGAGCGGTAAGGAAGCGCTCGACGGCGCCGCCATGCTCGAACAGCACGCCTTCTACTGCCCGTTGGACGGTCTCGCCCCGGGGGAAGAGGTGCGTGTCCAGTACCAGGCGGTCTGCTACGACCCCGAACTCGATCTCGTCCTGATAGCCACCCCCGATCTGCTCCACACCCGTCGTGGGGGCTGGATCTGGCGGGAGACCAAGACTGCGAGCAGGTACCTCTATGAAGGGGAGTCGCTGTTGAAGCACTACCCCCAGCTGGCGCTCGGCGTACTGATGCTGGCCGCCGGCGTCCTGGGCGGTGCCGTGGCGCGCTCCAGGGTGGAGCTCGAACTGCTGCACACCGACGACGTGACCTTTGAGGAGCTGGACCCCTCGCGCCCGAGGACCGTCGACGAAGCGAGAGAAGTGATCGCGCAACTCGCCCAGCCCTGGGCTCGGGATCAGGACTACCCGACCGATCCAGGCCGGCACTGCGGCAGCTGCGAAGCCCTCGAATGGTGCCAGCCGGGCATCGAACATCTCGCCACGACGGAGCAGGAGCCCGATGACCACCGCCTCTGATGCCCACGCCGCCCAGCGCGGCGACTGGCTCGACTTCCCCGACGTACGTCTCGTCCGTACGCTGGCCGGCGCGGTGATCCAGCTCGCCGACCTCGGGTCGCTCTCCTCCTTCAGGCTGCCCTATCCGGCCGAAGCTCAGCGCGCTCTCGATCGGACCGTCCTCGCCTGCCTCCTCAGGGGCGTCGAGGAGATCCCCCGCAGCCTGCCGGAACTGCTCTTCTGGTGCCACAGCCGCCCCTTGGAGGACTGGCCCCTCGACCTGCCGCCGGATGCCTTTGGACCGGATGACTACCTGGTGGACCCCGAGGCGCTGGTCCCCACCCAGCTGTGCCACGAGTGGTGGATCAGAGGCAAGGACGCCGGCGCCGCGCAATTCGACCGGGAGGTCATCCACACGGCGATGCGTCTGTGCCGCAAGGCGTCGTCGCCCGAGTCCTACGTAGCCTTCCGCAGGCTCCTGGCCGAACGCCCGGTGCTCACCGGAGTGGAAAGGTTCGAGACCGATACCGACCTGTTCCTCGCCCCCGTACAAGAACTCCTGGACCAGTGCTACACGGCGGTCCCGGCCTCCTATGAATTCGAGGGAGCCTACGTCACCTGCGGTCGCTGCCTGACCTTGCTCACGCCGGTCGCTGGCGGCGCATGGTGGTGTGAGCGAGACCGGTGCCGGCGCCGGGGCGCGCCGCCGCACGGACGGACCCTGTCCGGAGCCGACGCGGCCGGACTGCTGCAACTGATGCGACCACTGAGGCAGTTCGTCACCAGCCCGGGACGTGCCGAGGTCGAACTGGAGGCCCGGCTGAGCGCGCTAGGGCTCGAGGTTCAACTCTGGCCCGGCTTCGACGCCTACGACTTGCGCGTGACCTTCCCCGACGGACACGTCTGGGCCATCGACGTCAAGGACTGGAAGCATCCCGGCCTGCTCGGCCGGTCCGCGAAACCCGTCCGCCCAGAGCCGCCCTACGACGAGTCGTGCTGGGTGGTCCCCCGCGAACAGGCCGAAGCCCACCGCGACTACCTCGGCACGTATCGGCGCAACCGCCCCGGCTCCGCCGAGGGCCTGCCCCTGGTCACCGACGACCGACTCGTCGCACTCGCCACCGCCCGGCTCCGCGGGGCAGGCGGGCCCCACTTGACGGACTCCGCACCGACGAACGGATCCCCCCGTGCGTAACAGCAGCGAGTGGTACCAGCCACTGGCCAAAGCCCTGGAACCGGTCTGGCCCCAGGAACACCAGGACGTAAACCCCTCCCTGCTCTGCCAGGTGGAACTCGGCCTCTACCTGATCGAGAGTCTCGACCCGTCCCGCGATGCCCATGGTGTCTACACCCTCCTGGGCGGCTACCCCTTTGCCGTGGCCGCGGGCATCGCGACCACACCGGCACACAGCGCCCAGCTGGACGTTGCACGCCACCTGCTGTGGAAGCTGCGTCGTCGCCGCATGTGGCACCAGTGCCTGGAGACGTATGCCCAGCTGCCCGAACGGCTCCGCGGATACCGGCTGCCAGAGGGAGGAGGGCCGGCGCGCCGGGTCGAGCCGACTGTCGCAGGAGACCGCTTCGACAGGTTCGAGCGCGCGCTGTCCCGACTTCCGGGCTTCGATCAGCGCGTGCTGCAGCCTGCCCCGGCGGGCCAGGCCCGGTTCACCGAGCGGCACCGGCCGGCCTCCGTGACCATCCCCGAGCAGTTGTGCTTTCCACCGGCGACCGGCCACGACCTGAGCCGGGTCCCGGGGACCGCGGGCCGGCCCCTGGACATCCCCCTGGCCGAACTCGCCGAAACCGCACGCTGGATGGAGGAAGCCGAGATCGCTGGCGGCCTCCCCTCCGGGAAATGGGTGCAACGCCTGGAGGACCTGCAACTCGACGTCCTGGCCGCCGATGGGCTGCACTTCGAGAAGACGAGCGTGCTGCGCCTGGACCAGCTGCTCCACCTGGTCGGCATGGTGGGCGCGGGGAAGAGCACCCTGATGAATCTCATCGCCGTGTGGGGCGCACGTAAGGGGTTGCGCACCACTCTGGTCGTCGGCGATGTCGCCGAACAGCTCACCCTGGTCGGCCAGTTCCGGGACCTGGGGCTGAAGGCCGCTCCTGTCATTGGCGGCACCACCCGCGAGCAGCACGCATCCCGGCTGCACCGCCGACTCGCCGCACGCGGCCAAGCCTCCCTGCTTCAGCATGACGATCCGGCCTTCGACGACCTGAGCACGGTATGCGTCCTCGACGCGCAGCGCGGACTGGAAGCGGTCGAACCCCTGCGCTATCTCGACGCCCCCTGCACGGAACTGCGCCCGGTCAAGAAGCCCGGTCCAACTGCCGTCGGGGACATCGCGATGCCCGTGTACCGGCACGACGCGTCAGAAGGGCACACGGAGGAGAGCACCAGGGGAGTGGAGCCTGAGACTTCCCGGTCCGACCACGGCTGTCCGGTGTGGAGCGTCTGCCCTCGGCACGCCACCGACCGAGAGCTGGTCGACGCCCTGATCTGGGTGGCCAACCCGGCCAGCCTGCTGCAGAGCGCCGTCCCGAACCACCTCAACGCCGAACGTCTCAGGCACCTCGAACTCGCCTGCCTACGCAGCGACATCGTCATCGTCGACGAAGCAGACCGCGTACAGATGCAGCTCGACACCGCCTTCGCCCCGTCAGCGACGCTGATCGTGCGTGGTCCGGAATCCTGGCTCGACCGACTCGGCATCCACAAGATCGATGAACTGGCCCGGCAGGGCCGCTTGCCCCTCTCGGCGCGCGATGTCGAACGCTGGTCGGCTTCCCTGGACATCGTCCACATCGCTGCCAATCGCCTCTATCGCAGGCTGATCACCGACGACGACCTCCGTCAGTGGGCGGACATCGAGTACTTCAGCGCCTGGACGCTCCAAGAGAAGCTCGTCAATACGTGGTACCCCCGCCTGCGTGCCGACGGATCCCTTCCTGACGGCATCTCGTCCGACGTCGAGGTGTACGACTCCGACGAGGGGCCTGACGATCCCGCATCCATGCCGCGCACTCCTGGTACAGAGCCCTGGGATACCCGCCGCAGCGCAGTGACCGAGGCCCTCGACGCCTTCCGCGACGACCCGCTCGGTGATCGCGGCCCGCACAACGACCTCACAGACACCCTGATCCGCAGGGCCGGAGATCTCCTGCACAACCTCGACCAGACTGCGACCAGCCAACGCGTTCGCTCCGTTCTCGACACCCTGCTCGCCGGGTCGCCCCTGTTGGACGGTGCACTGCGCCAAGAGGCCCCCGAGCCGGGGAAACCCGCCCGGGATCCCGTGGATACCTGGGGGACTGAACCCTGGCTGGAGCGGGAGGCACGGCGCCTTGAGTTCACCCTGGTACTGGCCGCACTGCATCAGCGCCTCGAACGCGTCACCTTCCTGTGGCCGCAGGCCGAGGCGGCCCTCCACCTGGACACCGCCGATAACGAACTGTCCCGCAGACCGCCCCTGGACTACGCACCGGTAGTGCCGGAAGCCCCGATGGGAAATGTCCTCGGGTTCCAGTATCTTCCCGAAGACTCGGAGCGAGGCCCGGACGGCGACGAACAGCGCAGCGGCACCCTCCGCTTCTTCCGGTGCGCCGGCGTAGGCCGGGAGCTTCTGCTCAACCTTCCCGCACTGGGAGCCGACTCCGCCGCGGGCCGGCCCGGACCGCACGTGCTGCTCATGTCCGGCACCAGCTGGGCCGGGACATCGACCCGTGCACACGTCATGGCCCCCGTCAAAGCGATCCTCAAACCCCACCAGGCCGCCGTCGACTCCATCCGGCGGACCCGCTTCACCACGCTGTTCCTCTACGACGGCGAAGGAGCCCCGCTCACGCTCTCCGGAGCCAAACTCGACACCCGTGAACGGGTCCTGGCCCAGATGGTCACCCAGCTCGGGAAGTCAGCCCCGGGCAGCACATCACGCCTCGACAGGGAACTGCGGCGGATCGAGGACGGTGAACGCCGACGGGCACTGCTCCTGGTCGGCAGCTACCAGGACGCCAGGATCGCCGCCGACCTCCTGGAACGCATGCCGCGCTGGCGCGGAAAGGTCCGCGTGCTGGCCTCTGACAAGGCAGAGCTGGACCACACCGGGCCTGGCGACACGGCCACCGGCGACTTCACCGGCGCCTCCGCCGTACGTCGTGGTGACCTGGCTGCCTTCGCCAAGGACGAGGACGCTGAAGTCCTGGTTGCCCCCCTGATGGCGATCGAGCGCGGTCACAACATCCTCAACCAGAGCCACAAGGCAGCCTTCGGGACCGTGCTCTTCCTCGCCCGTCCCCACCCGCGCCCCGACGACCTCTCGCTGGCCGTCTTCGCCGTCAACGACTGGGTCACCAGGTTCGTCCGCGACCAGCCGGATCCCGAAGCGGGAACCTTCGGCAAGCTGGTGGCCGACGCGACCAACCTGGACGCCGCCGGGCTTGGCTTCCGCCTCGCAGCCCGGAAGGAATGGCGCCGCCTGCTGTCCCGCCGCTACATCTACTCCCGGCTCAGCGACGCGGAGAAGACGTCCTTCGCCTGGGACCAGCTCGTCACCATCTGGCAGGTCATCGGCCGTCTCGTACGAGGCGGAGTGCCGGCGCGTGTGGTGTTCGTCGACGCGGCCTTCGCCCCCGCCCTCGCCGAAGCCGGGGCCCCGCCCGCGGCGGCGACCCGCAGCGGACGCCGGCGCAACGACGACGGTCTGCTCATCAAACTTCGTCACGTCCTCGCGCCCTACTTCGACGACGAGACCGCCCCCGAATCGTTTCCCGACCCCGCAGACCCCGCCCTGGTACGCACGCTCTACCACCCGCTCTACGACGCCCTGTGCGGCCTGAGCACTGGAAACTGACCGCCGAGAAACAGCAAGGAGACTGTGAAGACCATGGCCGCCAAATACCGCGACACCAGCCGGGCCGCCTACCTCCTCAAGCCCGACGCTGCTCCCTGGACCGCCCGTTACCGCGCGCTGCCCTCTCCTGAGCAGTGGCACGAGAGCGTCCTGGAACTCTGCAACCTCGGCCGCGCTCCCAAGGCCGAGCCGTACCGCACCGCGCCCGTCGCCCGCTTCAACGGAGTCCTGCAGACCCTCGCCCCCGATCTGATCGTCCGAGGCCGCCCCCGCGACCCGCACCAGCTGGCCGAGGACTTCTGGCTCTACGCCCCATACGACGTCCCACACCCCCTTCCCGCTGACACCCTTGACCGGCTCAATGGAGCCTGGCTCCAGGACCTCCGCCCCGAACCCGAGCACCACCGCGCAGTCCTGGACACGTACACCGAGCTGCGCGCCTGCCCGCCGCAGTGGCAGGACGTCACCGTTGACCTCCTCGGCTGCCCCACGACCGACGGCGGAACCGCGGCCCCGCGCGACCGGCAGTACCAACTCGCAACCGATGCCCTGGCCCGGCGCATCCTCGCTCTCGGCCCCTACGAACACAGCGCCGGCAGCCTGCACTTCCGCGCCGTGCCGCGAGGCCCGCGCCAGCAAGGAGCGGAGCTCCTCTCACAGCCTCTCTCGCACGTGGTCAAGGGGCGAGAGTGGTGGTTCTCCGTCGTGATCAACATTTCACTGCACACCGTCCCCTTCGACCCCCGACCCCGTCTCCACCTGCACACCGGAGTACGCCGCTGGGCGACTCGCCTCGACACGAAGAACCAGCGGCTGCGGCTGCCGTACGGCCGCGACACCTCTGTCTATCTACTGCCCGGCATCCCCTGGCTGCCCGGAACGCCCACCAGCAACCGCTACGCGGTGGCGCGCCTGACCTGGGACCGCGGCACTCAGGGCTACGCCTGGAAGAACAACGGACCCGCCCAGATCCTCGGCAGGCTGACGCTCAATCGCCCCTTCCCCGACCCGGTCAGCCTGCTCACCGAACCCGAGGAGTGGATCGGCGACGGGGAGGGCACCCGCGCCTCGGTCGTCCACAGCACACACATGGGTGCTCATGGCATCGGTGCCGGCCTCATGTCGCACCAACGTTCACAGATCGTCGAGTGGGCCGAACAGGCGCTGCCCGAGCAGATGCGCCGGGTCCCCTCCCTCAGCCGAGCCAGCGTCGGCAGCAGTGCCCCCGCCAACGTCCGACCCAAGCCCAAGGCAGCGGAGAAGGCCGCCGAAGCGGAACGCGAAGCCCTCGCCCGCCGAACCGCACTCGCGGTGGCAGCCAGGATCAACGAGGGACAGGACCCCGCCGAGGCGATCGAGGGAAGGGGAGACGCGCGCCTCGTCGAAGCGCGACTGCTATGGCAGAGCCCTTCCTTCCGGGATGCAGCCATCGAGGCCCTCGCCGATGTCCTCGGGCTGGACGGCGACGGAGGCCGTCCAGAGCCCGCCACCGCCGAGGAAGTGTACGAGCTGGCTACGCCCGGAAGCCCGGTCATCCTCGAATGGAAGTCCCCGGAACTCACCCTCCGCCTCCGCTGCATGCGCACCACCGGCGGAATCACCGACACCCTGGGCATCGACCCCAAAGCGCGGCCAAGGGGCAAAGCCCTGGAAGCCGGCATCAATACCCGGAGGAAGGCGGCCGAGGCATTCCTCACCGACGACGGAGCCGACCCGCTCCACCCCGGCTTCGCACTCGTGGAGATCGACCGCCAACAGGACTTCGCCCACCGTCTGGACGACCCCAAGTACGCGCTCCGGCTGGGCTGCGCGGACGCGGGCGTGCTCACGCAATTCGCGCTCGTCCCCAAGAAGGCCAAGGGACACAACACCGAGAAGAACCTCTCGCACCGGGTCCGTTCGGGATGGGAGGACGCCCTGCGCCAGTACGGCGTCCGCGTTCTGCCCGAGCACACGCTCGGCGAGGAGATTCCCGAGGACCTGCGCTACGTCGCCACGTACATGGTCAAGCGACGCAAGGACGGCCCCACACGGCTTCCCCGCCACACCCCGGTGGCCGTCATGGTCACGCCGCTCGCACCGGGCAGCGGCCTGGCGGCGGTCACCGGCTGGGACGAGCGGACGGGACGCTGGATCCCCTACCCTCATTTTCTGCTCGGCCTGGTCAAGACAGCGGAAATTCCGGAGGTGAGCGAACCCACGGAGACCGAGAGCGGGACGCCCACGGACACCGAAGCCGCCGCTGCCGTACCCCGGCAGCGCTCGAAGTACCGCGTCTGGCAACAGAACATGGACGAGCAGCGCAGGGCCACCGCCCGCTACCTCCAGAAGATGGTCCGCTCTCTCCGCGGCCGGCCCACCGCCCTGCTGACCCATTCTCAAAACAGCCGGTTGCACTGGCCCTGGCTCCAGGACGGCCGAACCGAACGAGACCTGATCAAGACCGGGCACGCGCAACCGGTGGGACTCGACCCCGATCTCCGGTTGATCCGCGTACGTACCGCAGCGGGTCGGGAGACCCCCCAGTGGTGGGGCAACGCCGCTCCCGGCGAGGTCAACGGCTTGCCCCAGGGACTGTGGGTGGAAGACGAAGACGCAGTCCGGACCTCAGGACGGATCTTCTACAGCACCACCCCCAAGGCGGGCACCTTCCGAGACTCCGCCGTCGAGGCCGACAAGATCGCCCCCCGCCCCCTGCGTCAGGGCCCCAACAAAGGCAAACCCACCATCGACACGCACATCCCCGCCTGGAACCCCGGGCTGGTGGAAATCGCGGTCCTGGGCTGCCACCCGGACGCCGGCGACTCGCCCGAAGCCCTCGCCCTCGCGGTGCACCAGCTTCGCCAAGCCCCCGACTACCTGGACGCACTCTCGCTGCCGCTGCCCCTGCACCTGGCGAGCCTCGCCCAACACTACGTACTGCCGACGGTCGCTGAGGGAGAGGCCGAGGCCGACGAAGCCTCCCAGCAGGAGTCGGCCACTGCCGAGGTGAAAGGCAGCGCCAATGGCCAGCGAGTAGCGGCGGCGCTGGGCGTGATCGCGGAGGCCGCTGACACCGAACCGGCAGACGTGGACCCGGAATACGCGGAGGAACCCGGCCTCGCGCAAGCACCGGAGGACGAGCAGCTCACCCTGTTCTCCTGAGGGGGTGGGCGGGAGCCGGAACAGGAAAGCCGCTCCGCCCGGTGATATCGATCCAGAACGCGTCCGGCAGGTTTTAGGTGCGGTCCGTGCCGGTACTCCCGCCGATCGGCGAAGGGCGGTCCGCTCGCGTTCGCATCGATTGGTGCGGTGGAGCGCTGAGTGTCACCTGAAGGAGCAGCACTTGTCTTTCTGCTTCTCTGGCAGCGCGGCAGTGCGTCATCGGCGGTGATGCACTGCCGGAGACGGTGGCTTTGGCGGCCTCGGTGATCAGGAATCCGACCTTGATGGAGATATTGATCCAGGCCGAGGCTGCCCGAATGGTTGGCGCAGCTGGAGCTTGTGGTTAGGTACCCCACGGCGGGCGACCTCCGGAGACCCAGCGGCCGAGGGCACGGCCGTCGACGAGGCGTAGAGGATGGTCCAGTTCGGCGTTGGCGCGTTGTGCGGCTGGGGTGAAGGAACTCGTGGTGATGATGAGGGCCTGGTCACAGCGGTGGTAGGCGCGGTAGGTGCCGTTCACAGCGTAGATGACGGGTGCTCCGACGCGGTTCGATGGCGCGTAGCGCTTGCACTGGACGGCGATGCGGCGGCCGTCGGTCAGGTGGAGGAGGACGTCGAGGGCGCGGTCGTTGGCTCCGCCGGAGACGGTGGCGGTGCGGACGGAGGGGTCGCGGCGGGCGAGGTCGGCGATGGCGTGCTCGAACTGGGTGCCGGTCATGTGCTGGTAGGCGGCGATGCTGTGGGTGAAGTCCGGTCGGGCAGCGGTAGGTAGCGTGGGCAGCTGGATGCGACCGGTGCGGATGAGGAGAAGGAGAATGGCCGCGGCGAAGGCGAGGGCGGCCACGACGCTTGTGGTGACGGGGTATTCGCGGATCGCGGCGATCACAGTTGCCAGGACGATAGCGGCGGCGACGAGGCGGCTGGTTGCGGCCTCACGCCTACGTCGCCGGACAGTGCGGCGCTGGGGCCTCGTGGCGGGGCGGTGGGTACGGGTGGATCGGCGTCGTCGTGCCGGTGCGGCCATGCTTCCCCCGGGTGAGGCGCTCGGTACTTGCTGTGTGGTGCGGCGCGGGCTCGCCGTGAGTGAGCCCGGGGCGTTGCGCGATCGCCCGCCGGTTACTGCTCCCTGTTCGCGGCGCGGGCGGCTTTGTTGGCAATTCGCGCGCTGAGAACGGGCCAGGTGCGCGGCGGCGCTCACTGGCCGGCTCGCGTGAGACCGTTCACGAGCTGGGTCAGGAAGTCGAGGATGCCCTGTCCTACTGCTGTCGGCGCGATGAGCACCCCGAGTGCTAGCACGATGACGACGGTCAGCTTCTCGTCGAACCGGCTTCTGGCCTCCGTACGGCGGCGCAGCCGCAGGATGACGATGACAGCGAGCAGTACCGCCACGTTGATCGTCAGCAAATCGCCCAGACCTCCCCCGACTATGGCCCTCCTCGCTCCGAGGACAGCCGGCGTCCACCCAGCCTTCATGTGTAGTGGGAGCCCGGCAGCCCTGTGCCTGGGTTACCTGTGATTGGCAATAAAGCGCTCTCCTGGCTGAATTCCGCAGGTGAGCGGCTTGCGTCGCAAGCCTGGGTGGCTTCACCAATGGCCGCTGCGCCTCAGCCGCGCTGGGTTGCCGCGCGGGCGGCCGGGGTAGCGAGACCACGGTCCGCAAGGGCGTGGACGATCTGGAGGCGGGCGAGGTGCCGCTGGTGCGGGTCCGCCGTCCCGGCGCGGGCGCAAGAAAGCCGCCGAGTCGGCCGTGGCTGCGGCCGACCCTGCTGGCGCTGGTCGAGCCGGACATGCGCGGGGATCCGATGTCGCCGCTGCGTCTCTCCGACAGCCGCGATTTACGCGCAGGTTGTATGTAGGTCAGCTCAGGCCCGGCGCCTGCTTGATGGCAGGTCAGAAGCGAAGTCTTCGGCGGGGAAATAATCCCGAGGCTCGCTATGTTCCCCTCTGGCACTCAGATCGCGAAGGGAACGTGGTGGGCCTGAAGTTGTTCGACATGACGGGCGGTATGACTGAGGTCGTGCCGCGTCTTGCTGAGGTCGAGGCGGATGTGCAGGACCTCGTCGAGGCGCACATGGAGACGATGCTGGGCGTGCGTTTCCTGGCCAGCGAGTACAGCACCGGGCCCGTGCACGGTGGGCGGATCGATTCGCTGGGGCTCGACGAGAACGGCGCACCCGTCATCGTGGAGTTCAAGCGCGGCACCGATGCGGGAGTGATCCATCAGGGGCTGTATTACATGGCGTGGCTGGTGGACCACAAGGATGCCTTTCGGCACTTGGTCCGCGACCGGCTCGGGGTCACGGCCGCGTCCCAGGTGCTGTGGAGCGCACCCAGGCTGATCTGTGTGGCCGGCGACTTCACCCGCTACGACGTTCATGCTGTGCGTGAGCATCGCAGGTTGATCGACCTCGTCCGCTACCGCTTCTTCGGTACCGATCACATCGGCCTTGAGACCGTGGCCTCCGTTGCTGGGCAGATGCCTGCCCTCGCGAGGGCCCGTCGCTGCGTGGCCGGGCTGCCGCCTGCCCGTAGGCAGGGCGGAGCCCTGGCTGAGCTGGCCGCGGCGGTTGACGAAACCCTGCTCGGCCTCGCGGACGGCATCACCCGTGTCCAGCGCAAGCAGTACGCCGCCTACCAGCGGCTTCGGAACTTCGCCTGTGTCTGCCCGCCGCAGCAGACCAAGCTCCTCGTCTACCTCAAGGCAGACCCGACGGAGGTCGACATCATTCCCGGCTTCACCCGGGACGTGACGGGGCTCGGTCACCACGGCACTGGTGACCTGGAGGTGCAGTTGCGTACGGAGCGGGACTTGGAGCGGGCCCAGGTCCTGTTCCGCCTCAGCTACGCCGCGGCCTAGCAGGCCAGCGGCCGGCGCGGTCGCGCGTGGCGGATGTGCAGTCATGAGCTGTCGTCGTGGTGCTGCCTCTCGACGTGTCGGATAGGGAATGGCGGTGGACCTCTAAGGATGCGGCGGATCTCCGGTTTCGGTAACCGGGGATCCGCTGTTATGTTCCCGAGTCGGCCGTGGGAGAGGACGATTTGTGCAGCGTGGGGGCTATCGGGTCCGGAGCGAAGGGGGGCGGCGCCCGCGGTAACCAGATGAGGCGGGCCGGGTGATGCGGCAGGTTCTGAATCCTACGCCCGGCACCATGTCGACAGCAGGACGCTCGGTGGTCGGTGCCCCTTCCAGGGACGATGAGGACTCGACCACGGCCTCTCCCTGCTCCATGTCCCCCTCACGCTGATACTCCTCCCAGGGGCGATGAGGACGTGCTGGTCGCCACCGCACGGTCATGGTCGTCCATCAGTTGATGCCCCTCCCAGGGGCGATGGGGACTCGACGCACTCAGCGGATTGGCCAAGAACCTCTGCCTGTTGGTACCCCTCCCAGTGGCAATGAGGACGCTGCTCACCGCCGTACCCAAGGTGCAGGTCGGCGTGTTGAGGCCCCTCCCAGGGACGATGAAGACGTGGCGGGACGACATCCTCGGCGCCGCATGCTTCGTGTTGGTACCCCTTCCAGGGGCGATGAGGACTGGCTGCTGGCGCAGTGAACCGCCCTGTGAGCCATACGTTGATACCCCGCCTATGGGCGATGAGGACTCCACCAGCCACCGGGGCATTGTGCACCACCATCAGGTTGTTACCCCTCGCCAAGGGCGATGAGGACGCTCCTGGTCGACGGCATTGAGGTAGTCCATGGCTAGTTGGTACCTCTCTCAGGGGCGATAAGGGCGCGGACGCCCGGCTGCCGCTGGGCTGCACCGTCCACGTGTTGATACCCCTCCCAGGGGCGATGAGGACACGACGCGCAGCTCCTCCAACGTCGGAGACAGGTCCTGTTGGTCCCCCCCGCAGGGGCGATGAGGACGTGAGCCGTACCGACCGGTGGGGGATCCGGACGGTCGTTGGTACCCCTCGCAGGGGCGATGAGGACCAGCAACAGCGGCGCCGGCCACGGTGGTGGCGGCTCGTTGATACCTCTCGCAGGGGCGATGAGGACCCGGCGAGCGCCACGCTGCCGCCGATAGCAGATGCCGCTTGATACTCGTAGGGGCGATGAGGACCAGTTCATGGTCCGGCCGGCATGCATAGCAGCTCTGTTGATGCCCCTCACAGGGGCGATGAAGACCGGCCACGCGCTCGCCCTCAAGACCCGACCCGCCGCGTTGATACCCCTCGCAAGGGCTTTGAGGACCACCGTGAACCGTCCCGTGCGGATTCGGCCCCACGGTTGATACCCCTCGCAGGGGATACTCCTCGCAGGGGCGATGAGGACGGGCCACGACCAGCACCACCAGCACTACCTACGTCACGTTGATACCCCTTGCAGGGGCGATCAGGACGCGACATCAGCGTCACCGAAGGCCGGGAGCCGATCTAGTTGGTACCCCCGCCAGGGGCGATGAGGACCCCGCAACGCTCCCGGCACTGGTGCAGTGGGCCGTATTGTTGGTACCCCTGCCAGGGGCGATGAGTACAGGTGTGGTGGCGCGGTCTCTCCCACCGCGCGTGCTGTTGATACCCCTCGCAGGGGCGATGAGGACGACCTGCACCCTTGGAAACTCCGAGACCACCCCCTCGTTGATACCCCTGGCAGGGGCGATGAGGACGCGAACGCGTCCGATCTGGGTCAGACACAGCGGGCCAGTTGATAACCCTCGGAGGGGCGATGAGGACGGCAGCCATCAGGTCCCGTACGCCCTCCCTCCCGGCGTTGATGCCCCTCTCAGGGGTGATGAGGACACGTCCGCCACGTAGACCGTGAGCTCCCAGCCGTCGTGTTGATACCCCTCGCAGGGCGATGAGGACCGTCACCGCCTGTACAGACGCGGTTGCCGTTGACATGTTGATACCCCTCGCAGGGGCGATGAGGACACCCTGACAAGTACAGGGCGGCATACGCCTACGAGATGTTGATACCCCTCGCAGGGGCGATGAGGACGATTGAGTTCGGAGCGAGTGAAGTCGTCAGCGACAGTTGATACCCCTCATAGGGGCGATGAGGACACGGGCGTCAGCTGTCCGGTGGACGGCGTGGCGGTGGGGTTGATACCCCTCGCAGGGGCGATGAGGACCACCACGAACCACCCCGCTTCAGCGGCGCAGCATCAGGTTGATACCCCTTGCAGGGGCGATGAGGACCAGCCGCTGTACGGCTCTTGGGAGGACATGCACGTGTTGATACCCCTCGCAGGGGCGATGAGGACCTCACCCACGCCGCAGCGGGCCTGGACCTCCCCGAGTTGATGCCCCTCGCAGGGGCGATGAGGACGAACGACCGCCCCAGCTTCGTCACCTGCTACCTGACGTTGATACCCCAGCAGGGCGATGAGGACCGCCGCACCCCCGCCGTCCCGGATGCGGACCATAAGGGTTGATACCCCTCGCATGGGCGATGAGGACCAGCAACAGCGGCGCCGGCCACGGTGGCGGCGGCTCGTTGATACCCGCGCAGGGGCGATGAGGACCCGTACTGAGTCGCGCGAGAGCTACCGGGCGCACTGGTTGATATCCCTCGCAGGGGCGATGAGGACGCTGGACTGCCGGGCACGTGCGGGTGCTGGAGGCCGCGTTGATACCCCTCGCAGGGGCGATGAGGGCCGGGGCAAGGCTGTGCAGGGAGGGAGCTCTCGCAGTCTCGGAGAGATGCCAACGTTCTTCCGTTTGGCGGTAGCCCCTCTACGGGGCGATAAGAGGTGTGGAGTTCTCAAGTAACGTCCGCTTACAAGCGGTTGATGCTGTAGTTCATGGTCTCATGCGGCGGAGTTGTGGTCTGAGGCCGGGCCTATGTGAGCTGGTCGAGCTGGTATCCGGTAGCGCCGCCGGGGTTGTGGATTGCCTTGAGGCCGTCGGTGTCGCTGTATGCGCCCCGGATGACGTGGACCTTGAGGTCTGTGTTGTAGGCGGCTTTCGCGGCTCCCCAGTGTGGGAGGGGGATGAGGTATTCGGATGCGAGGAGCTGGCCGGAGATTCTTGGTTTGCCGTTGGCGTCTACGTCCTGGTGGAGGGCTTCCTTGTACTTCTTGAGGTCGTCTTCCATGACTGCTTCGAGGCCGTCAAACATTTCGTCGAATCGTTCTTCGAGCTGGTCGCGGGCGTCGAAGGGGCGTTTGAAGGTGAGGAAGGCGCGGTGGAAGTCGTCGCGGTGGCGGAGGACTTCTTGGCGCCATGTGTGGCCCCAGTTGGTGTTGTAGATGCGGTTGAGCCAGTGGGTGATGTCGTTTTCGTCGATTTCGTTGCCTGCGTTTTCGTTGAGGATTGTCCAGGCTTCGGATACGGGGGCGTGGGGGTAGATGCCGTCGCAGTAGAGGCCGGGTTGACCGCGGCGTTGCTTGAAGCGGGGTGTGTGGATGATGACGGGTGCTGCTTCGCGGGCGCGGATGCGGTTGATGCGGCCGAAGCGTTGGGCGAGGGCTTCGAGGTCGGCGCAGGCCGTGAAGAGGACGTCGAAGTCGACGTCGAGGCTGACTTCGACGACTTGGGTGGCGACGACGAAGCCGCCCTTGCGGGTCTTGTTCCTTGTCTGCTCGGTGCCGTAACGGTCGGTGATGGCTTTTTCGACGGTGCCGCGGTGGCCGCGCTTGTAGCGGGAGTGCAGGAGAGTTCCGTCGTGGTCGGGGAGGGCGGCGGTGAGGTTGTCGTAGATCTCTTGGGCGTGGGCGACGTTGTTGGCGATGACGAGGACGGATTCGCCGGCGCGGATGCGGTGGGTGATTTCGGTGAGGGCGGCGGGGTCGGTGATGTGGTGGTTGCGGGTTTCGATGCGGTGGCGGGGTTGTTGGGTGCTGTCGGAGTCGTCGTCGCAGGTGACGTCGCCGGTGAAGGTGTCGGTGATGAGGGTGGTGAGGGCGTCGGGCATGGTGGCGGACAGGACGGCGATGCGTCCGCCGAGTTCTTCGAGGGTTTGCATCATGGCGAGGATGTAGCCGAGGCGTTTGGTGTCGTAGGCGTGGAGTTCGTCGAAGACGAAGACGGAGTTGGCTACGTCGATGAGCCGGGAGGAGTAGGCGGCTCCGACGAGTGCGGCGCGCAGGAGTTGGTAGGGAGTGGTGATGCGGATGGTTTCTTTGAAGAGTTTGGTGGCGGCTTTGCGGTGGGTGGCGTCTCGGGCGGCTTGGACGCGGGTGGTTTCGTCGTCGTCGGGACAGCAGAACTGCTGGAGCCAGTAGTCGCCGGCGCGGGAGTGGTCGGGGCCGACGAGCCCGTCGCGGCCGAGCTTTTTGGTGGTGCGGGTGGTCATGGCGTTGATGCTGGCGAGGTAGGGCAGGGTGTAGAAGACGCGGGGGATGCCACGGCCTTCTGCTTGGAGGAGGGCTGCCTGCTGGCAGCACCAGAGCCAGGAGGCTTCGGTTTTTCCGCTGCCGGTGCGTGCGCGAAGGACCAGGTGGTTGGAGGTTTTCGCTGCGCGCTCCTGGTGGGGTTTGAGGGGGAAGGCTTCCCTGATGGTGCGGGCGAAGTCGGCGTTCATGGGCTGGGCCATGTTGAGGGTGCCGTGGGCTGAGGCGAGGTGGTCGGCGTAGGTGACGGCGCCTTGAAGGAGGACGGCGGTAAGGCCGGTGGCGGGGCTTGTGCGACGGCGCCAAGCGGCGAGGAAGGCCGTGAATTCGGTGTGCGCGGTGGCGCAATAGCTGCGGCCTGGGGTGGGAGCGCTGGTGGGCAAGCCGCGGTGGGTGGCGGTTTCGTGGAGCCAGTGGGCGAGCTGTTCGGCCACAGCGGCGGAGAAGGGTTCGAAGCGGTCGCGCCATTCGGTGAGGTCGGTGCCCTGGTAGAGCGTGGCGAGGGTGGCCTTGTGTGCGTTTTCTCCGGTGAGGGCGCGGTGGTGGGTGGCGATGCCGACGGCGGCCCATGTGCGGTGGGTGGAGTCGGGGATGAGGTGGAGGTACCCGAGGGAGAGCACTTCGTGTCGTTCAGCCCAGAAGTAGCCCTTTTCGGCTAGTTGGCGCTGGAACTCGCAGTTGATCTTGCCGCAGTCGTGGAACAGGCAGGCCAGACGCGTGATGGTCCAGAAGTCGGGGAGGACGGTGTGGGCGGCGTCGATGCGGCCGGTGCGCTGCTCGATGAGGGCCGCGCTTTTCTCGGTGAGGTCGAGATGCGTGGTGAGTCGTTCGGGGGGCCGGTTTCCGCGGGCGCTCTTTGCGTTGATGTCGCGGAGGTCTGTCATATCAGGCTCCATGCGGCGTGGGGCTTGGGCAGCAAGGGCGGTGCCAGGCACGTGGGTTGGTGTGTCTGGCGCCACCCTTGCTGCATCACGTCAGACGGATTCGGCGGTGGCCGGATGGGTGGGTGGCAGGAGGGCTACGGCTTGTCCGGTGGGGGTGCTGTAGCTGTTGGGGACGGTGGCGGTGGTGTGTCCGGTGGGGTCGTAGCGGTAGGAGCCCCAGAGGGTGCGGCCTCGGTCGAGGGTGATCGCGGTCGGCACGCGCAGGCTGGTTCCGCCGGCGGCCGGGTGGTCGGTGATCAGGGCGCCGTGTTGTTCACCGGGGGTGGTGGTGAGGGTGGTGCGGCGGGTGGTGAGGGCTGCGAGGTCTTGGGAGCGGCCCAGGCGCATGGGCCACACGGGGCGGCGCAGGCGGTGTTCCCATTGGTCGAGGTTGTCGAGGATCCAGATCGTCAGGGTGGTGAAGGCGAGGAATTCGCGGTTCTGGGGTCCGTAGTTTCCGGGTTTCCGGGCTGTGGGCAGGGGGTGGTAGGTCTCCAGGTCGGTGCCGCGCCCTTCGGCGTGGAAGGCGGCGGCGAACCGGAAGTCGTGGGGGATTTTGTCCCAGCTGCCGGCAGCGGCTGCGAGCATGCCGCCGATGGTGGAGGGCGGCGGGCAGGGGAGGGTGACCTGTACGCCGGTGTAGAGGGGATTGCGGAAGGAGGCGACCGGCGCGGTGATGGTTGCTTCGAGGGCTTCGATGCCGGTCACTCGGCGTCCTGGAACCAGTCGTCGTGCTGCTTGTCGGTGATCTCGTCGGCGAGGGTGGTCAAGATGGTGCGGGGGTGGCCGATGGTGACGCGGTCGTTGCCGGCGAAGTGGGTGATGGCCTTCTCGCGCTGGTCGGCGAGGAAGCCGGGGGCCCATCCGATGCGGACGGGGCCATCGAGCTGGTCTTCCCAGGCAGTGATTTCGGCTTCGAGGGTGGTGGTGGCGAACGTGACCTTGCCGAGCTGGTTCTGGAGCAGCCGGGTGAAGGGGTTGTTGCCGCCCTTCATGGGGGCCAGGACGAGGAAGGCGGGGGTGCGGTCGCCGTAGTGGGCGTTGTGCTTGGCGCCGCCCTGGATGGTGGCGAGGGAGCGGAGGATGAGCGCAGTGCGGCGGCGGCGCTCCTCGATGGGGAGGGCGAGTGCGGCGGTGCCGCGCAGGGTGGTCTCGGTGGCGCCGGCTTCCTTGGCTTCCTGCGCGGCCGTCTTGCCGAGGGCGACCTTCAGGCCGCCGCCGTCGGTCTCGAAGACACCGACGCGGGGCAGGTCGAGGAGGACGTCGCCGGCGCAGACGGCGGTGTAGAACTCGTGCTGGTGGATGACGGGGTTATCGCCGGCGTCGAAGCCGCGGGTCATGGTGCCGAAGTCCATGGTGGGGGTGTTGGGGACGACGGCGACGAAGGTGCCGGTGGCGAGGACGGTGTCGCGCTGGCAGGTTTCGGGGAGGGCGGGGTCCTTCTTCCGCTCGCTGTCCTTGAGGGCGACCATGTAGCCGAAGAGGTCGTCGTCCAGGTACTTGTCGGGCCGGCCCTGGGTGAATGCCTGCTGCTTTTGTCCGGATCCGGTGCGGAAGACGCGGGAGCGGGGCTCGGAGGCGGGGACGCTGTCGCGCAGCCAGCGGCGTACGGCCTGGGGTGCGAGATAGGGGTAGACGTCGCGGCCAACGCGCATTTGCTTGACGCGGCCCTTTTGGTCTTCGCCTTCGCCGTTGTTGGGGGCGCCGGCGTTGATGTCGAACGCGATCTTGCCTGCGAGGTACGTCACTTGGTGGTCTCCTTCGTGATCAGGTTGATGCCGGTGGCTTGGGTGTTGAGGGCGCCGCGCACGGTGGTGCTCGGGCGTGCGTGTCCGCTTACCGGGTAGAGGCGCCTGCGGGGCCGGGGTGGCTATACGGCGGCCGGGTCGGCTTCGGTGCCGTCGAGGACGGCGATGTCCTTGGCGGTGATGGTGTCGGGGTCGAAGTCTTGGGCGGCTTTCTCGGCGTCGCGAGGGCGCCATCCGCGTTGGAAGAGGGCGGAGATGGTGCAGGCGAGGAGGTATTCGCGGTAGTACCAGGAGTAGGAGTCGGGGGCGGGGCTGAAGAGGATCTCGAAGCCGCGGCTGGTGACGAGTTCGGACTCGTCGGTGGGACGGTCGAGGATCCAGGTGATGCCGTGGCGCTGTAGCCAGGCGCGCAGGCGGGCGCTGTTGCCGCGCTGGAAGAGGGTGTAGAAGCCGGTGAGCTTGCCGCCGGGGTCGTCTTCGGTGAACAGCAGGGCGATGCGGGCCGCGGTGTCGCGGATCTCCTGGAGGTCCGTTTCGTTCATTTTGAGTACCTCGTGCAGGTAGGTGGTGAGGAGGTTGACCGCGGGGGTCGCTTCGCGTGTCGGACCCTCGAGAGCCGTTGAGCGGCCCACGATGTAGCTGGTCAGACGCCGCGGGATGGTCCAGGGGCGGTGGAAGCAAGCCCAGGCGAGGTTCTCCACACCGGAGGTGGTGGTGGCGTTGCCCTTCTTCCCGCCGCTCTTGCTGGCGGGTTCGGGGGTGGTGAAAGCCCGGACGAGAGTGGGGAATCCATCCCGGTGCGCGTTCCTACGGGAGGACTTCCGCAGCCATTCCGCCAAGGGCTGGTCGACGGCGTAAGTGTCCAGCGCCTGACCCTTGTTGTTGTTATTGAAGATGACCAGTTCGATACCAGCCGTGGTTTCGTGGTCATAGCGGCGCAGCGTCTGGAGGGCGAGGGTCTCGACCTTGGTGCGACTGGCCCTCTTCCCGGTGATCATGAGCATCTCGTTGCGGGAGACCTGAAGGTCAACGGCTTCCGCGAGAAAGTCGCTGTCCCAGGTATGGAGGGCCTCGGTGCGCCCTCCGGTGAGGTAGCAGCCGTAGGGGGCCGCGTAGAAGCAGCAAATGCACGGCCAGCACAGGGCGGTGCCGGCATGTCCGCGGGGAGTGGTGTTGCGGTAGTCCACGGATGCCGCAAGCATCATGTCCGCTTTGCCATAGAAGCCCACGGCTTGATGTCCGCACAGGGCACAGGCGGCGTCAGGCCACGTGTCTGATGGGGGCATCGTGCGCCAGGCGCGGACCTTCTCGGTGACGGTCTCATCGTCGCGCTTGGCGTTGGCCGGGTGGTTCATGTCGCTGTTCGGCCACAGGCTGTGCGAGCACTTGAGGAGGAAGCCGTTCTCGGCCTGCCCGTCGCGCAGCAGCGCTGCGGTGACAGCGGCGTCCATGAGCCGGCTCATGACTTCTTGGAAGAGTGGGCTGGTGACCATTGCGGGGGTCTCGACGTCGGCGAAGGACGCGATGACATGGGCACCGATACGGGCGAGGGGGTGAGGGGTGTCGCGGAGGGTGTACTGGCCGTCGGTGTCGGACGTGGTGGTGGTCATGCGGCCACCCATCCGAAGCCCGAGGCGGTTGATCCGCCGATACCTGTGGACCACAGCGCCTGAAGCGCAGCTGGTGGCCCGCTGACCTCTACCTCGATGGGCGCGCCGAGCTTCTTGCCCCAGTGGCCGTGGCCGGTGACGGCGAAGGACCGCTTCGGTCCGATCCAGGTGATTCCTTCGAGCTGGACATCGCTGCCGTGGCCGAAGGTTTCGCACTTGCGGCGGATGCTGTGCTGCAACGCCACGTCGAAACCGGGCTCGCCGGGCAGGAGTTGCTTTCCGCGGATGACGCGGCCTTCGGTGGTACGGGTGGCTTCCGCCTTGACGGTGATGGGGTTGATGGTGCGGAACCGCCCGCGGCCGGAGGCGAATGCAGGAGGGTCGACGATGGTCGTCTTCTCCACCTTCAGCGCGGTGCCGCCCCAGTCCAGGATGGGGATGGTGGTGAAGTCCTTCGCGAGTGCGGTGATGATCTCCGGGATTGGGCTGCCGAACTCCACGGTGCCGGTTCCGCCGACGACGTACTTGCCTTCTTGACGCTTGGTAGTGGGGAAGGTTGGCGCGGAGTGGCCGAACGGTGCAATGCCGTGTGGACCCCATCCGTTGGCGTGGATGGTGGCGCCGAGTTGGGGGTCCTGGCGTTCCAGGGCCTCGTAGAACACGCTGCGTCCGGGTGCCTGGACCTGGTCCCAGGGGATCTCCCGGGCCCGGGTGCTGATGGTGACGCGTAGGCGCATGCTTCTTCCCTCCTTTCTGCTGGTCAGCGGGCGCACGTGTGCCCGCGCAGGCTGGCGATGTCGGTCCGAGATTTACGAAATAGTGCGGTTCGAGGCGGTATGTCTATCACACTGAAATGCCTTACGGGTGACCTGAGTTGATGGTCTACCAGCGACCACTGACAATCGATCAGAAGTGATCGTTGAGCGCCAAAAGGGATCCATAATGGGCGCACTGGGGCGCTGTCGATCGAGTGGGATAGCGTCTACGGAAGCCGCGTCGGGCAAACGTCCGGAAGCGCATGACGACTTGAAAACCTCACACCATTCATCGCCCCGTATCAGGGGCAGCAACACGTGGTGGTCTACCGGCAGGGCGGCTCCTCATCGCCCGTCGGAGGGGTGCCAACATCAGCGGCGACAGTCGGGAGCCGCAGATCACTACAGTTCTCGTCGCCCCTGGAGGGGTACCAACTGGCTGGACTGGAAGGTGATCGCCGGCACCTTGAGAGGCCCTCATCGCCCCTGGGAGGGGTACCAACCTTGACGTACACCCAGCGCGGCCCCGCCGCAGTCCGAGTCCTCATAGCCCCTCGGAGGGGTACCAACCCGTTGGTCACGGCGCGGGCCTCCCCCCACAGCCAGTGTCCTCATCGCCTTTCGGAGGGGTACCAACACGGGGTGCCCGTGCAGCACAAGCTGACGGTGCTGCCGTCCTCGTCGCCCCTCGGAGTGATACCAACGCGAACACCCGGTCCACCTCCACCCCGGCCGGGCGTCCTCATCACCCCTGGGAGGGGTACCAACGGGTTGCGGGTGTCGGTGTCGACGATCAGTACCGCCTGTCGTCATTGCCCCTGGGAGGGGTACCAACACGAGGAAGCCGCGGAGCTGGGAGACCAGATCGGGTCCTCATCGCCCTTGGGAGGGGTACCAACAAGAAGTCGAAGGTGAAGATCGAGGGCGGCACCTTCGTCCTCATCGCCCCTGGGAGGGGTACCAACGAGCAGATGGCCTGGGCTTCGGCTCGGGTCACGCGCCGTCCTCATCGCCCCTGGGAGGGGCACCAACACGAACAACGACCAGTTGCCGGCCTTGAGCACGGCGGTCCTCATCGCCCCTGGGAGGGGTAACAACGGGATGAGGGGTATTCCGAGCTGCCCGGCGAGCTCGGGTCCTCATCGCCCCTGGGAGGGGTACCAACCTGAGCGTCACCGAGCGGGTGTACGTGCGCCGCAAGTCCTCATCGCCCCTGGGAGGGGTACCAACACGGCGCGGTCCCACACGCCGCCGCGGACGTTGATGGTCCTCATCGCCCCTGGGAGGGGTACCAACATCATGTCGGCGGCCTGGAGCGCGACGGCCGCGTAGTCCTCATCGCCCCTGGGAGGGGTACCAACCTGAACTGGATCGTCGGCTGCCCGCAGGAGTGTGGGTGTCCTCATTGCCCCTCGGAGGGACACCAACCGAGAGGCCACGGACTGCGACGGGTCTGCGGCGGGCATCCTCATGGACCTCGGAGGGATACCAACGCCTTGAGGGTGTCGACGGCCTGGTAGACCCAGGGCGTCCTCATCGCCCCTGGGAGTACCAACGCGGAGCAGGGGAAGGCGTAGCCCATGCCGGCGGCGGTCCTCATCGCCCTGGGAGGGGTACCAACAGGTAGGTCAGGTAGACCACCGCGTCGATGCCGGAGGTCCTCATTGTCCCTGGGAGGGGTACCAACGTGGGGCCGGAGCATGAGAAGGGGCCATTACACTCGCGTCCTCATCGCCCCTGGGAGGGGTACCAACGCGGTCTTCACGGGTGTGCTCCTGGTGGTGTCGGTCGTCCTCATCGCCCTGGGGAGGGGTACCAACAGGGTGACGCCGAGGCGGACGTTGCCGCGGGAGGCCGTCCTCATCGCCCCCGGGAGGGGTACCAACAGGGACTGGCACCAGCCGTAGCGACGCAGGACCGCGAGTCCTCATCGCCCCTGGGAGGGGTACCAACATGGGCGTCGACTTCTTCCCGGTGTGGGTGCGCTGGTCCTTATCGCCCCTGGGAGGGGTACCAACGTGAGGCTGTCGCCGAATCCCATGAATCGGCAGCCCGCCCTTATCGCCCCTGGGAGGGGTACCAACATGGTGGAGCGACCGGTTTGCCCGGCCCGCTTGTCGCGTCCTCATCGCCCCTGGCAAGGGGTACCAATATGCGTACGCCGGTGCCGCCGCGGGAGAGCCAGCGGGTCCTCATTGCCCCTGGGAGGGGTACCAACCTGTGCGTGGACTTCACGTACGAGGCACCGTGCCAGTCCTCATCGCCCCTGGGAGGGGTACCAACATGTCCGGGAGTCCGGCGGCGACGCGCTGCGCTGAGGTCCTCATCGCCCCTGGGAGGGGTACCAACACGTAGTTGTAGGCGCCGCGCACCGATTCGCTGAGGTCCTCATCGCCCTGGGAGGGGTACCAACAGGCGCAGCCAGGCTGTGCGTCCGGTGGCGGTGGTGATTCTCATTGCCCCTGAGAGGGGTACCAACAGCGTGTGCACCGTGAGGGTGTCGCGCCAGGGCAGCGTCCTCATCGCCCCCGGGAGGGGTACCAACGGTGTTGCTGGCCGCGGCCGTCGCAGTGCATGCAGCGTGTCCTCATCGCCGCTCGGAGGGGTACCAACAGCGCTACCGGGCCAAGGTGCACGACCGTGGCCCGTCCTCATCGACCCTCGGCGGGGTATCAACTGGACGGACGGGAATCGAACCCGCGACCACCCCCGCGTCCTCATCGCCCTCGGAGGGGTACCAACCGGAAGCGCCGGACCTCTTCGAGCGTGTGGACGCCGGCTCCTCATTGCCCCTGGAAGGGGTACCAAAGCGACGATGACGTACTCGGCGACACCGAGCGAGCGGCGTCCTCATCGCACCTCGGAGGGGTACCAACGTAAGCCGGCGCATCCTCGGGTCATCAGTCGTGCCGGTCCTCGTCGCCCCTGGGAGGGGTACCAACGAGAGATCGGCGACCTCGTGGTCGACGACGTACGTCCTCATCGCCCCTCGGAGGGGTACCAACACGATGGACGGGGGAGAGGGGTACCACTAGGCGTCGGTCCTCATTGGCCCTCGGAGGGGTACCAACAGCTTGTCGCAGGCGTTGCGCCAGCCGCCGGCTACGGCCGTCCCTATCGCCCTTGGGAGCGGTACCAACTCGACGAGCGAGTGGCAGGGGCCGACCGTGCGTCCCTGGTCCTCATCGCCCCTGGAGGGGTACCAACGCGGGTGTCTGGACCTCGCGGACGGACGCGTTGATCGTCCTCATCGCCCTAGGAGGGGTACCAACTTCCAACCCAGCGTCCCGGCGATGGCGTCGGTGACCGGTCCTCATCGTCCCTGAGAGGGGTACCAACAGCACTGCCGTGTAGGCCGCGGCACCCGGCCAACCGGGGTCGTCATCGCCCCTGGGAGGGGTACCAACAGAACGACGAGCGCCAGGCCGCTGAGGCGGACGACCAGGTCCTCATCGCCCTTGGAGGGGTACCACACGACCCCAACCGCCGTCCGGCCGAAGCCCCGGCTCCGTCCTCATCGTTCCTCGGAGGGGTACCAACGGCGAGTACGAGCAGTCGATCCGGGGACTGCTACTCGGGTCTCACCGCCCCTCGGAGGGTTACGAACTTGGTGGTGCGGGCGTTGACGCCGCGGGTGGTCGTGGTCCTTATCGCCCCTCGGAGGGGTACCAACGGGGTGTGGTTGAGGTGGGCGGTGGTGAGCCTGAATCCTCCTCATGGCCCCTTGGAGGGGTGCCAACGTCTGGACGGTCATCTTGTAGACGGTGCCGACGATCGTCCTCATCGCCCCTGCTAGGGGTGCCAACTAGCAGTCGGAGCAGACGTAGAAGGCTCACCATCCGGTCCTCATAGCCCCTGAGAGGGGTACCAACATCAGCACGTAGCCGCCCCACACCGAGTTGTCGGCGGGTCCTCATCGCCCCTGCGAAGGGGTACCAACACGAGAAGATGGCCTATGGACGATCCGCGTCGTCCTCATCGCCCCCGGCGAGGGGTGCCAACAAGACGGCCTGCGGGTAGTGCGCGGACGGCGCCTGGAGTCCTCATTGCCCCTGCGAGGGGTACCAACTAGATGGTGCCGGGCAGACCGATGGAGTAGGGGCGCGTCTTGATCACCCCTGGGAGGGGTACCAACGCGCACCAGTGGCTGCCAGCGAAGTCGAGGCCGCCCTCATCGCCCTTGGGAGGGGTACCAACGCGGATATCCCGGTGGACCAACTCGATATCGCCACGGTCCTCATTGCCCCTGGGGGGACCAACACCGCGCGATGCTGCAGCGGTGGGTGGCTCTATTCACGAGTAGTGCCGTCAGTTGTTCACGGGTTTGGGAGGCACCCAGATCCACGGTCGGGTGATGTTCACGAGTTTTGACAGCGCTGGGGTACTTGCCAGGGCAGCATCGGGGTGCTCCTGGTGAAAGGTCCTGGTCATGCCGCAGATGTCCAAGGTCGAGCTGTACGCGGCGATCCGGCGTGATCACCGTGCCGGCATGAAGATGCGCGAGCTTGAGCGTAAGTACAACGTGTCGTGGCGGACGGTCAAGAAGGCCGTGGACTCGGTCTGGCCGGAGCCTCGGAAGAAGCTGCCGCCGCGGCCGACTGCGCTGGATCCGTACAAGCAGGTGATCGACGAGATGCTGCGGACGGACCTCGACGCGCCGCGAAAGCAGCGGCACACGATTACGCGGATCTTCCACCGGCTCATCGAGGAGCATGGCGCCGATGTGTCCTACCAGATGGTCCGGCGCTACGTCTCCGACCGGAAGCCGGAGATCCTCGCCGCCTCGGGCAAAGCCCCTGGGGAAGCGTTCGTGCCGCAGACCCACCTGCCCGGCCACGAGGCAGAGGTCGACTTCGGCGACGTGACCGTGCGCCTGGCAGGCGAGCTGGTGACCTGCTATTTGTTCTCGCTCCGCCTGTCCTACTCGGGCAAAGCCGTCCACCGCGTGTTCGCCTCCTGCGGCCAGGAAGCCTTCTTCGAAGGACACGTGCACGCGCTTCGCACGCTGGGCGGTGTCCCGCGAAGCAAGATCCGCTACGACAACCTGAAGTCAGCCGTCGCCCAGGTGCTGGGGCTGAACCGGGCCCGGGTGGAGACCGACCGGTGGATCGCCTTCCGCTCGCACTTCAACATCGAGAGCTTCTACTGCCGCCCCGGAATCGAAGGCGCCCACGAAAAGGGCGGAGTCGAAGGAATGATCGGCTACTTCCGCCGCAATCACTTCACTCCGGTCCCGGAAGTCGACTCCCTCGCCGAGCTGAACGAGATGGTCGACCAGTGGGACCTGCACGACGGACACCGGAGGATCGGTTCGCGGCCGCGAACCGTCGACGAGTACTTCGCCATCGAGCAGCCGCTGCTGATGCCGCTGCCGGAGGAGCCGTTCGAGACAGGTCGGTTGTTCACGCCGCGAGTCGACCGCTACAGCCAGATCGCCGTCCGCACCAACCGCTACTCGGTCCCGACCCGCCTGATCGGCAAGCGGGTGCGCGCCGTCCTGCACGCCTCCCACCTGGTCGTTTACGACAGGAACGTCGAGGTGGCCCGCCACGAGAGGCTAATTGCGAAGGGCAGCTGCCGCCTGGACCTGGACCACTATCTCGAAGCCCTCATCCGTAAGCCGGGCGCCTTCCCTGGTGCCACGGCCCTGGAACAGGCCCGGTCAGCAGGCAAGTTCACCCCGGTCCACGACGCGTGGTGGGCCCAGGCCCGCAAGGTCCACGGCGAGCGGGACGGCACCCGGGCGTTGATCGAAGTCCTGCTGCTGAACCGGCACCTCGCCCACGAGCATGTGGTCGCGGGCCTGGCCACCGCGCTGCGGGCCGGCGCCCTGACCGCCGACGCCGTTGCCCTGGAAGCCCGCAAGGCCGCCCAGACGGAGGACGAGCCGACTATTGGCGCATCCATCCCGGCGCTTTCTGGGGAGACGCCGGCCACCGTCACGTCCCTGCACGAGTGGCGGCTCGCACACCTGCCGCCGGACACCAGACCTCTGCCATCGGTGACCCCCTATGACCAACTGCTCCGACGCCGCCGCACCAGCGGCAGCGACCACCGTGAGGGAGAAGCACAGTGACCCTGCCCCGCCAGCGAGGCTTGACCGAGCAGGCCGCCGACGCCGCGATCGACACCGCCTGCCGCCTGCTGCGGCTGCCCTCGATCCGCAACGAGTTCAACGAGATCGCCGACCGGGCGATCAAGGACCAGATGACCTACCGCGGCTTCCTCGCCGAACTGCTGATGACCGAGTGCGACGACCGAGCACGACGTCGTTCGGAACGACGGATCAAAGCAGCCGGTTTCCCGCGGGAGAAGTCTCTGCGGGCCTTTGACTTCGACGCCAACCCGAACATCGACGCAGCCACCGTCCACACCCTCGCCAGCTGCGAATGGATCAAGAAGAGCCAGCCGCTCTGCCTGATCGGCGACTCCGGCACCGGCAAGTCACACATGCTCATCGCCCTGGGCACCGAGGCCGCGATGAAGGGCTACCGCGTCCGCTACACGCTCGCCACGAAGCTGGTGAACGAGCTGGTCGAGGCTGCCGACGAGAAGCAGCTGAACAAGACCATCGCCCGCTACGGCCGCGTCGATCTCCTTTGCATCGACGAGCTCGGCTACATGGAACTGGACCGCCGAGGCGCCGAACTCCTCTTCCAGGTCCTGACCGAGCGTGAGGAGAAGAACAGCGTCGCGATCGCTTCCAACGAGTCCTTTGGCGGATGGACCAAGACCTTCACCGATCCTCGCCTCTGCGCGGCCATCGTCGACCGCCTCACCTTCAACGGCACGATCATCGAGACCGGCACCGACTCCTACCGCCTCGCCAGCACCCGGGCCCGAGCCGAAGAGCCTGCCGCGGCCAGCTGACTCTTGCGGGCCGTCCATGCGCTGACGTATTTCTCCTGAACATGGTCGAGTCCATCGACATCCGGCATCGCGCGGTGCTGCGCCGATGAAGCGGACCGTCCGTTGGGCGGAGCGTAGGGCGTAAGTGGTGTTGTCCCGCTGCCTGGTGGTGCTGGATGGAGCTCGTTCTGTAGGGGCACCTGCAGGCTGGGGGTGGGGACAGCCGCATTCTCTACCCCTGGTGTGTGCTCATAGCGTCAGTGCCATGACAACTTCCATGGGGGTGCCGGCGTCATTACCTCGGCGTCGCGGACTGTTGGTGTTTTTGGGCGTGGCCTATGTGGGCATGTGGGTGGCCATGTCGCCGCTCCTGGCCGGTGGATTCCGACGTGATGACGGTCGGGCGGAGACCGGTGGGCTGGAGCAGGTGTGCATCGCGGCGGCGATGTTCGCACCAGCTCTCGCCGCGATCCTTGTGATCCGGTTTGTCGAGCGCGCCGGTCGTCTACGCGACGTCCTCGCCCTGCGGTGGCCGGCGTCCTGGGGCCGCGCTGTGCGGGCGTGTTCGCTGGGCATTGCTGTCCCCGCCGGCCTTACCGTCATCGCTCTCTTCATTGGTGATGCGGCCGGCGTCTACTCCTGGGGTGAGGTGCACTGGAGCGAACTCGGCACATGGGCAACGGGGATGCTGGTGCAGCTGCTGATGTCTCTGCCGCTGTTCTTCGGCGAGGAACTGGGCTGGCAGGGATACCTGTTTCCCCGCCTGGCACAAGACGGATCGCCCGTGCGCCTGCGGGTGGCCTATCTGGCTACCGGCATCGCGTTCGCGCTGTGGCATCTGCCCACACTGCTGATGGGCGGGCAGTATCCGGGACAGCCCTGGTACGTGTCCCTGCCCGCGATGCTGGTGAGCTGTACCCTCGCGCTGCCGATCTTTACCTGGCTGCGACTGCGCTCGGGCTCGGTGGTCCCCGCGGTCATCGGCCATGCGTTCGTGAGCACGGTCAGCGTGAGCATGGTCAAGGAATTCGCCGCACGGGACATAACGCTGGATCCCCTGCACATGGGGCTCTTCGGCTGGCCTGGCTGGATCGCCATGGGTGCATTCGTCGCGTTCCTCGCCCTGACAGGGCGGCTCCGGGTACCGCCAGACCTCACGAACCACAGCTACTCCCGAAAGGTCCCGGCGTCCACACGCTGATGAACCGGCTCAGCGAACTGAGCACGCTCGTGTGTACTTCATCGAGCACCCGTACGGACACGCCAGCAACGAGCGGTGGGGCGCCCCGTTCCAACGCGTTGCCGTCATTTCTCGTGAACATTCGCGAGCCCACTGAATGCCAACTGCTGCCGAAACTCATCGACAAACGCTGCTGCTGAAAGTGGACGAAGCCAGGTGGGCGGCCGGCGACGTCCTCCTCACCCCTGGGAGGGGTGCCAACTCGTACCTGAGCCGCTGCGGCCGCCGGCCGACTGGCGTCCTCATCGCCCCTTGGAGGGGTAACAGCATCGCCTCGTACCACCAGAGCCGCAGGACGCCCGTCCTCATCGCCCCTTGGGGGGTACCAACGCGTCGGTGGGGAGGTAGAGGGCGGTGCAGGTGTCCGGTCCTCATCGACCCTCGGAGGGGTACCAACACCAGGACGGGAGGCAGGTGGAAGGGCCGGCCGTCGGGTCCTCGTCGTCCCTGAGATGGGTATGAACGCGCCCCGTCGACGTGGGGAGGCGGAGAAGGGCGCCGGTCCTCATCGTCCCCTGGAGGGGTACCAACCTGACGGAGACGGGGACGGTGTACCTCCGCATCCCCGCCCTCATCGCCCCCTCGGAGGGGTACCAACCCGTACTTCCGCGTGCGGATGTAGGCGAGCGGGGCTGTCCTCATCGACCCCGGAGGGGTACCAACGCGATGATGACGGCCATCGGCCACCCCGTGTGGTCGGGTCCTCATCGCGTCTCGGAGGGGTACCAACAACGCGTGGTGCTCTCCCTCCGCCTCGCGATCGACGCGTCCTCATCGCCCCTCGGATGGGTACCAACAGGCCATAGCCGCCCGCGTCGCTCGCCAGGAAGGCAGTCCCCATCGACCTTCGGAGGGGAACATGGCGCTCTTGAACTCGAGCGCTCCTGGGCTGACGGTCCTCATCGCCCCTGAGAGGGGTACCAACGTCAGAACGGGGGTTCGTCCGGCCAGGCCGGGACGGGTCCTCATCGCCCCTGGGAGGGGTACCAACGTTTGGTCCTGCCCGGAGTGCATGCCGGTCATCCGGTCCTCATCGCCCCTGGGAGGGGTACCAACATGGCCCAGGCGGGCAGTTCGAGCAGGGCGCCGACCTTGTCCTCATCGCCCCTGGGAGGGGTACCAACACACCGAGCGGCGGGACTGGACGCGGGGCTACTGGGGTCCTCATCGCCCCTGGGAGGGGTACCAACACGACGAGGAGTGGGCGGGGGGCGGCAGTCACGGCCGTCCTCATCGCCCCTGGGAGCGGTACCAACCAGGTGTGGCGGACGACGTGGCCCTCGGGGAGGGCGGTCCTCATCGCCCTGGGAGGGGTACCAACTTCAGGCGCACGGACACCGTGTGCTCTCGCCGCTTGGTCCTCATCGCCCCTGGGAGGGGTACCAACAGGAGCAGATCCTCGCCCGTCTCATAGGCCGCGAGCGTCCTCATCGCCCCTGGGAGGGGTACCAACAGGCGGTGCGGATGGATCCGCGTGCCTGGCCCGATGTCCTCATCGCCCCTGGAAGGGGTACCAACAGGCGGAGCCATTCAGCTCCCTGCCGCGCTGCCTGGTGTCCTCATCGCCCCTAGAAGGGGTACCAACACGTATACGTCTCTCACTGGCCCTCACCTCCGCCCCCTCCGGAGGCAGGGGCGGTGTTGCGTTGCGGCGCCACGCGGCTTCCGATTGGGCTGATCCACTCCTGAGCTCTTGACGACCCTGGGGTGCGCTGCCAACTCACCCATGCTTTATGTTGCAGAGGCACCGTCTGAGGGAGTTCGAATGCCGCTGGCAGAGCAGTTGCAGTTCCAGTTGATGGCCTTGATCCAGGTCGAGACCATCGGGCGCGCCACGCATGCTGCGCAGCGGGACGATGCGGGGCGCCCCTACGCCGAAGGCCGATGACCGATGGGTCATCGACAGTGACTGAGGCGACGGGCGACTGAGGCGACGGACGGCGAAATGGCGCGGGATTACGACAGTCAGCTGCTGGAGTCGGTGGCGGTACGCCGACGCAGATTGCGGGATGCCCTGTTGTTCGGTGCGCAGCGGGGGCGGCGTACGGCGGACGAGCGGCTCGGGAAGGTCTTTGCGGGGATCGCTATCACGGCCGTCCTGTGCGCGGGGTGTGTGGGGTGGTCGTTCCTTCAGCACACGCTGGCGCAGCAGAAGGCCGAGCAGGAGAAGCAGCAGCGCCAGGTGCAGCAGTACGAGCAGCCGACGAAGCCGGCGAAATCCTAGAAGTCCACAGATCAGATTCGGACAGCTTTGCAGCATTCCCGGGAAACACGCGCCGAGCTCCCCGTGATGGGAGAAGGGTTGCCTGACGCGGGGCCGCGTGGAAGTCAGCAGCAGGGCATGTCCAGTTTGGCCCGAGAGTTCGTCAACGCCGCGATGATAGGTTCCGGTAAGTGGTGAGTAGAGCAACGACTTCCCGGGCGCAACTGAGCCGAGTGACTTTGGTTGGTGAGCGACGCCGGGCGGACATCGTCCTGCTGTCTGACACGCCGATTGGGCAGCTGATTCCGGATGTTCTGCAGTTGCTGGGTGATCGGCCTGCGTCGGGGCCGATGGCACGGCAGTTGATTACGTCCGATGGCTCCGTTCTGCCGCATGAGAGCACGCTGGCGTCGGCCGGGGTTGCCGACGGCGCTGTGCTCCGGCTTGTCAGGACGCACTCTGCGCCGCCCGCTCCCGTGGTGCATGACGTCACCGATCAGGTGGCTGATGACCTCGACCTGTGGGCTTGGCGATGGCGTCCTGCCGCGCGTCGGGCCAGCGCGGGTGTGGCGACCGTCGCCTTTGCGGTGATCGCTGCACTGCTCGCCCGCCGTGAGTTGGCGCTCGGCGCCCTGGTCGGTGCTCTGTCAGCTGTCACGCTCGTGCTCCTGGCGGCTGGTGCGCTTGTCGCCAAGGTCGGGCGGGGAAACCGGGGTCTGGCGACCGCGCTTCTGGTCGCCTCCGGTGGGCTTGGCGTTCTCGCCGCGTGGACGGCCGCTGATGCGTACGGCTGGCCGGGCACCGCGCGGCTCGCCGCCGTCGCGGGCGCGCTGATCCTGACGCTTGGCTTCCTTGGTTATTTCTCGCCGCTGGGCAAGGGCGGGCTCGTTGGCGCCGCGACGACCGCCACGATCGCCGTTGCGTGGGAGGCGGTTGCCGCTGTTCAGGGTGATCCGGCCCGGCTCGGCGCTGTCATGGCTGTCTTCTCTCTGGTGCTGCTCGGTCTGCTGCCGCGGCTGGCCCTGATGGCGTCGGGGCTCACCGCGCTTGACGACCGCCGCTCGGGCGGTGTTTCTGTCAGTCGTCACCAGGTGGGTACGGCGCTGGCGGCGACGCACCGCGGCCTTGCCCTGTCGACGACTGTCACTGCGGTTTCGGCAGCCTCGGCCGGCTGGCTGCTCACCCTGGCCGAGGAACCGTCCGTGTGGACCGTGGCGCTGGCCTCGCTCGTCGTCGTGGTGCTTGTGTCGAGGGCGCGGGCTTTCCCGCTGGTCGCCGAGGTTGTTGCGCTCTTCGCTGCCGCATCCTGTCTCGTCGTGCGCCTGGTGGTGTTGTGGATGGAGCATGCGGGAGGCGCCGGGCCGCTGGCTGTGTTGTGCGTGGCTGCGGTGCTGCCGCTGGTCGTTTTGGCGGTGCAGGTGCCCGAGCATGTGCAGGTACGGCTGCGGCGCATGGGCGATCTGGTCGAGTCCGTTGGCATGGTGGGGCTTTTCCCGTTCGCCTTCGGTGTGTTCGGTGTGTACGGGCAGCTGCTCAACCAGTTCTGAGTCGATGTGCAGGTGCTCCGGGCGGGGCGGCAAGGTAGGGGAGGAGGACAGGCATGCCGAACGGAGACGGCTGGCAGGGTGATGTGCTGCGCGACCTGAGGGGCGGTGCCCCGGGCCCCTCCGGGCAGGCGTACGGCGCTCCCGCTCCGGGGCCGGGTCTCCCCGCGCCGAGCGCCCAGGCGCCGAACGTTGCCCATGGAGGTGGTGAGCCCCGGCAGGCCGGCTATCCGTACCCGGGGCAGGAGCAGCAGGCGGGCCATCAGGGCGGCGGGCCGCAGCAGGCCGGCTACCCATACCAGGAACAGAATCGGCAGGCACCGGCCGCGTACATCCCAGGCTCCCAACCCCACAACGTCCCCGGCTCCCGGCCCGTCGTGGACGCGGGCCTGGCCAGCGCCGTACGCCGCAAGCCGCAGCACGGCGAGTCCTTCGCCGCCCGTGCTGCACGCGCCCTGCGCCGCACGCTCTCCTCGTCAGCCGCGCGCGAGGTCGCCGAGATCACCCGCACTGCCCAGGTGCTCCAGCAGCCTGTGACGACCGGCCGGCAGATTGCCGTCACGTCCATCCGGGGCGGATCCGGCAAGTCGACCGTCGCCGCGCTGCTGGGCACCACGTACGCGCACTACCGGCAGGACCCGGTCCTCTTCCTAGAGGCCGACCCGGCGCTCGGCTCGCTGCCGCTGCGGCTCGGTGCCAAGTCGTGTCGCTGGACGACCAGCGATATCGCGGACATCGTCAAACCGAACATGTCACTGCTCGACGTCACCGGCTATCTCGTCCAACTCCCCAACAACGCCTGGCTGCTGCCCGCGAGCCAGGGCCAGATCGGCGTGATGCTGGACAGCCAGGCATACGAGCGGGCTGTGGTGGCGCTGCGACGCTACTTCGGTGTGATGGTCATCGACTGCGAGACGCTGCCCGCCGAAGTCGGCCGGGTCGCCCTCGCCGCTGCCCACGGCCGTGTTCTGACCGCGCCCGCTACGCCAGAAGGCATCAGCAGTACGTATTCGGTGCTCCAGTGGATGCAGGGGCTGCCCCGGCATGTGATTGCCGGCACGGTCGTCGTGCTCACCGAATTGGTGCCCCACTCAGGACTCGACCTCGACGAGGCCGTCCAGAAGATCAAGTCCACCGGGGCGAGCGTCCAGGTCCTGCCGTATGACCGGCACTTGGCAGCCGGCGGCCCGGTCCATACCGAGTTGCTGGCTCACCCGACTAGGGAAGCCGCCGCCCGCCTCGCCGCGGACGTCTTCCAGCTCTCCCTCTCCCAGCAGCGTCACTGACCAGATGCCGAGCCCGATCGTGAATGACGGACGACGATGAGTACCCGACTGATCCACCGCCCGGCCAGGACCACCCGCCCCCCGGCCGCCTCCACCGCACGCATCATCGAGGCCCCGCCCAACCTCCCCGAGGGGAAGGCGGGCAATATCGCGATGTCGCTGCTGCCCGTCGCGGGTGTCATGTCGTCCGTGGTGATGATGACGGTCGTGCGCAACAGTCAGTTCGCCGGGCTGGGCGCGATCATCCTCGTCGTCACCGTCATCGGCTCGGTCGCGCTGGTCTTCTCGCAGCGTGGCAAGGCCCAGCGGACCCGACGCACCCAGCGCGAGGCGTATCTCGCGTACCTGGAGGATCTGCGCGAGGAGCTCTCCGCCGAGGAGCGCCAGAGGCGCGAGCATGCCGACGTCCTCAATCCGCCGCCGCCTGCCCTGTACGACATCGTGCGCGATCCGGCTCGCCTGTGGGAGCGCCGCCGCGTCGACGGTGACTTCCTGCGGGTACGGGTCGGCACGGGCGAGATGCCCGTACGCGATTTGCAGATCGCTCAGCAGGGCTCGTCGGTCCTCACCCCGCCCGACCGCTTCATGCTCAACGAGGCGTCGGCGCTGATGGCCCGCTTCCGCACCGGCACCGAACTCCCCCTCACCGTCCCGCTCGACCGCGTCGGCAACGTCAGCGTCATCGGCCCCCGCGAGGACTGCCTCCGCGTCGCGCGCGCCTTGCTCGTCCACACCGCCGCCCTGCACGCCCCCGACGACGTGGCGATGGCGCTCGCCGTGCCCGGGGACCGGCTCGCCGACTGGGAGTGGGCCAAGTGGATGCCGCATCTGCTCGATGGCGAGCAGTACGACGGCCCCGTCGCCGCTCGCCGTATCGTCCCCTCCGTCCTCCAGCTCGCCCGGCAGCTTGGCGCCGAACTGCGGCGCCGAGCCTCCTATGCGGCCGAGGTGCGCCGCGGGCTGTCCGGCAACGATGCCCTGTCCATGACGTCCCGGCTGCTCGTCGTCGCCGACGGACACGGCCAGGACGCCGTTGACCTGCCGCGTCCCGACGAGGCGGTCGGCCTGCGAGAGATGGGCGTCACCGTCCTGCATCTACTGGAGCAGCGCGTCCAGGAGCCGGGGCATGTCGGTGTCCGGATCACCGTCGATGGCGATGAGGTGGTCATCGAGGACCTGCGCGAGCAGGAGCCGGTCAGCGCCCACGGCACCGTGGACGAGGCCAGCATCCCGTTCGCCGAGGGCCTGGCCCGGATGCTGGCGCCACTGCGCCTGTCCGCCGAATCGCTCACCGACGCCCCCCTGACCGGGCCCGTCGACTTCGCCGAGCTGCTCGGTGTCGACGACGTAGCGCAACTCGACCTCTCGCACCTGTGGGCGCCGCGCGGCGAACGTGCCTTCCTGCGCGTACCGATCGGCATCAACGACTCCCATGAGCCGGTGCTGTTGGATCTGAAGGAGTCCTCGGAGCTCGGGATGGGCCCGCACGGTCTGTGTGTCGGCGCCACCGGCTCGGGGAAGTCGGAGCTCCTGCGCACCATTGTTCTCGCCCTGGTGGCCACACACCCGCCTGAGGATCTCGCGCTGGTCCTGGTCGACTACAAGGGTGGTGCGACCTTCGCGCCGTTCGCCGACCTGCCGCACGTCGCTGGCGTCATCACCAACCTGGAGAACCAGGCCGGCCTGGTCGAGCGCGTCCACGCCTCGCTCGCCGGCGAGGTCAAGCGCCGCCAGCAGGTCCTCAAGGACGCGGGCAACGTCGCCGACATCGGTGACTATGCCGCGCTGCGCGCCAGTCGTCGGCCCGATCTGGAGGCGCTGCCGCACCTGTTCGTCGTCATCGACGAGTTCGGTGAACTGCTCACCGCTAAGCCGGATTTCATCGACCTGTTTCTGTCCATAGGCCGCATCGGCCGCTCGATCGGCGTGCACCTGCTGCTGTCCAGCCAGCGGATCGAGGGCGGCCATCTCAAGGGCCTGGACACCTACCTCTCGTACCGGCTCGGCCTGCGCACTTTCTCCGCCGACGAATCCCGTACGGTTCTGGACACCGCGGACGCTTTCCATCTGCCGCCGCTGCCGGGATTCGGCTACCTCAAGGTCGACACCAGCCACTACGACCGTTTCAAGGCGAGCTATGTCTCGGGCGCCTACCGCGGCCCCGTACAGCGCGAGAACGACGAGGACACCGGGCCCCTCGCCCTTCCCTACGACACCTTCAACACCCTTTCTGAGGAGGATGCGGACGCGCAGGAGCCGACGGTGCGGCGCCGCGAGATGGGGCCGACCGAGCTGGGCGTCATGGTCGAGCAACTGGCGAACGCCGCCGGTACAGTGCGCCGCATCTGGCTGCCCCCATTGCCCGACGCGATCACCCTGGACGCGGTCGCCGGACCGTTGGATGTCGGCACGCGCGGTGTGCAGCTCGCGGGGCGCCGCGGCCCACTGGAGGTACCGCTCGGTCTGCTCGACGATCCGGCCAGGCAGTGGCAGGGCCGTTGGTACCTGGACCTGACGGTGGCGGGTGGCCACGCCGCCGTCATCGGCGGCCCGCAGTCTGGCAAGACCACGCTTCTGCGGACCCTCGTCCTCTCACTCGCGCTGACCCACACCCCGCAGGAGGTCGGCATCTACGGCCTCGACCTCGTCGGCGGCGGCCTGGCGGCCGTGTCGGGCCTTCCTCACGTCGGGGGTGTCGCGGGTCGCGTCGACCGTGAGCGGGTGGCGCGCACCGTCGACGAGGTACGGCACATGCTCGCGGCTAGGGAGGACCTCTTCCGCGAGCACGGCATCGACTCCGTCGAGCAGCTGCGCGACCTGCACGCGGCGGGCCGGCTGCCACAGCTGGCCTCCGCCGAGATCGTGCTCGTCATCGACGGCTTCGGGGCGCTGCGCGACGACTTCGAAGAGCTGGAGGACGCCGTCGCCGACATCCTTCAACGCGGCGGCGGTTACGGCATCCACGTCGTGGCGGGCATGCTGCGCTGGAACGACGTGCGCATCGCCGTCCAGTCGAACTTCGGCACCCGCGTCGAGCTGCGGCTGAACGATCCCAGCGAGTCCAGCATTGACAGCAAGCTGGCAGTGACTCTTTCGCCCGACGAGCCCGGCCGCGTCCTGACCGCCGGCAAGCTCTTCGCGCAGGTCGCGCTTCCTCGGACGGACTCACTCGCCGATACCGCGGACCTGGGCGCGGTTCTGGAGCGTGCGGCCCGGACGATCCGCGCCACCTGGAGCGGTGAGGTGGCCCAGCCGGTGCGGGTGCTGCCGCACCTCCTGGAGCCCCACCTCCTGCCGGGCCCGGTCGCCGAACCCCAGCGGGTGCCCATCGGCCTGGACCAGACGGCCCTCGAACCCGCTCTGCTCGACCTGTTCCAGCATGACCAGCACCTGCTGATCATGGGCGACAGCGAGTGCGGCAAGACGAACCTCCTCAAGACCATCGCCGGCGGCCTCGTCGAGCGTTTCAGCGAGGACGAGCTGGTCTTCGCCGTCATGGACCCGCGGCGCAGTCTGCGCGGCGCGATCCCCGAAGAGTTCAACGGCGGATACGCGTACAACGCCAAGCTGTGCGCGGGCCTCGCAGCCGGCATCGCCACCGAATTGGACAAGCGGCTGCCCGATGACAGCGCGCGCCTTGAGGACCTGGTGCCCGGCAGCTGGGGCGGCGGCCCGCGGATCGTGGTGCTCGTCGACGACTACGACGTCCTGACCACCGCCGGCCAGGAACCGCTGGCCCCCTTCCTCCCCTACGTCCCCTCCGCGGTCGACATCGGCCTGCACTTCGTCCTGACGCGCCGCGTCGCAGGCGCCTCACGCGGCATCTACGAACCCCTCGTCCAGGGCCTGCGCGAGTCCGGATCCTCCGCACTCCTCATGGCAGGCGACCGCGGCGAAGGCCAGCTCTTCCCCGGCGTCTACGCCTCCCAGCAGCCACCGGGCCGCGGCGTCCTGATCCGCAGAGGACAGCCCAACCGCCTGATCCAAACCGTGTACTCCCCCGCGTGACCTACAGGAGAGCTCTTCCGCCCACGCGGACCACGAGACATACGGCATCCATGCCCCGAACGACGAAGGACCGGACGACCCCATGACCAAGGACGTCATTGCCCTCACCCAGCGCATGCCCGACCCGTGGGCCATGCTCGCTGGCCTGCTCTCCGGGGGCCCCGACAAGCTGGTGGACACGGCGGGCGAGGGCGCCGTCGTGCGACTGTGCGACGAGGAGGGCCGACCGCTCGTCTCCGTCGAGGCACCGCTGCTCGTGCAGGTCGCCGGCGAGGCCGAACGGCTGCTCGGAGCCACCCCGCCGCCGCTTCCGTACTGGTGGACAGAGGCCCGCGCGACCACCGGTGTGGAAGAAGCCGAGCGGCTCGCGGGCACCTTCGCGGCACGACTGGCCGCTTTGGCCGACGGCTCCGCCTGGCCGCCTGAAGCCGCGCAGTCCCTGGCCGTGGTGAAGACCGACGGGGTGAGCGTGGCGCCCACGCCCGCCGCCGCGCAGCCCGCGGTCGACGTCCTCACCGACAAGGTCGCCGTCGTCATCCAGGACCGCCCGGTGGTCGCCATGACGGCCTGGCTCCAGGACGCGTTCCAGACAGCCGCCGGCGCAGAGCTGGGCCTCCAGGTCGTCACCCCGGCAGGAACCACGCTCTCCCCGGCCGTACGCGCCAGCCTGAGCAACTGGCCCTCACGCTGGGTCGTGCGCGATGAGCGGGACGGCTACTACGACGGACAGTCCGGAGCCGTCCTGCGCTGGCAGGACGGCATGTTCGCCCCCGTAGCGGCGGCCGACGCGACCGCTGACGACCCCCGCACCCCGGTGGCCGCCTCCTTCCAGGAGGTCACGGACACCGGTGAGCAGCAGCTGGCCATTACGTTCCGCACGGTCCATCCCGCGGACGAGCGTTTGGTCCTTGGCGGCGCGCTGGAGTCGATATGGCGCGAACTGGTCGGTGAGCCCCCGGCCGGTTGGGGAACGGCGGAACCCGCCAACCTTCCCTGGTCGCCGCGCCAGATGACCGACCTCGCCTATGAGAGGGCGCCGGAGCCGACCTGGTTCGTGGTCGTCGGCAGCCCGGAGCGGCCGGGCCTGGCCACGGTGCGCGTCAGCCGGACGAAGGCGGGCGTGGAGGAGTACGTCACGCTGATGTTCGGCTACGGCCCCGACGAGGAGCCGCCGGTGGACTCCCTGCCCAGGGCCGCGGAGGTGCTCGCCACCCGCCACCGCCTCTTGTCGATGCTCGTCCAGATCCGTAAAGCCCGCCGGGACCTGGCGGTGCCGCCCCGCTTCGAGGGGCCCGGTGTCCCACTCGCCTTCGTGCTCGGCACAGAGGAGGTCCGCCAGATGCCCGGCGACCGCGCCCGGCACACGCCGCTGGCCCAGCCGCCTGTCCCCCTCGGCCCGAAGGCCCGCCCTGCGATGTACTACCCGTTTCCTGGGGACCCGTTGGACCTGTCGGGCTGGCAGGACTTCGAGCGACTGGTGCGGCATCTGAAAGGCGAGTGAGAGCACCTGGACCGGCTGGGCCTGCGCGTGGACCTCCCTACCGATCACGGTGCAGGCATGGGCAGGAGGGTGGGCTTCTGGCTGTTTTGAGCCGTTGTCAGACCTTGGGCATAGCATCGGAGTTGCGGATTGCACCAATGACTTCGCAGTTGATAGGCATGACCGTACATACGATCGTCAAGTCTGGTGGGGGGAGTCCGATGAAGTTCGACATGGGGGCGCAGACGCTCTCGACCCTGAGGTCGAAGTCGCAGGGGTCTGGCACGGAGCTGGGGACGTTGATCCGTCAGCTTGTGCAGGCCGCTCAGCCGTTGGAGGGCAAGTTCAACGGGTCGGGCAAGGCGGCGTTCGACTCGTTCAAGTCGCGCGCAGACGAGATCACGGCATCGTTGAACAGTGCGCTGGCCGCGATTGTGGGCGGACAGTCGGGCATGGAGACGGCATTCGGCTCGGGCGACCAGGAGCAGGCTGACAACGCCCGGTCGCAGATGTCGGCGGCGAACTTCGACGCGGCCCGCTTCTCGGGCCGCTGACAGCCCCGCTTGCGACAGATGAACTCAGATCTTCAGGGGGAGTGATTGTGATGGCTGCTGGCATGGACCGTCGTTCGTACGACTCGGGTGCGTCCGCGGAGGCGCAAGGCAACATCCAGGCGGTGATTGCGCGACTGGAGCAGGTGATCGCGGCGCGTGATGCGCAGGTGAAGGCGGCGATGTCGGACTTCGCCGCGGATGGTGTCGCGGAGGAGTACCACGGCAAGGAGCTGCGCTGGAACCGCGCCTCGCAGGAGGTCAGGAGCATCATCCAGCTGCTGAAGACGACGCTGGAGAAGAACGACGGCACCGCGCACCAGACGCTCGCACGCGCGAAGGCCGCGGTCGACAACATCGGCTGAGCCTGCCTCAGCACATCGACAGATAAGGCAATCCTTCTGAGTGCGCGGACGGGTTGCCGGCCGTGAGGGACGGCGCCGCGCGGGTCGCGGCGGCGGTGCAAGAAGTGTGTACGCAGGGGGGCGTTCGTGGCGTCATGGGACATCCAGCCGCAGGGAGTGCAGGGCCAGTTGAAGGTCGTTGGCACGCATGCCGAAGATCTGGGGAAGGTCCTCAACACACTGCTCTCTGACATACAGGAAGCGGCACAGGCCGCGGGTACGGCCGTGCCGGGCACGAGCGCCATGACGCCGATGCGCGGGCCGATGACGCCATCAGGCAAGCCGTTGGGACCAGTGGCCCCCGAATTGTTGCCGCATAAGGCGACGGGGCCGGTCGCCGCGGCGCTGGTCGAGTACGTAACGAAGCGCAAGCCGCGCATGAAGGCAATGGCCGATCGCTGCCAAGCGGCCGTTCTGGGGGCTGCCAAAGCCACCAATGAGTACGTCCAGGGCGATCTGGAGGCGGCCAAGAACGCACAGAACGCCGCCCACGGGGTGCGGCTGGATGCTCTCAAGGACTTCGGGGGGAAGACGAAGTGAGCGGCGGACCGGTCGACCCGGCCGATGTACCGGTCTTCACCGGTGATCTGGACGTTCTGGAAGCCAAGACGAAGGCGCTGTCCCGCGGCGGCTCCAAGGTCCAAACCGCTGGCTCGGACGTCCACAAGTCCTTCGGCGGACTGGCTGCCTTCTACAAGGCGCCCGAGGCGGAGCAGCTGTTCGGCGTCACCAAACCGGTGGAGCGCACGGCTCACGACCTGAGTGACGACATGCATGTCATCGCCGGGGCTCTGAGCACCTACGCCCGTGAGATCAGGCCACTGATCCACCGGCTGAAGCAGCTCAAGCAGGAAGCCGCCGATTTTCGCGACAACGAGGCCGCCGAAGACGACTGGAGCGAAGACGGCGACCTGACCGACGAGAACCTCAACCGCCGCAACAAGATCGCCGAGGTCTGGGCCGCGTTCCAAGAAGCCGAACGCGACTGCCACGCCAAGATTGTCGCGCTGGTAGGCGGCAAGGCACTCCACACGATCGACGCCTCCCACAAGAAGGGATACGGCTACGACGCCGGGGCCCTCAAGGCATCCAAGAGCCTTCCCTGGGGCGATGCGGTCGAGGAATCCGTTCCCTGGTGGCAGGTGTGGGAACACGCCTACGACTTCGGCAAGGGCTTCATCGTCGACGGCGTGGGGGGCACCATCGACGGCCTGTACACCCTTTTCGGCGGGCACGGCGGGGACGCCGCCGGCCAGGCGTGGCTCGGTCTGGCCAAGCTCTCCACCGCAGTGGCGATCACCACCACGCCCGGTTTGAACGCCGCCTACTGGATGGCGCCGGGGAACATGCTCCCCTCCTGGCTGCGGGACTCGCGTACCGCAGTGCTGGATACAGGCAAGGCCCTTGTGGCCTGGGACCAGTGGGAATCGAACGGCTCCCGGGCCGCCGGCGCGGTCACCTTCAACATCGTGACCGCCGTCTTCACCCGCGGTGGCGGTGCCGCCGTGCAGGGCGCGGGCAAGGCTGGCGCGTTGGCCAAGGGCCTGTCCGTCGTCAGCAAGGTGGGCAGCGCCGTCGACCCGATGACCTACGTCATCAAGGGCGCAGGCGCGGGCCTGTCGAAGGTCGGCGACGTGATGGCCCACCTCAAGGGCCTCGGCCACGTCGAGATCCCGAAGATCTCCGAGGGCGCCTACAGCCTGCCCGAGGGCGCCGCCAAGATGCCGGACGGCACGATCCAGCTGCCCGACGGCGCCGCCATTCCGGAAGGGGCGACCAAACTCCCGGACGGCAGAATCAAGCTGCCCGAAGGCACGGTTGACCTCCCACCGAACACGGTGAAGGACCCGGCCACCGGCAAGTACATGAGCGGCAGAGGCGACCTCTACAACGAGGACGGCAGCCTCTTCCAGCGCGCCGAGGACGCCCCCAAGGAGGAGACCGCCCCACACGCCACGGGCGCGGACAACCCACGGATCCAAGCCCCGGCCCGCCAGGAACAGCGGGTCCCGGCCGGCGTCGGCGGACGCGGCGACGACATCACACGCGTCGGCTCGGAAATCTCCGACCCGGCCCGCGCCGGCGACAACGCAGGCCACGGCAGCACCAGACCAGGCGACAACACCCCCACGGGCCGCGCCGGCGACCACGGCGCCCCGGGAGGCACCGCGGGCAACCACACGCCCACCAACAACCTGGATAACAACCCCTCCGGTGGTGGCGGCGGTCGGGCCACGGACACCCCGCACACGGGCGGTGGCCACGACCTCCCTGGCGGCTCGACAGCCGACAACGGCCTCCCACGTGGTTCCACCGCCAATAACGGAGTCTCGGGCTCCGGTCACCCGGAGATGTCGGGCCTGGATGCCCTCGATGACGCTGCCCGCGCGCGTGAGAGCATCGGGGACAACACTGGCGGCGAGGCGACACGCGCTGGCGACGACTCGGCCACGCCTGCCGGGGACAACCCGGCCGACGGCACCCCGGCCCCGCACAAGCCCGTGCCGCGTCCCGAGTTCATGCTGGATGGCCCGAATCCCTACGGACCGCGCGGGCGGCTCACACTGGAGCAGATTGAGGAAATCCAGGTCTACCGTGCTAACGAAGAGCCCGGCTATCTGGAGAAGTACTACCAAAAGCACGGTCACCGCCTGCGCCTGTCACTGAAGGACGAGAGCGGGTACACCCCGCCCCAGCTCACCCAGCTGTCGGAGAACGGCCCGTGGATCCGTGCCAAGGACGCTCCTGAGGCCCCCGAACCCCACTTCCTTGACGACGACTACATCCCTGTGGGGCGTGACAACGTCACGAGTCCGGCTCGGCTCAAAGTGCTCGACGAGGCTGCGGAGACGCGCCACTTCGCCGTGGAGTGGGACAACCTTGTCGAGGATTGGAAGGATGAGGCCGGAAAGGCCCACGCAGCCCATGACACCATCGAATCGGTTGCGGAATGGGGAGAGGCCAAGGGTGCGTACAGGGAATCGCACACCGAAATGGGGGACGCCACTGAGGCATTCGGCGAGACGGCAGCTGAGCACCACTTCATCGCCGAGCGTTACGCGGACTTCGAAAAGCAGGATCTCCTCGGCCCGAAGAACGGCAATGACCAGTTCGACCAGGTGTGGAAGCATGAAGACGGACGCATTGTCGTCATCGAGGCCAAGAGCAGCCCTGGTACGGATCTCGGCACGCGCACCCTTCCCCCTCCCAGCAGAAGGTCTGTTTCCCAGGGAAGCAGGGAATACTTCTTCGACATACTCCGGGTCATGACGAAGCGAGGAGAATTCGATCTCGTGGCGGACCTGGAAAAGGCACTCGAGGACGGCAAGCTAGAATACGTGGTCGTCAAGGGTGAGAAAAACACCGGAAGTTATACTGGTCTCCAGTACCGGCGGTTCGACATAAGCAAGGGGACTCTTCCGTGACTGTGACCGTTGCCCGCCATGGCGTACCGGGACCCGACGCCGAGCGGTTCGCCGAGCGACTCAGCGAACAAGTGGCCGGTCGAGTCGACCGCCTGGAGAGGTCCGCGGACGCGATCGACTTCGCGTTCAGCACTGCTCTCATGGCGCTGCAAGCCCACTGTGTGGGTGACCCGGAAGCGGCGAAGCTGGAGACGTGGGAGGCCACGGTCAACGCGATGCAACTGGGCTCGGCGTTGTTCGCCGTGACCGGTGCGAGCGAGGGGACCGTTGAGTGCCGTATCAACGGGAAGATGCGGACTCTTCCGAGAATCGGACCGCAGTCGTTCGCCGATGCGGGGAACTGGCTGTCGGCGTTCTGGCTGGCGGTTGTCTGCCGTGAGCAGCAGCGGATGACGCAGTTGTGCGAGATCCCGCTGGAGCGGCTGCGTTCGCCGGAGGGCCAGTACGAAGAGTTCATGTATCACTGGGTGGATGTCCTGCAGACGTACTGGCTCCAGCGTCCGGGCCTTGTGGACAAGCTCATCGCTGCGATTGAGGGGTCGAACCCCGAAGTGGCGCGGAGCGTTCCGCGTGACCTGCTGCAGGGTGTGCTCTATCCGCCGATCAATCTCTTCTACCACTTCGTGCGCAAGCACGAGGAGGGCTTCAGTCCGGCCCTGGTAGAGGCGCTGGAGTTGCACAAGGCGTACTGGACCTTGAATGAGGAACGGGAAGCCGACATCGACGGCACCCTGGCTCTGGGGCCGTTGGCCATGGCGTGCCTGGCCTACGATGGGGGGCTCCCGGTCGAGGTCGAATCCGGTTACCTGCCCAAGTACCTGCTTGAACACGGCTGGCTGGGGGAGTTCCCCACGTGAGACGCCTGGCACTGGAAGGGGCATCGCGATGATCGCGCCCCGCGACCCCTTCCAGTGCATCTTGTATCTACCAATCCCTCTTCTACCAGTTCATGCGCAAGGATCACGAGGGCTTCAACCAAGCGCTCGCGGAGGCGCTCGAACTCCATAAGGCGTACTGGAGCCGGGAAGACCGCTCCGACGACATCGTCGGCTACCTCGCCCTGGGACCACTGGCCATGGCATGCCTCGCCTACGACGCCGGAATCCCGATCGAGGTCGAATCCGAGTACCTTCCCATCCGGCACCTGCATCGTTTCTGGCTGGGGTTCGACACCTGAACCGGGAAGAATCGAGGACCACTCCAAGACCGTCGCTGTGGCTCCGTTCGCGGATCAGTGACAACGAGGTGGCCGTGGTGGCATTCCCCGTTGACTGGACGACCTGGGGCGTATCAACCCGAGGCCAGCCTTGGGATCGATTGTGGCCGTTCTTGTCGGTCAGCAACGCTGGGGCAGTCATCGAGCGTTTCAAGATCTTCTAAGGAGAAACGCGTTGGTCGCGAACTTCCCCCGCCACCCCTTTCCCACGGGGAACGCGGAAGAGGGCCTCGCCGTGCTCCAAAACAACGCACAGGAGCTGATCGACGGACTGGAGGCACGCTCCACCAGGCTGGGCGATGCCCTGGGCGCCACGCTCACCCTGGCCAAGGCGCACTGTCTGATGGACCCGAGGGCCTCGATCTTCCCCACATGGGATGCCTGGGTGAACGCGATGCAGGTCGGCTCCGCCGTGTTCGCTGCCGCGACCACGACCGAGGCGCGAGTTCAGTGCCGCATTGCGCACAAGGATCGGATACTCCAGGCCACCGGCCCGCAGTGGTTTGTGCACCCGAACACCTGGCTCACCGCCTTCTACCTGGCCGTGGTGTGCCGGGAACGGGACAGGATCACGGCCCTGTGCCAGGTGCCGCTGTCCCTGCTGCGCGAGAATGGTTCGCGCTTCGACGAGTTCCAGTTCGCCTGGATCGACACCCTCCAGACCTACTGGCTCGGCGGCCCCGACCTCGGCCAGAAGCTGGTGGCCGCGGTGGACAGCACGGCCCCGGAAGCCGTCACCGACCCGGAGGCGGTGGGCAAGCTGATGTACTCGCCGATGGAGATGTTCCACCGGATTGTCCGCAAGGACCACGTCGGCTTGAACCGTGCGCTCGTCGCCGCCCTCCAGTGGCACAAGGATTACTGGAGCGTGGAGGACCGAGCCGCCACGATTCCGGGCCTCGTCGCGCTCGCGCCGCTCGCCATCGCCTGCTTCGCCCACGACGCAGGCATCCTCATCGAGGTTGAGTCCGAGTACCTGCCCGCCACCCTTCTGGGGCGCAACTGGTGCGGTGAGTTCCCCACGTAAGCAGGCAGACCATCAGCGGCGGCCACGACCTCCGGGGCGGATCCAGGTCGATAACCATCCCCGGCGCCGGCGGGCACGCGGACGAAGCGCTCCCGGCTCGGGCGCGCCGACGACAGCTCAACCTGCTGGGAGCGGTGCCGTACCTTGAGACGATCTTCCAAACGACAGCCACGCGATCACGTCCGGGCGCGTCAGGACCGTCCTCATTACCCCGGGGGACCAACCGATGACGAAGGCGCCACACAAATCGTCCTGGGCCTTGGGGACTTATCTCCCCTGGGAGAGGTCCCAACAGCTTGTCCCACACGTTCCGCCAGCCTACGTAGAGGCGCAAGGCCCTGCGAAAGGGCCTGACGGACGGTACGGTGCGGGGGTGGCTCCGCGGCATCCCCCGTCCGCGGAGCCACACTTGTGTCCGTCGGTCAGCGGAGTCGGCCAGCGGGGAGTCGCGGGCCAGTTGGCGCGGCGGCGGGAAGCGTCGTGGTGCGCTGGGGCGGCTGCCGACGCGCGCCGGGAGGCAGCGGGCATCGGGTGCCGGTGCCGTGGGCAAGTTCTGTGGCCAGGCTGGCGATCATTGAAGCTGGCGCGTGTGGCGAGGCGTGCAGTGCCCAGGTGGGCTGGTCAACACTTGGGCCTGCCCAGATGGTCCAGGTAGCGAGGGGGCTGCTCGGCTTCTGAGCAGCGAAGGCGTCGAATTGAACCCCCGCGTCCTCGGACAGGTTGGTCCAGCGCATCCAGCGCCCGTCGATGCGGTGCTTCCAGCCGGCTTCAACGAGTGGCCTGGTTGCGGCGGTGACGGACTTCTCGTCCAAGTCGCCGCCGACGGCTGTGTCCCATCTGTCACCGTCGGCGAGGTGGTCCAGCAGCTCCTGCAGCACGGGGGCAGGGGCTGCGCCAGTCGCGGTGAGATGCCACATGCGGTCCGAGACGGGCGTCTCGTACGCGGCGACGACCCAGGCGGTCTCATGGGCGGGGGCTTCGTGGATGCGCTCGATGTGCAGGGTCTGGGACTCGTGGATGTCGTGGGTGGTGTCGTCTGACCAGGTGCGTCCCCTGTCAAGTTCTGCGTGTTGAGCTGCGGACATGAACAGGTGACGGGCGAGTGAGCTGCCGGAGGCCGCTCACCCGCCCCTCGTTCCACCGAGCGCCAGTGCGGCTCGGTCGTCGGCCAGGCTCGGGAGTAGGGCACGGTCAGCGTCCGGGCCGCCACGGGGGCGGTGGTTGGCGGTGGCGTGGGTGCGGCCGTCGCGCAGGACTGTTGCACCGCTGGTGAGCGTGGTCGTGACCAGGTCGGTGGCGAGGGATCCGGGCCACGTTGAGGAGGCGTGCGGCGTCGGTCAGCCAGGCTCGGGCGTGGAGGTACGACTCGATCCCGTCGGCGGGGGTCCCGTCGCGGATCATCAGGGTGAAGGTGAGGATCCGACGCACGCCGTACCGGACCGCTGCGTCTGGGGCGTCGACGAGCTGCTGGACGCGGCGCAGGAGGCGGCGAACGCGGCGCCGGGGTAGGCGGGGGTGGGGCCGCGAGGGCGACGCGCAGAGGGGCCATGCCACGCCTTACACCTCGAACCCCTGTAGGCAGGACGGTACTTACCGGGCCGCACCCCGATGCAACCCCCGCCGGGCGACTGCGGTAATCCACCCGCCGGGCCGAGGCTGCCAACACACAGCTTGTTGACGCAGTCCTACGACGCCTGAAGGGCGGACTGCTGTAACTGGGGCTTGGTACGTTCTGGCGTATGACGCTGCGTTCGGTGGATCTGCGCAAAGAGCCTGTGGAAGCCGTACTGGATCGTGCGGAGCGAATGCTGGGGGTGCGCCTCGATCGCGAGACTGTGGTGCGTAAGCGGCGGTCTGTGGGGGCGCGTACGGACCGCGATACGTGGGTGCGCATCGAGCGGCGTGGGCTCGACCGGTTCGGGGTTCAGGGCGGGGATGGCACCGCGTCCGCGGAGGCCCTGCGAGGGATCACCAAGCCGGCCTGGCTCGCCGGTGTTGCATGGCGGGACGAGGCGGAGCCGGTGATGTGGCGGGGGGACGAGACGGCACTGCTGCCGGGTGCACCAGTGGGGAGCGCCGTGGTGGCACAGGACCCGCATCTGTCCGAGGAGTGGTGGGCTTCGCTGAATGCTTCGCTGGAGGCCCTCGCCACGCAGCACACGAACCGGATCGCGACACCGGATACCGAGACTCTCACGCAGGAATTGGTCACGGGAACGATCCACGGTGTCTTTCCCGGCGTCGATACGGCGGTGGCCGATTGGCGTCCGGCCCATGCGGATCTCAACTGGGCGAATGTGACGGCGCCGGTGTTCTGCGTGTTCGACTGGGAGGACTGGGGCATGGCCCCGCGCGGTCTGGATGCGGCAAATCTGTGGGGGGCCTCCCTTGCTGTCCCGGCTCTGGCCGACCGCGTCCGCAGAGAGCGGTGCAACGATCTGGCGAGCCGGGACGGCAAGCTGATGACGCTGTTCGTCTCCGCGAAGATCCTCGGCCCCTACTCTGATCCCGAGGACCCCCGCCTGGTCCCTGCGCGGAAGATGGCGGAGCAGTTGCTGCAGGAGCTTCAGGCAGGCTGACGGGCTTTGAGGAGTTGCCGGTACTCCCTCACCACGTTCTCGTCGACCTCGTACGACAGGGCTTCGGTCAGCTCGCGCAGGTGGTCGACGTTGTCCGTGCCGACCGCGACCGCGTCAACCCGGGGCAGGCCGTAGGAGGAGAGGAACGCGGACTGGGCCTTCGTGACCGGGAGATCCGTGCCGACGGCGCGTGACGGACGGTGCGGAGGTTGAAGCCATGCGGCGGCTGAGAGGGCAGCTGACTTGGGGCGGTGTGCTTTGCCGAGCCTCGGCTTCGAACCCGACGCCAGCTGAGCCGGTCGGCCACAGTACGGCCTTGTGTACCCGTTGCTGTAGCGCCCACCCGCCGTTGAGGGGGTGTTCACGTCCCCCGCGAACACACGTGGCCCCGGCCGGGTGACCGGTCGGGGCCACGCTGTTGAGTGCGTCGCGCCTCACTGGTCCGGCCCGCGGTCGTGGTGACGGAGCAGCGGCAGGTGGTGTGGTGGGGAGCGGAGCCGTGGTGAAAGGTGCCCTGTTCAGGTGCTTCCGCCTTCCAGTGAGGGAGGGCGGCCGGTGGTGCTCGGCAATGTGGTGCTCGGTGTGGCGTACGGCCCTGCCGATGTGGTCGACATCCTGCGGCAGGCGGGTATCGAAGGATCCGTGACCGTCACCGGGCGCGGATGTCCAACGTCCGGGCCAGGGCGTGGCCCGTCCTGCTCGCCGCCCCGGCCGCGCTGGTCGACACGGAGGGCTGAAGCCGACGCACGAGCGCCGACGTAAGTTCGGTGCGCCGAGAGGGCGATGCCTGAGACCCTGTGATCCGAGTCCGGATCAGGCAGAGGTTCAGATCGTGATCATTCTCGATGCGTGCATCATCAGAGCCCTCAATCTCAGGGACAGCAGCGCGGACTTGCTGCGGGCTCTGCGAGCGGTCGGCGAACGCGTCGCCATCCCTTGGATGGTGGCGGAGGAACTCCTCGCGCAGCGGGTCATCTTGCACCAGGAAGCCCACGCTGCGGCGGATGCAGCGCTGAAGGATTTCGCGCGCCACACCCCGTGGAACCCGAACACGCAAGTTGAGCACGCCGACGCCGACCGCGTCCGGAAGCACTGGCAGGCGGCTTACGAAACGGTCGTGGAGACCCTGACGCCGAGCCCAACCGCGATGCGCGACGCCCTGTACCGCGAGGCGAACATCCTTCCGCCCTGCAAGTCGCAGGGGAAGGGGAAGATGGGTACGCGAGATGCCCTGATCTGGCTTACGGCCGTCGAGTATGCGCGCGAGCACCCACAGGAGACGGTCTATTTCGTCAGCGGCAACACCAGGGACTTCGGGAAGGGCAGCACGTATGCGCCCCCGATGGACCAAGATGTCGCCGGCCTCGGCGACCGGTTCGTTCACCTCACGACGTTCGACGAGGTGATCAAGCGGTTCACAAAGCCCGGCGAGACGGACGAGGCTCTTGCCACCGAGATCCTCGGCTCGCCAACGGTGCGCCAGGAGATCGGTGTCGCGGCGGAGAATCTCCTCGGTAGCCAGGGCGAGGTCTTCCCGTGCACGACGCTTGGCCGTGTGGTCGGGCAGGAGACTGCTGTTATGCCGGGTCAGGGCTGGGTCTCGGCCAGAGCGTCGCTCCGCTCCGTGGACACGGTCCGGGCGTACCGGATCGGTGAGCGCGAGTGGTACACAGCCATCGTCCGGTGGCGTATCTCCGGGGTGGCCTACTTTGGCGAGGGCGAATTCAGTGCCGGTTCGGCAGGATCGTCCTGGACGACGTCTGTCCTGTTCACCCCGGACGCGGCCAATCCCCGTGTGACGATCCTCCGTCACGACTTGCCTCTCCCACTCTCGACCGAGGAGTTCACATCCCTCGGACTCACCCACGCAATCACCTCGCTTGCCCCGCTCGCCGACGTCCTCCGGAGGTTCGCCCTAGGGGTAGAGCAGCTTGCGCCGCGCGGGTTGTCTGGGGCCTACGAAGGCGCGCTGTTGAAGCAGGCTCGACAGCGGGGATTGTCTCGGGAAGGCGAGCTGTTGAAGCAGGCTCGACAGAGCGCTCTGGAGCGGCGACTCAAAGATGTACTGGCGGAGGAGGGAGACGGCGAGTAGGTATGGGCCGCGGGTCAGGGCCGTGCCCGCTCCTCCGGCCGCCGTCGATGCTGCGCCCATACCGCTGCGCCCCGGCTGACCCGGCCCGCGGCTTGATGCCGGCGGCGGCGGGCGACTCCACGGACGACATGCCGACGAGGTACAGCCCGGCGCGTTGCTCGTCATCGACGCCGCTCGTTCAGCGACTTGACGGGCCAACTGAAGCGCGCAGTGGCCAACTGTCGTGCTCAGTCACAGCGTCGGATGCGGCGAGTCCTGCTGACCGTCAGTTCAGCGCCCGGCCACTGGGAACAGAGGCCGGGCGCTGAACGGTGCGGAGTTCCTAGAGCTGCAGGATCAGCTGCTCCACCTGGGTGAGGGCGGACACGCTGTTCTGGCCGGCGTCACGCGCCTTCGCGAGCTTTTCCATCCACTCGATCCGTAGGTCGGCGGTCAGTGCCTCCTCGCCCAGCTCGACGCGCAGTCGGCGGGCCTCTTCGAAGTCGGCGAGCAGGGCCTCGGCAGCGGTGGCCGCGGTCCGGTAGCTGCCCTCGACCAGCTCGACACGGGCCGGCAGCTCGCTGCGCAGCCGTGCCAGCCGATCACGCGGGTCCTCCGGCACCTCGTCGCGTGCGGTGGTGCTGGCGTCGGCGGGAGCGCTGGTCCCGGCAGAGGACTGTCCTCCACCCGCATTTCCAGCAGCAGAGGTCCGTGCGGGGCGGCCCAGGTCCACGGGGAAGGTCTTGTCGAACCACGCCTTGTCGGCGACGTGGGAGGTGGGGTGGCCGTCGATGTCCGGGACGAGCACCATTCCCGGCACGATCGCAGTGCGCTCCGCGCTCTTCCAGTCCTGCTCCCCGTACAAGACCGGCTGGCCCCCGTCGGGGCTTTCGGGAGCCTCTGTCGCGTCAGGGTGCTCCAGCACCGCCCGCGCGAAGGCGAGGAGGAGCGCCCTGCTGACGTGCAGGGGTGGCTCGGTGTAGGCCAGCGTCAGGGACGCCAGGACGCTGGACGGGGTCCGGCGCGCGCCCTTGCGGTTCGCTCCCGCCTCGGATCCCTGGCCCGGCGTCATCAGCGGCTCAGGAGCGTGCATCAGGTTTGGCGCCATCCGGCGGACGAGCGCGGCCCACGCGGTGGCATCGCCGGCCTCGGCCCCGAGGAAGAGGTCCTTCAGCGACCTCGGGTCCTGCCTGGACCCCTCCTTGGTCTCTTGCAGCCCGAACAGGCCGTGGGCCGAGAGGATGTTGGCCCGGTGCAGGAACAGCTGGGCGACGGCCGCGGACCACAGCCTCGTGCGAGCCTCCGCGGCCTTGGTGCGGATAAGGCGCGGCGCCGGCTCCTGCAGGGCTCCCTGCACAATCGGCCAGAAGGGGCCGGTGTCACGGACCCTGCGCTTGCCCGGCGGCGAGGGCGGGACGAAGGGAGTCTCCGGGAAGACCAGCGCGGTGATGGCACGGATGGCGACATCCCGCAACGTGACGGGCGAGACCGCTTCCTCCGACGGCAGCAGCGCGGACAGCGGATCGAGGGGTCCGTTGGCGGTCAGGGCATCGCGCACGCCGTCCAGGTCGAGCAGGTCCGCCCCCCGCGCCGTGGGGAAGCTCTCGGCGAGCACAGCACCGAGCTGGCCCTCCTTGGCATAAGCGTCGACGAGCGTGGCGAACAGGGCGATCAGCCGGGCGTCTTCGTCGTAGGGCTGGATTCCGCGCAGGTGGTCGTTGACGTTCAGGGCCCGCAGGACATGCTCCAGTGCCTCCGGCTTGCTGCAGCCGATGACGATCTCCATTGGAACGGTGGCGATCTTGGCAGCGCGGTGTGCCGGGTGATCGGGTTCCGTCTCCTCCGCGGCACTGGCCTCGTTGAGGCGGGTCGATACGCGGTTGAGGACATCGCGCTGCGAGAGCAGTAGCAGGGTGGGGTCGGCCTTGTCCTTCGGCAGGGGCCACAGGGACTGGGGCATGCCGGTGACCAGGTGCTCCGGGCGGAGCCCGAAGACGTCGAGGCGCGCCAAAGACCGGTTGTTGGCGGTGACCGCGGCCATCCGCCACACCTTGGAGAAGGTGCCGTCGGTGGTCGTGATCTGCCACTGCTGGAGCACGCTCATACCGCGGGAGAGCTGCCCGGAGGCGACCAGGGACTCGGCGAGGTCGTAGCCGCGTTTTCTGCCCGCGCGGCGGAGGCACTGCTCGGCGTAGCGCTGGATGTGGACGGCCACCTCGTAAGACTGCGGCGGAAGCGTCAGGGCCGCCATGGACCGGCCCCCGTCGTCCTCCACCGTCTGTACGACGGGGCGGGGCCGCCGGTGTCCGAGAGCAGCCAGCAAGGCGTCGCGGTCACGCCTGGCGTCCTTCACCTGCCGGGCTGCCGCGGCGACCTTCTCCTCGGCCGCGGCGAGCGCCTGAGCCGGGTAGGACTCGCTGCCCGGGGCGCGACGGCAGGTTTCGCGTTGCTTCTCGGCGAGCCGCTGCTGCTTCTCGGCACTCTCCAGTGCCGCTTCGGCGGCAATGAGGGCAGAGACGCGCTCGGTTGCCTCCGGGCTGGGCGCTGTCCATGAGCTGACCGTGCGGTCGTTGAGGTCCCAGGGCACCACGGCAGCACCGTGGACATCGGCTATGAGCAGGAGCACCGTGTCGTTACCGGCCTGCACTGCCCGCCACGTGTTGGGCCGCAGGACTTTCTGGCCCCCCACGGTGGCCACGATCTTCTTGATCTCGGTGTCACCGAGAGTGGCGGCGAGGCCCTCGGTGATCGCCGTACGCGGGGGCGGGATCACGCCCTGCTGACTGCAAGTGTTCTCGACGGCTTCCGCCAGGCGACTCGCCCAGGTGTCGGTGCCGATGTAGGGGTACGCGCCATCAGGCCGTTTGTAGGCCACGGAACTGTTGCCTCTCTCCCGGAAAAACCGGGGAACAGCACGCTCCGCATTCGGGAGCGTGAACACGCGCCCGAAAGCCGAAGCCCCGCGCCAGCGGGACGCAAGGCCGCTCCCGGGAGTGCGGCACGCTCCGCTCCGTACGATCCGACTGCCGACGCCCGAGGACGGATCTGTCCCATCGGCACCGGTGTTGGTGCCTAGGCATCTCGCGACCTGCTCCTGATCCGCTGGAGGCGGCATGAGGCGGACGGCGGTGACGAACCACCGACGTGCAGGAGGAAATCTGGCATCGGCCGATGGGGCTGAGTGCCCGTATCCGTTTTTGCTCACCCTATCGAGTGATTGGCATATATATCCTCGCCATGGGGAATGGTGTCGATATAGGCCCTGCCTATGTTGCGTGGCTCTGCGTATGGGCAATCAGCGTGAACGGCTGGCAGTGGGGCTGGCTACGACGGCTGGCGTGGCCAGCGGGGCGGCGCCGAGGGGCGTCTTGTGTTCGTGGCCCGCGGGGTGCTTGTGGCGGGTGCCGACTCCGTGCACGAGGTTTTCGGAGAGGCCGGCCAGCAGCGAACTCGGGGTGTGTGGGGACGCGGTGAGGATCTAGGTGGGGCGGTCTGGGCCGGGGCCGGCCCAGACGGTCCAGGTGGCGAGTGACTGCTGCGGATGCTGGGCAGCGAAGGCATCGAACTGGACCCCAGCGTCCCGGGCGGGGGACGTCCAGCGGATCCATCGTCCGTCCACTGTGTGCTTCCACCCGGCGTCGGAGAGGGGCTGTGTGGCGGCGGTGACGGCTTTCTCGTCCACCGGGGCGCCCAAGGGGGCGTCCCAGCCGTCACCGTCGGTCAGGTGATCCAGCAGCTCCTCCAGCACGAGGTCAGGGGTTGCGCCGGTCGCCGTGAGGACCCATAGGCGGTCGGATACGGGGGTTTCGTAGGCGGCCACGGTCCAGGCGGTCTCGTGCGCGGGCGCGTCGTGGATGCGCTCGATGCGCAGGGTCTGGGATTCGTGGATGGCGTGGGTCGTCTCATCGGACAAAGTCCTCCACTTCTCCCAGTCGCCGTGCGCGTCGAGGAAGGCGTCCAGGAGGGCATCGTGGTCGCCGGGGTCGGCGGCGTAGGCGGGCACGCTCTCCTGTACTGAGAGGGGCGGCTCAGGTTCCGCGGGCGGTGTGTCGAGGGAGGTTCGGGCTTCGGAGGTTTCGCGCTCGGTGTCGGTCATCGGCGCGGGGCCGGGGCGCATGGTGTCGCCGTGGAGCCGCTCGAAGGCGACCAGCGCCTGGGCGGGTGAGTCGAAGTTGTGCTGCACCTGTCGCTGGCGGTTCTCGCCGTGGAGATGGACGCTCTTGCCGCTGTCGAGGTAGGTCCCGACCGCGACCGTGGTGCGGCCGTCCAGGGCGTGGGCGTGAATGAGGAGACGGCCGTGACGGATGTCGTCAAAGATCGCCTGGGCCTCGGCGAAGATCTCCCGGAGCTGCGCGAGGGTGCTCCACGGCTTTGAGTCGGTGGCCAGTGCCCACTCACCGTCGATGGCGTCCCGGAGACGGGGCATGATCTCGACGGTGACTCCTTCGGCGATCAGCTCCCGGGCGGCTTTCGCGGCCCAGTAGGGCTCGTCGTGGTCGATGCGGGCGAGGACCAAGGAGTTCTTGGCCAGGACACTCCAGTTGGCGGCCTCCAGGCCGACGTGGGGGATGTGGGCCTGGGTGCCGGTCAGCGTGGCGATCACGGCGCTGCGATGCGTGGGGTGGGCGTCGAGGCGGACGTGCGCGTCGATGGGAAGCGGTGTCACCAAGGGGTCTTCTCTCTGCCGGTGGCCGGAACAAGGGGCCCGGCCACCGGCGGCTTTGCGGTCAGCGGGTGAGGCGTGCGGTGGGTGGCGGCGGAGCCGTGGTCCGCGGCGGACCGGCCCGGGGCGCCGCGGCGGACTCGGTGCGTGGGGGCCGGCTCTGCGGTGCGGGTGAGGTGGCGTGCTGCCACCGGACACGTATGGCGGACAGTCCGGCGAGCGCGCGGCGGCTTCCGGTGATGAGTTGATGGACGGTGTTGGCCTGGTCGTTGGTCAGTACGCCCAGCCGCAGTCCAACGGCGTGTGCCTGGCCGAGCAAGGCCCGTCGCAAGATCCTCTCGCCCCAGTAGTCGGGTGAGCCGACCGGATCGGATACCAGAGCTATTAGGTCGGCGGGTGCGACTTTTGCGGTGAGCAGCTGCTGGTGCTGGGCCTCCCACAGAACCGTCACCGGATCAACGGCGGCACCGCGGCGGGCGAGGGCGGTCAGGCACCGGTAGAGCTGTCCGTGCAGGGGGAGCGCGAAGTCCTCGGGTTGCAGCCATCGCATGAGGTGGAGGTCATCAGGGTGGGCGGTCGCGGTGGCGAGCAGCAGACGCTCCTCGTCGAGGGCTTCTTCTCCGGTCCCACGCGGTGGCGGCGGCGCGGCAGGAGTACGGGGCAGGGAGCCGGGGTGCGCGGCGTAGTGCGTGGCGAGTTCGTCGAGGTAGCGGCTCAGGGCATCGGTTTGTGCGAGGACAGTGATGGCCGGGTTCGGCAGGGTGGTGTCGGTGGCGGACTGGCACAGCCGGTCGGCGTGCTCGCGCAGGGTGCGGCGGGCGTGATCGGCGCGGATCATGCCTGCGTATGCCGTGGCGTGCTGGGGCCGGGGGCAGCTTTGGATGAGGGTGTGCAGGTAGGAGGCGGTCAGCCCCGGCGCTTCGCGCCGTGCCGTGTTCAGTACGGCGTCGAGCCAGGTGGTGTCCTTCGCGTGGTCCTTCGGGGCGGGGGCCGGGACGGTGCGCATTGCGGTGAAGAGCACGCCGTGGGTGTGATCGCCGAAGTGGTGCGGTTCCAGGAGGCTGATGGTCTTCAGGCGGTGTGGTTCGAGTAGGAGGGCGCCGAGCAGGGCTTGTTCGGCGTAGTGCACGGGTTGCGGTGGTGGCAGGTCGTCCAGGTCGCCCTCGTGCGGGTCGGCGGGGTGGGGCATCAGGCGGCCAGGGTGAAGTCGTCGGGACTGAAGGTCTTGCCGAGGTGGGGGGCGAGGAGGTGGGCGGCGAGGCGGGGCGGTACGGCGTTGCCGATCTGGCTGAAGACCTGGCCTTTGTTGCCGGCCCAGGGGTAGTCGGCGGGAAAGGTCTGGAGGACGCCGGCTTCGCGGGCGGTGATCCGGATCGGCGCCGGGGCGGCCGGTGATTCCACGTCCCGGGCAGGCGGGGCGGTGGGCTCGGCGACCCAGGTGCACTCGTTCGAGCGGTGCCCGAAGAACAGCGTTCCCGCGGGCTCGGACAAGGGCCGGACGGTGGCGTGGGCCTGGTTGTTGCTCCGCAAAGACCACGACCAGCCAGGCACCGAGACGAGACGTTCCGCTGCCTGTTCGGTCTGGGCGCTGGGCCGGGCGGCAGGCTCGGCTCCTTCCCGGCCGGAGGGCCGAAGGCGGTTGTCTGGGTGGGGTGTCCAGGTGCCGCGGTCGCGGGCGGTGGACAGTGCCTTTCGGGAGCCGGAGGGGAAGGGCTCGGCGCCGCCGCCGGGTCCGCCGCCGGCGCAGACGGTGGGTACGGGCCGGTCGGTGGCTCCCCAGCCCAGGGCCTGCGCCATGCTGACCCAACGGGCACGGCCCGGCCCGAACAGCCCCTCCGGTTCAGCGATTTGGGCGTGGGTCGGAGGGGGCGGCTGGGCGGTGCGGACGCGGGAGGCGAGCAGGATCGCCCGCCTCCTCGTCTGGGGAACGCCGTAGTCGGCGGCGTTGAGGATGCCGGTCCACACGGAGAACCCCCAGGCCCGCAGGACGGCGGCGTACTGGCGCCACAGCGGCAGCACGTCGGGTACTTCCTCCATGGCAACCCACTCGGGCTCACCGGCCGCGTTCAGGGCGTGGAGGTATCGCATGGGTTCGGCGGCGAGCAAACTGCGCTCGTCCCGGCAGGCGGCCAGGAGACGTTCGCGGGAATCTTGTCCGGAGGCGAGGTCTGCGACCGCCTGGTGGACCAGGGGCTGGTCGATCAGCCCGAGGCGTTTGCCGGCCATCGACCATGCCTGGCACGGCGGGGACGCGATCAGCCCGCGCGTCCGGCCGATGAAGGGCCACGTCGGATACAGGGCCACGTCGGTCCGGATCGTCAACTGCCCAGCGGCAGAGCGGGTTTTGCAGGCCCACTCGTCCCATTCCAGGCCGAGGTCCTGCGCGCCCATGACGCCCAGTGCTCTGCTCCAGCCGCCCGGCCCCGCGAAGAGGTCGAGTATCAAGCGGCCAGCCCGAAGTCGTCCTGCGCCGGCGTGTCCGCATCCCCGCGGCATGCCCAGGGCGAGCAGCCGTCCACGACGCCGTTCTCCAACTCGTCGGCCTCGTCCTCGCTGAGGCGCAGGGCTGCCCGTTCGGCGGCGGTGACGTGGTCGATCGGCGCCTGGCTGAGGGGGACGCGGGAGCGGTGCAGGAATGCCTCGCCGAGTAGCCGGTTTCCCGATGCGTTGGCGCGGGCGTTCCCCTGCCGGATGGCGGCGTCGAATTCGACGACGTCCGCCCACTCGGACGGCGACGTATCCCTGATGTGCCTCCACTGCGCATTTCCGTGGAACGGGCATCCTAGGCAGCTGGATTTCGGTGTTTCGGCCACGTGGCGCGAGGTCAGATAGCGGATGCAGTCCGCCCTGCTCCAGCCAAGGTCCAGAAGCGGATGCCGATTGCGCATGTACTTCACATCGGCGTCCTTGGCCCTGTGGAACTCATCGGTGGAGATTCCCACCCACTGCTCGACGAACACCCCCTTGGGAATGCGCGAAGGGTAGGGGTGCCCGAGTAGCTCACGGACGGTCTTCTTGATCGGCTTCACCTTGTATTCGCCGGTGCACTGCCTGCGGGTCATGCCCGGACGCCCGTCCTGGTTCAGGATGTGGAGTGGCATGGAAGCGAATCGGTGATCCGGGTTCAGGGCATCGCTGCGAATGTTCCCGGACGACACGCGCAGAACGGGTATGCCGGCGGGCTTGGCTATCTCCTGTTCCAGGCGGTCGAGATGGGCATATACGGCTTTGGGTTCCCAGCCGGTGTCGGCGAAAATCGCGTAGTCGACCTTCGGGAGAATCCCTTCGGCGGAAAGGGCGAGGAGGGTGCTGGACTGAACTCCCGCGCCCAGGGAGAGGGCGCGGAATCGGGGCTGGTCTGAAATGGTCTGTCCTGGAGGTGGGGAAACGGGGGCAGGCCCTCAATGCGGCTGGTGCGTCAGCGGGCTGGGCGGGACCAGCCGGTCACGATGTATGGCGCGGCAGAGGGCGGGGATGCGGTCGAGGAGGTCGGTGGCCGACTCGATGAACTGCTGCGGTGACGGGCCGACGAGGACCACCCGCTCTGAGACGGCGTCCGCTTGGCGGCGCCGGTTCTCCACGGCGCGAGCAAGGACGGCGGCCAGTTCGGCGCCCACGTCCTGGGCGGCCTTGGCGATATGCGCGACCCGTTCGAGGAGCAGCAGCTCCGCGGACGTGGTGTGGGGCGTGTGCTGTGCGAGGGCGCGGAACAAATACAGGGCGGTGTCGGCGAGGTCTTGGGTCTCGGTGATCCACGCGGCCAGCGCGTACGCGTCGTCGGTGGCGCCGGTGCGCAGGGTCCGGTGCAGTGCCAGGGTGCCGGTGGTGATCCGGTCGAGGATCTGAGCAGGGGCGGGGCGATCAGGCACGGGTCTCCGTGGAGGTGGGCGTGTGCAGGGCCCGGGCGAACGCGGCAGTCAGAGCGGGGGCTTGTCCAGGGGCGGTGGTCTGGGCGCGCACGACGGGGGTGCCGATGACGACGGCATCCACCACCGGGGCGACGCGGGCAGCGAGGGCCGGGGTCGAGATCCCCACGCCCGAGACCACGGGCAGCGGGCTCACGGCGCGAAGACGCTGGGTGAAGTCGGCGAGCGCCGGGACATCGAGCGGACCGCGGTAGCCGGTAGGCGCCGTGCTGGCGGGCGCGTAGAGCCATCCGGAGGCGCCAGCGACCGCAGCCGGGAGACTGGTGTCGGGGATGGTGCGCGGGACGAGGCGTGGGGTGCGAAGGCCCGCGTCCCGTGCGGCGTCGTGCCAGCGGCCCGCCTGGTGGGCGGGCAGGTCGACGACCATCACGCCGGCGGCACCGGCATCGGCGAACAGGCGGGCCAGGTGCTCGGGCCCGTGGCGGCGGACGGGCTCCCAGTAGGTCATCACGACGGTCGGCCGCAGGCGGGCGGCATGCTCGACGGCGCGGACTGCGGCATCGAGGGCGTTTCCGCGTCGCAGGGCGCGGTGGTAGGCGGCCTGGATGACGGGACCGTCGAGGGCGGCGTCCTCGGTGGCCAGGCCGACCTCGAACAGGTCGGCACCTGCCTGAGCGAGCTGGTCGAGGTGACGGCGCTCGGCGGCCAACGGATGGAGGCCGGCCGGGACGAACACGCCCAGAGAGCAGCGGGGTTGGGTGAGGAGGGTGTGGAGGGGATCGGCGGTGGTCAGGGCGGGGCCTTTCCCGGCGGGCTGTCGCCGGAGGTCAGCGGCGGCGCCTGGCGAGTGGAGTCGGGGGCGCGGGCGGGGCGGCGACGTGTCGCGGCTGCGGGCCAGGCGGATCGGGGGCGGCCGGAGGGCTGCTGAAGGCGGGAGCGACGAGGTCGAGGGTCTGGGCGACCTGCTGGACCTGGTCGTGGGCGTCACGGAGCCGCTCGGCGACGTCGTCGGGTAGCCGGTCCCACTGGGCCCGGTCCTGGTAGCGCTGGATGATCTCGGCACCGTTGCGCAGCTGGTCGGCGACCTGCCGCAGGATCGCGGTCTGTTGCTCGGGCGCGGTCGCGGTGTGGGTGGCCTGTACGAGTGCGTCCAGGGCGGTGGGCAGCGGCTCGTCGTCGGTGGGGAGGCCGAAAAGCTGGGCGTGCAGTGCCTGGGCGAAGACCGTGACGGGTCCGCCTCGGCCGCGGTGGCGGTACTCGGCTGGGGCCTGTCGGCGAGCTTCGAAGCCGACGGTCACGTCACGGGGTGCGGCGCCGGGGCAGAGCTGATCGGCGAGAGCCCGGGCGAGATCGTGTGCTGTGGGGGTGTCGGAAGGCGTTGGGACTCCGGGAGTTGAGGTCAGCGAGCCGCGGCTCGTGCCACGGTCACGGCTGGTCGGGCTGGTGGTCGCGTCGCGGCGGGTGCGGTGGAGCGGGGCCGGGCGAAGGAGGCGGCGAGGCCGCGGCGCCCATCTGCGGTGAGGTGGACCCGCTCGTCCCGGAACCAGTCCGGGCAGTCCTCGCGCATCACCAGGCCGCGGCTCTCCAGGGCGCGGATGGTGCTGATACTGACGCGGAGGTCCTCGCGGCGCAGATAGGGCTTGCCGCCGGTGATCGCGACATCGCCGCGTGCCACCGCGCGCAGCGTGGTGTCCTGGGTGTGGGACAGGGCGGGCGGCTGGTGCTCGGGTACGAAGCCCCGGTGCCGGCGTTCGGCAACGAAGAGTTCCGCGGTCGTCACGGCGTCCGAGGAGCCCAGGGTTGTGAGGCTCCCGACGAGGCTGAAGCACCGGCCTGCTCCCCGGCGGGCTTCCTGCTCGGTCACGACCGCCAGGAAGCCGTCGCCCAGCTCAACGGGCAGCCGCGCCCGGGTGTGGTCGAGGAGGTCCACGGCATCGACGAGCCGGTCGGCTGCGTCGGACGCGAGATGGGCGAGTTGGCGCACGCGTGCGTACACCGCGTGGATCGCAGGGCTGTGGTACATCGGCTGGGCATTGAGGGCGCCCACGATGGCGAGTGCGGACCCGGCCAGGTGCTGCGCAGATTCCGCCTGGGTGTTCAGCAGAGTGGCGGGGGCGGGCCCGTTGAGCGCGTGCCGCTGGTGAGCGTCGTTGAAACGGGTGAAGTCGGCAGCCAGAACGAGGAGTTGTTCGGCGGGTTCAAGGGAGGCGGTCTTCTCGGACAGGATGGCTCCGGACGGATGGGGAAGTCAGCGACGCCGGCCGGGCCGACCGGGGCGATCGAGCTGGGCGAGGGCGTGATGGATGTGGGCATTCACTGCGGCTCCGCGCACCGGCGTGATCAAGGCGCTGTTTGCCTGCAGCGTGCTGAGGGGGATGTCGGCGAAGACCCGCTCCACCCCCATCGGCGCGGTCAGGTGGGAGAAGAACTGGCGGACGAGGCACTCCGGGGTGTCCTGCGTGAAGGTGGCCAGCGGCGCGCCCTCGAAGTAGACGTGCTCGACTTGCCAAGTGATCTCCTGGCCGGGCGTGTGCTCTAGCCGGCAGTACAGGTCGGGCGAGGTAAGGACGTTGTCCTCGGCGGACCAGCCGTTCAGCTCGGTGAGCTGGTCCAGGGGCATGTCCGTGATCGGGATGCGCTCGGAGTGACGGGCATCGCCGAGCACCTGGGGCAGCGCCTGGGTGACGGCGGCGACCGCCTCCAGGGGCGCCTGCCGACTGAACACGGCTTCCCAGTACGGCTCATGATGGGCCACCGTGAGCCACCGGCCGAGCGGGTGCAGCGGGGCGAAGCTGACGAACAGGCTCCCGTCGGGGCTGACGACTGTGGTGTACCCGGTGGCGGCATCGTGCTCGTGCTTCCACCCGAAGAGGTGGATCAGGGGGCCGAGCACGTCGGCGACCCGGTCGCCGGCGCCCGCCATGTATCGAGGCGAGACCATGACCCGGTCGTCGTGGGTGTACGTACTCATCGGCGTATCTCCCGCTTCGCCGTAACGGTGGGCATGCCGGTCGTCGCGGGTGTTCGTCCGGCGGCCGTGCGCATCGCGGTCGCATCGGTGCGGGACCGGTACTGAGCCAGCGCGCGCTGCCCCTCGGCGGTCACGGTGATGGGCCGCCCTCGGTAGAGCGGTACGGAGGTGTCGAGGTGGACCAGGCCGCGCTCGTCCAGGGACTCGAACGTGGTTGTGGTGATGATGGTGTTGTCGGGGGTGAGGATGATGGGCGGGCGGAGGTCTCGTGTCTGCATTGTGGCCCCGCCCTTCGCCAGCTCGCGCAGTGCTTCGTACTGGGTGAGGCTGATCTTGTGCGGCGCCTGCTGGGGGGTGAGCTGCCGCAGGGCTCTCGTGCCTGGTACGACGGCGAGGGTGCGGACCTGGTTGTGGAGGACCTTGAAGTCGTGGGCGAGGTGGCGCAGGTGGTTGATCTGCTCGTGGAGATCGACGGCGGTGGTCAACAGGGCCTCCAGGGCTTGCCCTTGAGATGGACGGCGGGTGTGGGAATCAGCGCGGGTGACGACGCGTCGCCGGACCGGGCGGCGGGCCGAGGGCCACGAGTGATGCAGGGCGGGGTGCCGCCGGGATGTCCATCGGGGTGGGGATGCCGAGGCCGACGTGGACGGTGAGGCCGTGGGTGTAGGCGTGCGCTTCGGCGGCCGTGACGGCGCTGAGCAGGCCGTCGTGCTCCAGAGTGGGCGGCGGCTGGTAGGAGGATCCGTCCACGGTGGTGAAGCCGTGCTGTTCCAGGAGTGAGCGCCCGGTGGTGGTCTCGGCTGTCGCCGTCACGGTGCCGTTGGCGAACTGGAAGTGGAGGTCCGGGTCGGCTTCGGGAGTATCGGGGTTCCAGCGCGTTGTCCAGGAGAGGTCGACAATGTCGATGGTGCGGGTGAGAAGCCCGTCCATGGCGTCCCCGGCGCTCTCGTGGGCGTCCCGGGCCGGGCCCGGTGGGAGCAGGTAGAGCTTGCGGCCGAGGTGCTGACGGGCGAGGAATCCGGCATCGGTCAGCATGCGGTCGGCGTCGCGGATACGGCGGTTGAGGACGACGAAGGTGTGCCCGTCGTCGGTGGAGCCGATGAACACGTCGGGGATGTTCAGGAAAGACAAGGTGGTCCAGGAGTGGTTGGGAGTGGGGTGGAGGCTGCTCAGCGGGCCCGGTGTGAAGCGGTCTGTTCCGATGTCGCCACTGGGGGCGGGGCAGAGGCGGACGGAAGCGGTGCCGGGGTGGGCGTGCGCAGCGTGGTGCGGGCTTCGTCGAGGGACTGCGCGGCGGCGTGCAGGTGGGTGTACAGGGCGCTGTGGTGCTCGATGTTGTGCAGCCGTGCGGCCGTGGAGGTGTCGGGGTTCGGTTTGCTGAGCGTGGCGAGCGGGACCATGGCCTGGGCGTAGTGGTACTGCGCCCTGCTGAGGGGGACGGCTGCGTTGGTGAGCGCTTCGACCGGGTGCCAGGGGGAGCCGGTCTCGTGGGCGGAGTCGAGGTGGAAGTGGGCGTCGCCGGCGAAGCGCAGGGCGAGGTTGGTGAGCAGGTCGATGTGGCGCAGGGCGGTGAAGAATCCGCTGGGGCCGGGGCTGATGGGGTGGGAGCGGATGTCGGCGAGGGCGGCGTCCAGCGCTGCGGCGTGCGTCATGTCGTCGAGTTCGTAGGGTTCGTAGGTGTCGATGAGGTGTCCTGTCAGGGGGCTTGCGAGAGCGTGCGGGCGATCTGCCCGGTCCCGCGGTCCGCGGCCGGGACGGCGTGTGTCGTCCCGGCCGCGGCGGTTTCAGTGGCGGGCGGCGGAGGATCGGCTGTCGGGCGGGGCAGGGGCGGCGTTGCTGGTGTCACGCCGGGCGGGGGCGGGGCGGATCGATTTGAGAGGATGCCGGTGCTTCGTACTACGCGGCCGTTGTGAAGTCGCTCTGGCTCAGCGTCGTCTTGGCGACGGCGCGATCGGTGATGGCCTTCGAGGCACGGTCGGAGGCGGCGGAGATCTCGTCCGCTTCGGGCTCCAGGTACCAGGGCTTCATGTCGAGTGCTGCGACACGCATTCCGGTGGCGAAGCACAGGGCACTACCCTTGGGCAGGGCGCGGATGGCGTCGGCCGCCAGAATGCGTTCCTGCCGCATGGACACGCTGGTGGACTTGCCGGACTCGGAGTGCGAGATGGACGTGCTTTCCACGTCGTGGTCGCCGATCATCCGGGACAGCTTGTCGGCGAAATCCGGGTCGTCGATGCCGGGGCCCACGACCTTGATGGTGGAGGCCGACCACATCGCGTCCATGCCGGCATCGCCCCAGACTTTCTGACCCTGTCGGTAGGACTGCAGGATGGTGATCGGGATGATGCCACGGCTGCCCAGGTGGGAGTACAGGTCGGGCAAGTCGGAGATCTTGCACACGTTGGCGGCCTCGTCGAGGATCGCGAGCATCGGCGGATCGAGCCGTCCGCCGGCCCGTTCAGCGCGGGCCGTCGCGGCCCGCATGACCGAGTCCGCGCACGCCGCGATCAGCGCGCTGGCACCGCCACCGCCGTCCTTGGAGAGCAGGTAGAGCGTGTCCGTGCTGTCCACGAACTCCGACGGCTTGAACTCTGCGATGCCCTCCTGCGGGCTGACCCAGGCGGCGATCTCCGTGTTCAGCAGGGCGGCGGCGTACTGGCGGGCGGTCTCGTAGATGCCGTCGCGGGTTTCCGGCGGGCCTTCGACGGTGCCCTTGAGCTGCGCGGCGACCGCGGCGTGGTCGTGATCGCGCAGGATGTCGAGCGGGGTGCGGTCCGCGGGGAAGGCCAGCCAGGCCATCACGTCGGTGATCGGGCGGTCGTCGAGCGCGGCGGCGAGGAACAGCTGCGAGAGGATGTTGGATCCGGCCTTGGACCAGAAGTCACCCTGCTGGGAGGCGTCCACGCTTGCGGCGAGGAAGTGCCCGGCGAGGCGACCGGCACCCTCGAGGGTCTTGGCGTCCGCCAAGGGGTTCCACCACATGGTGCGCTCGGCGTGGGCGATCTGCTGGGGGTCCATCGACCAGACCCGGCCGACCGCCGCCCGCGCGGTGATGGTGGCGGTGTAGGCGTCGCCGCCGGCCTTGTTCGAGGTCAGCAAGACGGGGCCGGGGGCGCTGAGGATCGAGGGGATCGCGAGCGACGTCGTCTTGCCGGAGCGCGGGGCCATGATGGCCACGGCGACGTCCTCCCAGCCCATCCGCACCTCATGCCGGGTGCCTTGCAGATCACCGAGGAGGACTCCGGTGTCACGGGCAGGGATGTGCTTGGCGTCCTTCAGGCTCGGTCGCAGGGAGCGGGCCTTGGCGGTCATGGCCTTGGCAAGGAGGGGCTCGATGTCCCTCTTGCGCGCCAGCCCGCGCAGGGGCTTCTTCTTTCCGCCGGAGGTGTTCTTGCGCCGCGACCACCACAAGACGCCGACGGAGGCGAGGGCGACCAGCACGGCGATGGGGACGATACGGGTGCCGAACAGCAGCGCGGTGTGGTCGAGGCCGGGCCACAGCTGGTCGGGATGGAGGAGCGCTCCGATTGGCTGGTAGGGCGCTGCGCTGGCGGAGTCTGTCAGCCACGCGGTGGTGTTCCCGCTGAGCCAGGCGAGGTTGGAAAGGGGGACGGCGACGGCGAGAACGCCGAGGAGGGCCTTGAAGGCTATGTCGTAGCCGTCGTTCGATGTCGGTGAGGGGGTGGGCAAGTGGGTTGTTTCCAGGGGGTGGTGTCGGGGGTGGGGCGGCGTCAGCGGGTGCGCCGGGGCCGCGGTGACTTCGGCGGCACGGGGGCGGGTGCTGATTGCTTCTTTTGATTGGCGAGAGCGGTGACGCGGCGCTCCAGGGCGAATTCGACCTCGGTGGCGGGGCGTTGCGTCATGGTCACCTGGGCCTGTCGGCGGACGTTGAGGGGGACGCGGAGTGGATAGGCGTCTCGCAACAGCGGGGCCGGATCGGCGAGAGCGCGGGTGAAGGCGGTGATCAGATGTGCAGGTGTGTCGCCACTGAGGTACGCGCGCCAGATCAGGCTCTCGGGGTCCTCACTGACCGCCGTTTTCGCGAACCAGCAGTCGGTCTCACCGTCGGTGAAGTGCTCGACATGGGAGAGCCCGTCGGGGGATGCCAGCCCGTCGTGGTCGCGACCTTCGTGCCATCCCGCCTGGCGCAGGGGCCCATAGGGATCGGGTGCGGGCGCCGGGGCAGCGGCTACCGGGGCGGTCAGAGCGTCGGTGAATCCGGCGATGATCTCAACAGGAGTGCGGGCGCCGAAGCTCACCGACCAGGCACGCTGGTCGCCGACCGGGGCGTGCTGGAGGGACCACCACGGACCGTCGGGATCAGGCTCCAGGCGCAGCAGGGCCTTCTTGCCGGGGCCGGTGAGTATCACGCGCGGCATCAGTGGATCATGTTTCACGCTCCAGCCGCAGGCACGGTGCAGTGGGGCGGTGATCTACGCGGGATCACCGGCACCTGCCAGGTAGCGCGGGGCGATCAGATCGACATCGATGTTCTCGGGCATGCTCACCTGCGCACCGCGGTGTCGTGGCTGGCCGACGTCGGTGGTGCGGGGATGCGCACCGGAGGTGTGGTTTGCCAGAGGTGAGGGTGCCTGCTCGGCGGCTCGGTGGATTTCGAGGAGGGCTTCGCCGGCCGACGCCCACTCGTTGAGTTCCGGCCAGGCTTGGGCATTGCGCCTGGCCCGTGCGTTGTCGTAGAGCTCGGTTCCCGGTCGGGCAGAAGGGTGCAGGCTGTCGCGGGTGGTGAGCCATTCGTTCTGAAGGGCGATGAGGCGGTCGAGCGTGGTGTCGAGGACGCCGAGCTGCCAGACCCACCGTGACTGAATGGCTTGGGCCGGGAGACGCTGCAGCTGTGCCTCGGCGGTGGCGACAAGTGCCTTGGCGGTGTGGCGGATTCGGTTGAACGCCTTCCAGGCGTCGATGTCGCGAGCCCCGGCGCGCTGCGCGTAGGCGTCCTCGTCGTGGGGCCAGCCGTCGAGGTCGGTGTGCTGATCGGAGTAGGCGTCCCAGTCGGCCAGGACCTGGTCGCTTTCACGGATGAAGGCGGCCAGCTGCTCCAGGCGCTGCTGGTGGATCTCGTGGGGGGACGGGGACAAGGAGCATCCTTCGGGGGATTGCCCGCCGCTGCATGTGGTGGGGTGTGCGGCGGCGGGTGGGTGGTCAGCGCCGCAGAGGTGCTGTCGTGCTCGTGGGCGGCTCTGGAGCCGTGGAGGTGGCCGGTTGCTGCCGCCGGCGGGCGGCGCGTGCGTGTGCGGAGGGCGTGTGTGTCGGCGAACGCGGCGAGTTACCTTTCGCTTACCGGCACCGCTAGGCCCCCGCCTCGGTGGAAGTCACACTCCGGACAAGGGTGCGCAGGTTGTCGAGGGTGTAGTGGAGGGTGTGCTGGTCGGTCTGCTCCCACGCGGCAGTGCGCAGGTCCTCGACCAGGGTGTGCACGGCCGTGCGGTTCGGGATGTCGGGGTGAGCGAGTACGGCGCGGGCAAGGGCGCGCAGGGAGTCGCCGAGTTGCATGGGCAGGCCGGTGTACTCATCGAGGAGCGGTTCCATCAGCGCGAGGGCCTCGTCGAGGCCGGGGTTCTCGCGCAGGTGCTCGGTGAGCTGGGAGAGGGTTTCGGTGGCGGTGCGGATGGCGTCCGCGGTGGGTGCGGGCATGGATCTCCTCGTGGATGCGGGGCGGTTCAGCGGTGAGCCCGGGCGGTGCCGACTGTCGCGTAGGGGCCGGTGGTGTGGTGGCGGTGGCCGTTGGTGGCCCAGGAGTTGCGGGCCCAGGTGGCGGCGCGGGCCGCGGTGATCCGGGCCTGCTGCCACGCGCTGAGCTGCGAGGGCAGCACGGACACGGAGGTGGTGCGGATCCGCTGTGAAGGTGGGACGTTGCCGAGAGGCCGCATCACCGGCTGCGGGTCCGCGAGAGCCGTGCTGAATGCCTGCACGAGATGCATCGGAGTGTTCGGCGTAAGTGTCGCCTCCCACACCCGGCCGTGCTCGTTGCGGGCGCCGGCCCACCAGTGAGCCTGTCCGGGGGCGGACTGGTGGAAGCGGACGAATGCACCGCCATCCGGGCTGCGGGCGGTGACATGCTGCCCCTGCTCCATCTTCCAGCTCTGCGCTTCGAGTGGGGCCCACACATTGGGTGCGTGAGCGGAGCGTGGGCGGGTCAGCGCGTCGGTGACCCCGGCGACGATCTCGACGGGAACGTGCTGGCCGAAGGCGGCATGCCACGCTTCGTGGCGGCGGGTCTGCTTTCCGCTGATCGTCCAGCCGCCGGGCTGGGTGAACGGGTCGTAGCCGATGCGCACGGACTTGTCGGGGCTGTCGAACACGAGGGGGCCGCCGGACTTGGACTTGTCCCGCCAGCCGGAGGCGCGCAGAAACTCGGTGACGTGGCGCAGGTCTCCGCCGCCGGCGAGGTAGCGCGGCTCGACGAGGTAGTGCTGCTGGGCCTGCTGATCGCCGGTGCCCCAGCCGGACCACTGCTGGTTCTTCTTCACCGGCGCCGCCGGATGACCATGGCTGAAGCCGCAGGCGGCATGGCCGGGCTGCTGGAGGGGGCGGAGGGCTTGGCCACTTGCTTGATCGTGTCGGTGTGCTCGTGGAGGTCGACGCCCACGCTGTTGAGTTCGTGGGCGGCTCGACCGAGGGCCAGCCATACCTCGGGCGGCAGAACGCCGTGCTCGGAGTGGATCTTCGCGAAGCGTGATCCGGTGTCCATGAATTCGGTGACTTTGCCGAGGATGCCGGTGTCGTAGTCCAGGGCGCTTGCGAGGATGTGGGCCGCCTCGTGCGGTGGGGCCAAGGCGAGGAGGCGGCGCAGCTGGTCGAGCTGGCTGGTGATGGCGTTGGCCAGTTGTACGGATGGGAGGGTCGGGTCGGGCATGGTCCTCCGGAGCGCAGGGCAGGGCGGTTCAGCGGCGGTGGCCGAGGCGTCGGGATTCATCCAGGGCACCGTCGGGCCGGCCGGTGGCGAGTGGGGTGCCGCGGTCCCGGACGACGCAGGCGTGCAGGTAGCGGCGGAAGAGGAAGACGGCCAGGCGGGACGTGCGGCCGGCTTTGATCGAAGGAGGGGTGTGGGACGGGGGTGTTACGGAGACTCCTGACTGTGTGCGGGGTGGCGGCCCCGGCCGGGTGGGCCGGGGCCGACGGCTATGCGGTGCGGCGCTTGCCGGGACGGGCAGCGGGGCTGGGGACTGCTGCTGCGGCCATGGTGGGCGAGGTACGGGGGGTGCGTATCTCGTGTACGGCTTCGCGGTAGGCGCCGGGGTCGAAGAGGTCGTCAGTGATATTGACGAGGTATCCGGCCATCAGCAGGGCGGGGATGGCGCGGGTGGCGAGTCGTTTCTGCTCGTCGGGACCGAGATGGTCGGGGACCTCGTGCCAGACGTAGACCGGGCCGGCTGTCGTGACGGTCTTGCGTTCCAGGCCGAGCTGATCGAGCAGTGAAAGCAGTGGCTCACTGGCGCCGGTCGGGGTGTCGGCGTGGACGGTGTCGGACAGGGGCCGACGGTAGATCTCGACGTCGGTCCCCTCGTCGTCGGCGCGGTTTCCCACGTCAAACTCCTCTCGTGGCAAGACGTTTCGTCAGCGGTGCGGTGGGCTGAGCCGGGGCGGTTGTGGGAGCGCGCGGGGCTGGGGTCTGTGCGGAGGGGTGGGCACGGGCGGCGTGGTCGCGGATCTGCCGGATCTGGCAGGAGTGGCGGGACAGGCTGCTGGTGGTGTTCATCAGCTGCTCGGCCAGGGCCGGGTCCTCACCCGCGGTTTCGGAGCGTTGGGTCCATGTCGCCCAAGTGCCGATCAGCGCCTGCACCATCTGTGGCAGCAGCCCCTGATGCGGGGCGGCGATCTCGGTCAGCACCGCGGCGACCTCACGGTCATCGACGGCCGCATGGGCCCGTTCGGCGAGCTGGCCGAGGTAGCGCTGCGCGGCCTGCCGGTCTCCCCCGGGGGCGGTGAGGGTGTTGAGCGACGGGTCGAGGTGGACGCTGACTCCGGCCAGCAGAAGCGCGTGGGCTGCCGCGGTGGCGCCGGCGCGCTGTTGGTCGACCGGCAGCGAATGCGGCTGCCGGTGGTAGGGGCCGCGCGGACCGGGAGCGGAGACGAAACCGCCGGTGGTCTGCAGGATGCCCGCCGCGCGCTCGTCGCCGCCGATCGCGACCACGAGCTGGGTGCGCGGATCACGGGTGATGGTGACGTACTCCAGGACGAAGAACCGCGGTTCCTCCTCGCGGTCCACGGTCACCGGGTGCGGGTGGAGGGCTTGACCGGCGCCGGGGCTGCTGGACTCGTGGTCTCCAGTGCAGGCCGGGACGACGGATGACGCATGACGACACCGATGTCGAGGTACGCGAGCCGTGCTCCGGCCTCGCGCACGCAGCGGGCCTGGTGGGCGGTGTCGTCGCCGGACAGCACGAAGGCCATCTCGCGCGGATCCCAGGTGAAACCGCTGGTGTGCAGGGCCGTGGCGGACTCCTGGCTTTCGGACGTCGCGGCCAGGAGCCCGTCGCCAAACCACGTCATCACCACGCGTTCCGGTGCAGGTGCGGATGCCTGCGGGGACGGTGCAGGGTGGTCGGCGTTGCGCTGGACCTGGGCGAGCGCCTTGTCGTAGCGGGGCATCAGGTCGACCGTGATGTCGTCCGCCGCGCGGAAGGGGGCGTCGGGGACGGCGATGCCGTCCGGCTCCCGCACGCCGCGAAAGGCTTCGGGGATGAATCCCGGCGGTGCCATGGCGGCGACGAGGTACTCGTCACTGTGGCGCGGGCGGCCGATGACGTACAGGCGGGTGCCGTCTTCGCGGGTCAGCACGGCGTCGTGCTCCAGGACAATGTCGGCGATGGCGCCGGAGACCATGTTCATGTCCCAGACGTCTTCGGCGAGGGGGAACTGGTCGGCGTACTCCGCGTGCCGGTGGTATCCACTGCGCCACTGGCCGGGTAGTTCGTCAGCCAGCGCGGTGGCGAACGACTCCAGATCGCGGTGGTCTCTCAGTTCAGGCAGATCGTGCATGTTCTCCTCGTACAAGGGGGCGGTTCAGCGCCGGCGTCCGGCCGCCGCGAGGGAAGGGGGCGCAACGGGGACGCGGGGCGCAGGCGGGCAGGCGCAGACGGCGGACGCTTCGTTTCCATCGGGTGGAAGTTCGCCGCCACACGCGATGGGGTGGGGGTGGGCCTGGTGGCGGTCGGCGAGTTCGGTGCCGGGCGATGCGGGCGCGGCGGTCGCCCGCGTCGCAGGAGGCGTGGGGTGCGTGCGAGTCGGCGGAGCGACGGTGGCCAGGCCGGCGGCCGTGGCGTCGAGATCCTGCTGGATGCCGTACAACCGTCTCGCGATCAGCTCCAGGCGGTGTGCACTTCCGGGACCGTCGGCGCCCGGCAGGTCGTCGAGCTGGTGGGCCGCCTGCTCGACGAGGCCGCGCACGATGGACAGGGGCCCGACGCGCTCGGCGGCGAGTTGCCGCAGCAGCCCGGCGAGTTGCGCGGTGACGTCGGCAGTGCCCGTCTGCTGGGTGGGGCGCTGAGCGAACCGGGCCTGCTGGACGGCCTGCTGCGGATCCGGGCCGGTTCGGGGCGCGATGAGGCCCAGCTCGGCCTCGATGCGCCGGCTCTCGACTGCCAGGAGTGCCAGCAGCCGGAACGGCTGCGTGGTCCAGGTGCCGTCGGGCCGGATGAGGTTGGCGAGCAGGTCGATCCGGCCGGGCTGTGCTTGAACGGCGATCCAGCGGCAGCCGTTATCCTCTCCGGGCCGTTGGATGCCTGCGGTGCGGGCGATCCGGTGGGCGATCTCGGACCACTCGGGCTCGGTGAGGTCGCGGTCGTCAGGGTGGAGGCGCACGTCCGCATGCCAGAGGGCCCGGCGGTCGCCGTGCGGACGGCCCGCGAATGCGTGCTGCCGGGTGGGGTCGTCCAGGTGCTCGGCCCAGTCGGTGGACGTCCAGGTCTGCTGTTCGTCCAGGGGGGTGTAGTAGTCCAGCCCCGGCCAGTGGGCGACCACCGTGTGGTCGGTCAGGCCCTCTCGGTCGCTGACAGGACGGCCGAGGGCTTCAGCAAGCGGTTCGTGGGGGGTGATGTCGCGCGGATGGACACGAATGATCATGATGGGGTCGGGGTCGAACGGTGATGGATGAGTCGGTCCAGGTCGTGCGCGGCGGTGATCAGAGCGTGTTCGCGGACGAAGTCGGCGTGCACGGCCAGCTCTCCTGGCGGCAGGAGTTCCAGGGCCCGGTCGATCGCCGCGTGGGCCAGCCGGTACTGGCCCTGGGCGCGATGCGCTGACGCCTTGCGGAATTGCGCGACCGCGTCGTCAGCGCCCTGGTCCGGCAGCCGGTCGACGAGGGCGAGCAGCGTGGGCGCCCGGTCGGGCAGACGGCCGCCCAGCCATACCCCGTGCAGCAGGACGTGCAGCGTCTTGGGGTGATCCGAGGCGGCGGCGAGAACCCGCTCCATCACCTTCAGCCCATCGGGCCGTGACTGCCCCAGGCGGGCGAAGGCGTACAGCGCCCAGCTGTACGGGTCGGCGTCCAGCACGCTCAACGGGACCTGGTTCAGCAGGGATTCGATGGTGCGGCAGCGGAAGTCGTAGCGCAGCGCGGTCAGGTAAAGATGGCGGTACGTCTGCCCGAAGACCGGAAAGTTCGCATCGGGGCCGTGGTCGGTGACGTCCTCCGGGCGGAGCAGGGCCAGCGCACTGTTCCCGGCGGCGCGGGCCTGCCAGGCGACAGAGGCGCAGATCTCGGCCGACTCCTGCCAGGTTGCCTCCAGATCACGCAGGGACTCGGCAAGACGCACATGCCACCCGGTTCCGCCGACCGTCTCGACGGCGAGCGACGCCGCACGCGCCAGGGCCGCGATGCGCTCCGGCCCGGGGATCGCGGGCATCACTTCCCGCCCCGGGCGTCGGCGACGTGCACCACCTGGTTGAGGTCGGTGACCGAGTACCAGCCGCAGTCGACGTCCCCTTCAGCATCGGCCCGGCGCGGGACCAGGTAAGTGCGCAGCGCCTGCCGGTAGATGAGACAGTCCGGGCACCGGCTGGAGAGATGGACCAGGTAGCGCGGGTGCGCGGTGATGTAGGAGCGTTCGCCGCCCGCCGGGTCGTACAGGCGCCAGCCGTCCTCGTCGGTCGGGGTGTGCCACGAGGGCGTGACGACCTTGTAGGCGTCGCCCCACAGTTCGCTGCCGGAGGTGCCCTTGAGGATGACGACCTGGTCGCCGGGCCGGAAATGCTGGTGGGTGATGTCCCGGTCGGGGGTGACGATGTCACCAGGGGCATACGGATGGCGGGACACGGACACAGCGGGGTTCCTTCCACGAGGGCGGGGAGGCGGTGGAAAGAACAAGGATCCGGAGAATCCCCGGTTTCGGTAACCGGGGATCGTGGGGTATAAGCCCCCGCGTCCTACCGGAACGGGTTCTCCGTTCCGATGTCGTCGGACGTAGCGGCATCCAGGAGTTCGGGCAGGTCAGAGCCCTGGGCATCGCGCTGGTCGATCCACCAACCGACACGGGTGACGGTGCGGATCTTGTCCTCCAGCACGGCCCAGTCGGCCTCGTCCCAGATGCCCTCGCTCACCAGCGTGCTGTACGCGGTGGTGACGAGCTGATGGCGCGAACGCTCACCCCAGCCCAGGGCCCTCTCGGGGCCTTCGAGCGGCGGCATACCGAACTGCCCGGCCCACTCGGAAGCGGCCTGCTGCTCCTCGGCGCGCTTGGCCGCGAGCCATGCTTCCTTGGACTGGGTGTCGGAGTCGCGGGCGGCCTTCCAACAGTCGGTGCAGGCGCGCCCTCCGAGCCAGCGGGCGAATCCGGCGCGCCGGTCGGCGGGACGGTCGGAAAGGTCGTGCTCTCTTTCGTCTCCACAGCTGTGGACAACGGTCCAGGTCTTGCGGACTGCCACGTGGTTGTTCCTGCTTTCTGTCTTCTGTGTTGTCTCAGCGTGTCCTGCGGATGGCGTCTGTGGCCGCCGTGGCGATGGCGACGGGAGCGCTGGAGGGCTGGGGAAGGTGCAGCAAGGTGGTCCCAGGCAAGTGGTGGGACTGCGCGGTGAGGGTGAGCTGGAGTACGGCGCAGCCGGCGGTCGTGAGCTGCTTGACGCGGGTGACGGCTTGAGCGGTTTCGTCGCTGCCGTACCGGGCGTCGGTGACGATCACGAGGAGGCGGCCGGCGCCGGGGCGGCTGAGTTCGAGGCCGTGGTCGAGTGCGTCGATGGCGTCGCCGAGGTTGTGGTGGCCGCCGTTGGCATCGAACGTCGTCACGCGCTCTGGTGCTCGGTGGGTGGGTCGGGTCAATGCGGTCAGGTGCCTGTCGTAGGCGATGGTGGCGGTAAGAGAGTCGGGGTCGGTCAGGGCTGCTGCGCGTGCCACGATCCAGGCAGCGGACGCGACGGGCGCGCAGGCGGCACGCATGGAGCCGGAGACGTCGACGGCGATACCCACACGCAGCGGTGGGGTGGGGGAGTTCCGGCGGCGGGTGTGGGTGAACGGTTCCGCAGTGGGGACCGACCCGGCCGCGCGCTGAGCGTCGCGGGCGAGGGCCGCGCGCATGTTGAGGCGGCCGGGCGGGGTGGGGCTGGTGGTCCGCTCCTCGGTCCGCTCGCGATAGGCGGCGGCACGCAGGGCACGGCTCAGGCGCGAGGCGGCACTCTGCTCGGCGGCGGTGGCCCGGCGGGTGCCGGTGACCGGGTTGCTGCGGGGCGCCGGTGTGCCGCCGGGGGTGACGGTGCCACGGGCGTTGAAGACGCTCTTGGCGGTGGCGGCGGCTTTGCGTCGCTGGTCGGCCCGCTGGGCGCGGTCCTGAGCCTGCGCCTTGGACTGAGCGGCCACGGCGTCGGTCGCTGCGGCCTGTGCCGCGAGGTCGGCGGCGTCGGTGGCTGCCATGCTGTCCATGACGACCCCCACGGCGCCGGACAACAGATCGGTGAGGTTCTCCGGCACGGGCAAGGCAGGGGCCGCGATGTCCAGAGCGTCGCACCAGTCCTGAGCGTGCGCGAGCATGGTCGTGGCGTCGTGGTCGGCACACTGGTGGGCTGCGGTCCAGATGCGGGTGAGTGTGGCCAGCAGGTCGGCGCCCAGCACCTTCTCGCACAGATCGGCGACGGCCCGGGTCTCGCCGGCGTCCAGGATGCCGACGTCACGGCGGCCGAGGACCAAGGCCGCCATGGCGGCGGCGTGCTCGATGCCCTGGAGGGTGGGGTGGGCGATGTCGGGCATGACCAGGGTTCGGGCACTGGTGCGCAGGTACGTGCGGTCCGTGGGCCGCGTGATCAGGTGTGCGCCTTCGACACGGCTCTCCTCCAGCAGGAGCGCGGCCTCGACGACACGGGGGTTCGCTCCGGCAGGCTCCGTCCAGACGGAGTGGGCCGCGTGCGCGGCCTCGTGGACGAACACGCCCCAGGCGGCGGGATACCGCTCCTCGTCGCCCACGATCCGCGGATGGATCTCGTGGGGCTGGAGCGGGGCGAACAGGGCGGCGTCGAACTCGACCTCGCCCAGAGTGGGGAAGAACGCGGCCGGTGCGCCGCTGCGCGTGCCGGGGCGGCAGGTGACGAGGAGGTCCTGGCGGCCGGAGAGGGCGACCAGCCGATCGCCGAGTTCGGCTCCCACGCGCAGCCACGCGTCCGGGGAGGAACGGGGTTGCGCGGGCGGGGCGCCGTCGTCGTCCCATCGCGCGAGGTCGGCGTCGTCGTCCGGCGTGGTGGCGGGGGACTGGACGTGGTGGTGGGCGCTCATCGCGAGCGGCCCCGGTGCGCGGAGCCGGTGCTGCCCGCGGGCTGCTGGACGGCCGAGGCGGACAGCTGCTTGCCGAGGGTGAGGGGGCGGACCTCCTTGACGCCGGCAGCCTTGATGACGGCAGCGGCGACGGCGTCGCGATCCTCCAGAGGGGCGATGCCGACCAGGTTCGCGAGTGCGGCTTTGGTGCCGAGGACGGCCTCGGTCTTCTGGTAGCTGAGCAGCTCTCGCAGTTGGGGGGCCCAGCCCAGCTCGCCGAGTTCGACTTGGTGGGCGAGGTGTCGGGCGACCCGGACCACCCGGGCATCGATCCTCAGCGCCAGGGCGAGGTCATAGTCCGTGCCGATCTGGATTTGCACGCTGAACCGGCTCGATAGCGCCTCCGTCAAAACCGCCCCGTGGACGCCGGGATTGTGGCCCGCCACCACGTAGAAGCCCGGCTCGGCCTTGATGGTCTCGCCCTTGTGGGCCTTGACCTGGATCTGCCTGCGCCCATCCATCGCGGGATACAGCGCAGCCAGGACCTTCGGTGAGATCAAGGTGGCATCGTCGATCAGCAGGGCGCGGCCCTCGGTCATCGCGGTGACCAGCGGACCGTACTGGAAGACGTAGGCTCCCGCGTCGTCCTGTGTGTACTCGCCGATCAAGTCGCCGACCGTGGTGTCGCCGTCACCGGCGACGGTGAGCAGGTCCGGGAACGCCGCCTCGACCAGACTCGTCTTGCCGGTGCCCGGAGGGCCGTAGAGCAGCACCGGCACGTCGGCGTCGCGCAAGCGATTCAACGCCTCGACGTCGGGCAGATCGGCCAGCTCCCGGGGGTGGTAGACCTGGCCCCCCGCGCGGCGGATCGGGCCGGTCTGCCTGGGTGCGGCTGCTGCGGGAATGCTCGTGCGGGCCGTGGCCGCCTGGGCGCGGGGAGAGTGGGTGCCCGGTGGGCTGATGACAGCGGTCTGCGCGGCTGCGGCGGTTTTCGCGTTCGCGCGGAACTCCGGTTGTCCGGTTCCGCCTTGGTCGGCCTCGCCGCGTCGCACCAGGGTGAGGGCGGCGTTGCGGACGGCGCCGTGGGAGTGGCCCAGCTGCCTGGCCATGTCCCCGATGGTGAGCGTGTCCGCCGGCCGGTCGGCCAGCAGTCGGGCCACCTTGGCCCGTAGTTCGCCGCCCTTGGTGCGCGCTGGACTGGTAGGCGTTCCGGGTGTGGTCAATACAAGGCCCCTTCAACAGGTGTGGGTGCGAGCGGGGTTGGCGATGCGCTGGAGAGACTGGCCGCGCTCGGAGCGGATCACGGGCTGTGCCGACATCGGCGACCGGGCCAACCGGGGCGTACCGTCGGCGCTCACCGGCCGACCGAGGGCTCGGTCCAGGTGCACGGGATGGCAGACGACGAGCAGCTCGCTGGCGGCCGAGCAGGCCCGTGCGTCCGCTCCGTACCGGGTTCCGTCGCTCGGCAGGCGCAGCCTGGCGTCTCTTCGAAGCCGGCCTGGAGCAGGATCCGCCGGGCGGCGGCGTTGTAGCCGGTGGTGGTGATCTCGCCGGTGATGGTGTGCCGGATCGTCATGAACGGCTCTGCTGGTGCTTCGGGCAATACGGATCTCCTATCGGTGGTGGCGGGAAAGCGGTGTGGTGTTGGGCGAAGGCGAGGCGGGCCCGGAGCTTCCAGCACATCAACGGTGCGTGGCTGAACCACGAACGATGGGCAATGACTGCCGACATGCTCCCGGGCGGGCCTCACCGCCCCGCAGCTACCTGACTCGCCTTTCCGCACGTTCCGATAGCCGGGTGTACCAACAACTGCCATGTACGGGGTCTCCTTGGTGTCGGGGTTCGGAACGGGGTGCCGGGGGGTTCAGGTGGTGTGGGGGCGTGTGTGGCGCTCGGTGAACTGCTCGGCGGCGAGGTCGAGCAGGTCCATCTGGCGTCGCCATGTGCGGCGTGCGGCGGTGGCCAGGGTGGTGTTGATGCCGGGGTCGAGGGTGCTGACGGCATCCAGTCCGGCGGCGCGGGCGACGGTTAGGCGCAGCTCGGCTTCGAGCCAGGGCCAGTGCTCGGGGGCGGGCACCGGGGTGGCGGCATCGCCGACGGCCAGACGGCTCAGGTAGTCGCCGCCGGCGGAGAGGACCTCGGGCAGGGGGATCTCGTCGGCGGCCATCCACCGTCCGTGTTCCAGCAGCGTGAGAAGGGCGCAGCGCAGCAGGGTCATCTCGTCGCGCCCTGGCGCGGCGCAGATCGGGCAGGCGTCGTTGCGGCAGTTCCAGGCGGGTGCGGCCGGGCGGGGCATGGAGAAGGGCCTTTCAGTAGTGGTGGAGTTAGGCGATGTGGGGGCGTCGGTGACAGCCGCGACCGGCCGTACTGCCCGAGAGCGACAGGCGCTTTCGGGCGCCGAGCAGGACGGCCAGGGTGAAGGCGGCGCCGCATGCCGGAAGAGCGGCGCCGATCGTGGAGTGCCCGGCACAGAGCCCGGCCAGAGCAGTTCCGGCGGCCTGGCCGGCGCCGACCGCGGCGATCAGCCAGGCATACGCCTCCGTGGTGGTGCCCACGGGAGCGAGCACATCCACCATCAAAAAGGCGCAGGTGATCAGCGCGGTGAGGACGACGCCCGGCAGTGCGGTGAGCGCGGTCGCTGCCAGGGGCGCCGGGTTCGCGGCGAGCGGCACCCAGGCCAGGGCGAACAACGCAGCTGTGGCCAGGAGTTGGCCCCGCAGGCGACCGGGCCAGTGACGCCGGCCGTACAGGATGCCGCCGACGAGGCTGCCGGTGGACAGCGCGGCGGGGATCAGCCCGGACAGCAGAGCCATGCCGTGGTGGTCGGCCACGGCTACGGCCCACACATTCATCGTGCCCAACGCGAAGCCGACACCGACGACGGCGAGAAACAGCAGCCGCAGCCCGCTGTGGCGCAGCGGCCTGGAGAACCTGCCAGCACGTGAGGAGGCGGGCCGCCACGTTCTGGACGGGGCGGCGCTGATCACCATGGCTGCCCCCACCACTCCGAGCGCCGCGGTGACCGTCATAGCGGCGCCGGGGCCGTGCAGGGCGGACAGCGTGGCGACCAGCGGCGGTCCGGCGATGTAGATCAGTCCTTGGGCGCCGGTGTCGAGCGCGAGGGCGGCGCGCCGGCGCTCGGGGTCGGGCAGCACGGTGCTCCACAGCGCGCGCAGGTTCGCCTCCAACGGGGGCGTGCTCAGCCCCGCGCCGACGACCAGGCCGGCCGCGAGCGTCGGCTTGGTTCCGGCGTCGATGTACGGCAGCAGCAGGAGACAGACCGTGGTGACCAGAACGGCGGATGACGTGACGCCACACTGCCCGCGTCGGTCGACCATCCGCCCCAGGACGGGCTGGCCGATGGCGCTGGCCAGCCCGTACAGCGCGCACAAGAGCCCGCCGGTCGCGAGGGTTCCGCCCTGCTCGGTGACCAGGAGGAGGATCGCGACGGGGGCCATGCCATTGGGCAGCCGCCCGGTCAGGGTGCCCAGCAGAAGTCGGGCAACGTGCCGCTCGGCGAGCAGCGGCCGGGAGGTGGAGCGGGCCGGTGGGCGGCCGGTGCGCGGAGTCAATGGGGGTGCTTTCTGTGATCGTCTGGGGCTTGCGCGGTGAGCTGTCAGCGGCTTCGTCCGGCGGTGGTGGCAGCCGCCGGAGGCTTCGGCGGCGTGGAGGCAGTAGCCGCTGGTCGGGAGGGCTCCTTGGCCGAGCCGATGGTGGTGGCGCGGACCGCCTCGATGAGGTTCTGGCCGAGTTCGAGCCACAGGGCCATGGCGTCGTCCGCACTGCCCTGCTTGAGTCCGCTTCGGGCGTCGCCGTCCGACTGGGGCCGGGTGGTGAGAAGGGTCTCGAAGCGGTCGAGGAGGACCGCGTCCTGCGCGGCCAGCGGCTTGGCATCGGCCCGGCGGGTCGCCGCGATCAGGTAGGGCGCGTGGGTGAGGAAGCGGTCCAGCGCAGCCTCCAGGTCCGCGGCATGCACGGTGCCGGGCTCTACTTCCTCCCGCACCCAGTTCAGGTCCTCGTGCACTTCCTGCAACCGCGCGAGATGCACCAGCTGCTCGAACTCCGGCAGGAGGAGCGAACGCACGTCGGATGCAGCCCCATGGGCAGTAGTGGCGACGACGGTGCGCGGCGCATCTGTCCCGACCACGTGGACATGGTCAGGGGAGGGCAGCAAGGTGCCGACCAAATAGCGGTCGTCCCACGAGCGTTCGGCCAGAGTTCGGTGCCGCCGCCGTCGCGGAGGACCGCCGCACAGGAGGTGCGGTAGTACGCCAGCATGGACAGCACGGGGCTTGCCTCCCAGACCCAGTCCAGCAGGTGGGTGGGCATCGAGCCGTCTGGGTAGTGCTCGATGTCCACGTCCCACTGGCCGGGAAGGCGCTCGGCGACGATGTGAGCGATGTCGCCGAGGTAGGGCCGCTCACTGGTGATGACCTGGGCTTGGCAGTCACGGGCCGTCTGGTGGAGGTGGGTGAGTACCTCACGTGCTTGGGCACGGTTGTCGAGGGACAGCCGATGGGCCCCGTCCTGGTGCCGGGCGAACCCGGCCAGCTCCACGGCGGTGGTCGCCCAGCGGTGCCGATCGCCGACGGGAAGCGCGACGATCGTGTTGCCCGCGGCGAGGTGAAGGGTGATGGCGGCGGAGGAAGTCAGGGCAGCGATCTTTCGTTTCGGGCCGCAGGGTGGAGGGCCTCGTCGCTCACCGGCTCCGTCCCTTTCCGGCTGCCTGTGCTCGGCCGCCTACCGGCACTACGCCGGTCTGCAGCGGGGACTTGAGGGCGGCGGCAGAAGCGGTGCGGTGGTGCGGAGAACGCGTGGCCGATGCCTGGGCGATGGGGGTGCGGCGCTCCATCAACCCGTTCCGGACCACTGACTGCGGCTGACCGGCGCTGCGGCCGAGGTCGAGGGCGTAGTCGGCCTGGACCGCATAGCCGTGCTGGCGAAGGTCATGAACGGCCTGGCGGGCACGGCGGATGCCGTCCCGCTCGGGGTGGGTGAGCCGGTACAGCCCCGGGGTGCCGGGCACGGGCTCGAACTGCTCCCGGACGAGATACCAGGCGGCCAGGTGTGCGGGGATGTTCGCGGTGGCGGCGGCCACGAAGCCGTGGTCGGGATGGGCGCCGAAGCGGAAGTGGTCAGACAGAGGCGAATCCTTCTGTGAACGGTCAGCGGTGGGCTGCCGCCGTGCGGGGTGACGGCGGCAGCGCAGGACGCGTGGTGAGTAGCCGAGGGCTCGGCGCGGACAGGTCGGCCGCCCCGCCCGGTACGGCGGCACGGGCCTGGCGCTCGAACACGTCGCTGTCGGCGAGCCATGCTTCGATGGCCGGCAGGACGGCGAGGCCGAGCTGCCCGCGGACCTGGCTCCACTCGTGGGGCAGCAAAGTCTGGGGGATCGAGTACAGGTCGTGGCGCAGGTCGTTCCACTGGTTCCAGGCATCCTGGCTGGCGGCGATGGCCTCGCGCAGGCGGATCAGGGCTGCGGCGTCCTCGGGCCAGGGAGTGGCAGCGGGCCGGCAACGGGTGAGCAGACTCGGCGCGTGTTCGAGCACATGTCGGAACGAGAGCCAGGCATGGTCGGCGAAGTCCCGTTCCAGACCGGTGAGCAGGTGCGGGTTCCTGAGCGGCACACCGTCGCTGTAGCGGCCGGAGTCTTTGATCGCCTGTAGCGTCTGGTGTTCTTCCCGGATACGTTCCAGCGCCGACAGGACGCTGTTCACGGCCCGGTTGTGCAGGGCGCGACGGTAGGCGGGTAGGAAGGTGTGCGTGATGGCGGACGCGGCCCGGCCGGGTTCGGCGGGCAGCGCCATTGTGTGCGGCGTGGCGGGATCATTGCGGACGTCCTCCTTCTCGTGCTCGGTGAGCGCGCCGAGGAGGTAGCCGCTGCGGTGGCCGGGCCGCTCGATCAGCAGCAGATCGGTGCCGGTGCCGTTCTTCAGCACGGACGCGAACGGAATGCGGTGGTCTTCGAGGGCGCGGTGGATCTCGCCGGCTTCCCACAGCGCAGGCCAGAGGTCTTCCTGCCACAGCGGGAGGCTGTAGATCTCCAGCTCGGCGCTCCAGGCGCCGGGCAGTCGGGCGGCGACCTCGGCGCCGAAGTCGCCGAGGTAGGGCCGGGTGCTGGAGATGACGGTGACGCCATGCTCGTGGGCGTGGTGCATCAGGGCGCTGGCGGTGTTCCGGGCGGCCTGGGCGTCGGCCAGCGAGGAGGTGTACGCGCCGCTGGGCTGGCGGCTGAATCCGGCTTCGGCCAGTGCTTGGTTGGCCTGCCGGTATTGATCGCCCGAGGCGATGGCGACCAGACCCAGAGTGCGGCTGGTGGAGAGAGCGATCTCGGCGGGGGAGTTGGGCATCAAGGTCCTGGTGGGTTGAGCCCGCAGGCGGTGTGTTCAGGCGGACGGGCTCAGCGAGTCTTCGGGTGCTTGGGCTCAGGGCTTCGCGGCGGTCCGGCGTGGGGCGGCTGCGCCGACAGGCCCGGCGACGGAGATGCGACGCGTTCGATGGTCACCAGCGGTGCGACGGCGGTGGGGAACGCGAAGGCCGTGGAGCGCAGGGTGGGTCGAGAGTCAAGGGTCTCGGCGGCGACCGCGTGCGTGAGGAAGGGCGGTGTCTTCTCCGTGAACGAGATGTCCCAGAGAGGACCGAGGCCGTCGGGGGAAGCGGCCATGTGCCAGGTGACGGATGTGTCTCCGTGGATGGGCGGCGCCGTCGAGTCCGGGCGGCGGCGGACCACGGCGGCGTGCCCGTCACGCGAGATGAATCCGGAGAGCCCGAAGTCGTCGAAGACGTCCCAGGAGTCTGGGTCGACGTAGAGCTCCAGCAGGCCGGGCTCGGCGGCCAGTTCGGCTGCCAGGGTGCCGATCAACGTGACGACGGATTCGATCGGCACGTTGCCGTTGATGTCCGTCCGCCACCGCTCGGGCGCTTCCTCTTCGACGCGAGCCGAGATCACCAGATGGGGGTCGCGGCCCACGGCCGCTTGGTCGTGGCGGATGGTGATGCGCCGGCAAGGACTGGTGACGGTCAACGACGAGGCGTCGGTGCGTGCGCTCCATGCGGAGTCCTCGGCGAAGATCTCCAACAGCTGCTGGTGGTCGGTGGGGTGGCTGACGGCCAGATAGCGGGGAGAGATGAGGACCTTCTCCCGGGGCCGCTCCTGGGCGGGATCATTGGACATAGGTGCTTTCGAGGGGATGGCAGCAGGGCACTTAGAGCGGAGCGCCCCAACTACGTGGTGGAAGGACCGGAATCGCGCAATGAGCGAGAGGCGGCGCGCAGGCTGACGCCGAACCGGTGGGCGAAGACCCTCGCCTTCGCCTCCAACTGGTCGTAGGAGTCCTGCGCGGTCATCTGTCCGGTGTGCTTGCGGTACCGGTAGACCGGGACAGGCAGCACGATTCCCGGAGCGAGGCAGGTGACTGCGAGGGAGCAGTAGTCCTCGCCCTGGACGAGACCGCCCATGGGGGCTGCCCGCACCAGGTCGGTACGGGCGAGGAGGGTGGTCGGGCCGAGCGGAATGGTGTCGGCCGGGTTCGTCCAGTACCGCCACACGTCCCCGGCCTCGTGCCGGCCCGGTGGCGCCGGGGGCACCCACAGGGTCGTGGTCCCGTCGGCGTGGAGGTCCTGGCTGAATCCGGCACACCCCAGCCCACGCCGGTCTCCTCCAAGGCCCGCAGCCGCAGCGCCATGGCCTCATCGGTGAACGTGTCATCGTCGTCAGCCCAGTTCACATACCGGGTCCGCACTTCGTTGAGCGCGAAGTTTCGGGCACAGGCCGCACCGACCGGGCGCGGCAGGGCGAGGACCCGGACACGCGGATCAGCGGCGAGGGAGACGGGGAGCCGGGCGGGGTCGGCGCCGTCGAGGGCGACGACAGCCTCCCACGGGACGCTCTGACGGCACAGGCTGGCGTGCATGGCCGCGAGGAACTCCAGACGCTCCGGGCGGAGTTGCGTGGCGATGACGACGGTGATTTGCGGGTGAGGGTGCGGGGACAGTGCGTACTCCGGGCGGGCATCGTTCGGGGACGGTAGGGCTATCGGCGGGCGGTCTTGCGGGGCGTCGGCGCCGACGGTGAGGTGGTGGCAGGCGACGCGGTACGCACCGTGGGGCATGGTGGCGTGGTGGCCGGGATCGGCTGGTCGGGCCGCCACAGGCTTGCGGTGTCACGGAACCGCACACGGGGATCGGTGTCCCAGGTAACGACGGAACCGCGTTCCGCGCCGGGTCTGCTGATCACCTCGATGCCGCGAGGGTGGAGGACGTAACTCCAGCCGAGTCCGGACGAGGTCCGCTCGGTGCAGATCAGCGGTGGCGAGGCCCGGTGGGCCGGGTACCGCGAGCCGGGTTCGTCGCGTTCGCCGGCCAGGTGCTGACGCAGGGCGTCGGGTGCGCCGTCCAGGAGGTCGGTGCCGAGATAGGACCAGCCTTCGGGTGCTTCGTCGATGAGGTATGCGGCCAGGGCCTCGGCATCACCGGAGAACCGGTGCTGGTGCGCCGCGAGCTGCAGCGGCACGTGATGGCTGGGGTAGCCATCCCAGTGAACGTGAGTGCCGGCGTAACCGGATGCGGTGGGGCGTGCGATGACAGAACGAGTGGACAGAAGATCTTCCTGCCGAGCGGTAGCCGACGGGAACTCAGGACCTCACCTACACTCATCACTGCACCTCACGGAGACGGAGAGGCAGCAAAGGGGCTTCAGTTTTCGTGAACTCGGCGCTTTTTCAGTGCATGCGGGCGTCGGTGTCGAAGAGCGACAGCTCACGGGGGTGCAGGAGGTGCTGCACGATGAATGACCGTCCGGCGACCTTCCACAGACCACGGCCGCGGTTGAGGTGGGAGATCGCGTCGGCTTCCACCGACGTCAGCCCCAACAGCGTTTCTGCGGCGTGGAGCTGGTCGGTCTCCTGCCGGTAGATGATGCGGGTGGAGCAGTCGGCGAGCAGTCCCTCGGCGAGAGCCCGGCCGCGGGATCCGGCGTCACCGGCGGTGAGCAGGTCGCTCAAGCGGTGGATCACCATCAAGTTCGCGATGCCCAGGCCGCGGGAGAGTTTCCACTGGGACTGCATTCTTGCCAGCAGTCCGGGGTGGCGCATCAGGCGCCAGGCTTCGTCGTAGACGATCCAGCGCCTGCCGCCGTTGGGGTCGGAGAGCGCTGACTCCATCCAGGCGGATGCGCAGGTCATCGCCAGCACAAGTGCGGTGTCGTCGCCGGATCCGCCCAGGCGGGACAGGTCGATGGTCAGCATCGGCGAGTTGGGGTCGAAGGCCACCGTGCTCGGGGCGTCGAACATGCCCGCGAGGTCACCGAACACGAGGCGCCGCATAGCGTGGGCCAGGTCGCGTGAGGCGTCACCCAGACGGCCGGACATCATGCCGCCGACCCGGTCGAGTTCGTCGGGGCTGTTGAGGGTGGCGGCGATGTCACCGAGCAGCGGGGTGCGGTTACTTGCGGCGGCGCGGGTGACGACGGCGTCCAAGGCGACATCGAGCCCGGTGTGCTCCATCGGCAGCAGGTCCCGCCCGAGCACGGTGCGGGCCAGCGAGCCGAGCAACAGCAGCCGGCGCTTGCGGATCTCGCCCGCCCAGTCGGCCTCGGAGACACTGTCGGGCCTGGGGGCCGCGTCCAGTGGGTTCAGCCGGCCGGGCAGACCGGGCCCGAGGGCGATGGAGGTGCCGCCCAACGCCTGCGCCACAGGGGTCCATTCGCCCTTGGGATCGCAGGGGACATAGACCCGGTAGCCGAAGGCGACCGACCGCAGCGCGAAACTCTTTGCGAGCGCCGACTTACCCTGCCCGATCACACCCGCCAGGACCACGTTGGGGTTGGTGAAGCCCTCGACCTTGCCGTACAGCGCCCACGGGTCGAAACAGAAGGACGCTTCGGCGTGCACGTCGCGACCGATGTAGATGCCTTCCGCGCCGAGTCCACCTTCGGCAAGGAAGGGGTATGCCCCGCTCGCGGTGGCGGTGGTCATGCGGTGGGCGGGCAGCTTGAGTTTGTTGTTGCGGGAGGAGGCGGGGCCGGGTCGACCCGCGGGCGGGAAGAGGGGCGCCGGCATCTCCTGCTCCTGTGCGCCGGTGCCGCTGGTGTGGGCTGTTGCTTCGAAGCGGGCCTTCGCGGTTGCCTCGGCGAGCTGTCGGCGGGCGGTTTTCCGGGAGGCGCGGTCCGTGCCGTGCGGGGTGAACAGGGGGCTGGCGCTGGCGCGGCGGGCGCGGCGAGCGGGGCGGTGGCTTATGGCAGGGCGGCTTTCACGTGATGACGGTCTGGACGCGGTGCGGTGTCAGACGCGCGGGGAGGCGCGGAAAATCAGCGGCTTTCCGTAGCCCTTGCCGTCGCCCGCCCAGTCCAGCTCGATGTAGCCGTCGGCGAGGTAACGGCTGGAGCCCGCCTTGTGCTTGAGGGTGCCGGTTTCGTACGAGCCGTTGCCGTTGCTGCTGCTGTGGTCGAGCGCGTGCTTCAGGCCGGTGTAGTTGGCGTACTTCACGACCGGGTCCGTGCCCTTCACGCTTCGCTTGGTCTGCAGGTGGAAGCGTGCCTTGGCGAACCGGTTCTTCGGGGCCGAGTAGGGGCCGTCCCAGTTGACCTTGGCCGTGGTGTAGACGTAGCCGCCGCTCCGCTTGGCGCACAGCTTCACGTCAAAGTCCCAGTTGTCGGAGTCGGGGTTGAACGACGGGTCATCGACGGTGTAGCTGCTGGTGGTGCAGTGGTAGCTGGCGGCGGAGGCCGGTGTCGCGGTGGCCAGGGCGGCGGTGCCGGCGAGCGCGGCGAGGATGGCGGCGGTGGAGGTGGAACGCTTCAGGGCGCGCATGTGATGCCTTTCGGAGGTGGGGTTACTGGCTGCAGGGGGTGGTGTGGCCGTGCAGCGGAGTGTTGAGGTCGCTCGGGGTGGTTTTGCGGCGGATGACGTGACCTGCGGCGAGGTGGCGCTGGCAGATGGTGAGGACCGGCGGTCCCTCGGGCAGCCGCTCGGGGTGGCACTCGGTCTCTGCCGAGGTTTCGTCCGCCACGGGCAGGAGGTGGAAGGCGTCGTGCACGGCGGCGGCGGCCTGCCACAGCCGTGTGTGTGCGGTGGCGAGGTGTAGGCCGGCGGCGGGATGCGGCGGTCGGGCGGCTTCGGCGAGCTGGTTGAGCAGCTGGTGGAGAGTGGTCAGGTGGGTGTGCAGCACGTCGAGGTGCACGCGGTCCGCTGACGAGGTGGTGTGCTGGGCGCGTGAGGCGAGGCTGTGCGTGTGGTGGCGGATGCCGGTGCTGGCGGCCCGCAGGTACGGGTACGCCTCGCCCACGGGGAGGGTAGAGGTCAAAGGAAGTGGTTCCTTCCTGCCGCGGGGCAGGACGTCGGTGGTGCCGGGCGGGGCTACAGGGCCGTGCGGGCGAGTGGGAGGGCGCCGAGCGTGAAGGCTTCGGGCTGCTGGTAGTTCAAGCGCCGCAAATCGACCTGTGCGGTGACGGCCGCGGTTTCGATCTGCGCGCATGCGGCGTCGAGCAGGGCGTCGGTGGTGGCGGACACGGTGAGCAGGCCGGTGAGTGCGACGTCGGCGTGCCCGGCGATCAGCTGGCGCTCACGGGTCTTGACGTCCGCGTACTCGACCGAGTCGGCTTCGGAGTCGACCTGCCCGCGACGCGACCTCTCGTTCGCGTCGGCGATGATCGCCGCCTTCTTGCGCTGCACGTCGCGCATCGCGGACTCGATGCCCTGGGGGACGTACATGAGGGACAGGGTGCGGCGGACCCCGGCGGTGAACATCAGCCCGTGCAGGAAGCCTGCGCTCGTTTCGGTGCGCGGCCAGTCCTCGACCCAGTAGGTGGCGTGCCGTGCGGAGTCGGTGGCGAGCCGGTCGTACTCCTCGACCTGGACCACAGGACCGGCGGCGGCCGGGTCGGCCTCGGCCCGCCCGGACTCCGACCACTGCTGCAGCGCGGACAGCGCCTTGGGGTCGTAGGCGGTGCGGATGACGGCCGCGATCTCGCGCGCCGAGAGCCAGCCGGTCACCGTCAGTCCGGCGCTGCGCGCGGCCTGCGCGATCGAGCTGGTGGTCTGCTCCATCACCGTGAAGGCACCGGGCAGGCCACCGCCGGCCTGCGAGATGAGACGCTTGGCCGCCTTCAGGTCGAGGGAGATCGCCAGGTACGCCTCGTGCGGGGCGGCGGCAGGTCCTGCGGAGGCGACCAGTTCGCTGTAGACCTGCCCGGCCACCGGGGTGTCGGGGTGACCCTGCTGGCTCCAGTGGCGGGCGAGGGTGTCGCCGCTGTCGGGGACGGTGCGCTCCAGGACCTGCACGGTGGCGACGTGCCCGGTGCGGGCGATGCCCGCCAGAGCCCGGCCCCAACCGGCTACGTGGTGGTTCTGGCTCGCCGGGTCCAGGAGCGCGAAGGCGCGGCTGGAGAGGCGGGCGACGGCGGTCAGCGTCTGGCCGTGCGGGTCGTGGACGGCGGCGGCACCGTTGGCGGAGTCGCCGGGGGTGACCACGCGCAGCGAGGCGGCGGTGCCGGGCAGGTGCAGGATGCCGTTCTGGCGGGGGCGGGTGACGGGCCGGGCGAGCCACAGGGTCTGCCCGGTGCGCCGTCGCTGGGCGAAGCGCAGGACGATCGGCGCCCAGTCGACCAGCGAGCGGCCGTGCCGGCGGATGGCGACCGAGGCGGCGACCGCGGCCCACAGCGGACTCAGGACGATGGCGCCGAGCAGTCCGGTGGAGACCACCGTGACCAGCAACAGCGCCAACGCGCAGGAGACCACGATGAGCTGGGGAAGGGTGAGGCCGAGCAGGATGCCGCGTTTCGACCTGTGGGGGAACTTGACGGTGAGCGGTGTGACGGTGAGGGCAGACAAGGGCCGTTCCGAGGGTGCGCGGGGCGGTGGCCGGGGCGGCACGCGGCGAGGGTGCGCAGCGCGTGCCGCCCCGGAGTCGGGCAGGAGCTACAAGCCGGTGGGCGAGGGAGGCGGCGCGCCGGTCCCGGTGGAGGTGCCGGCTGAGGCCGGCGCCGGTGGGGCGCCCTGCGGCGGAGGCGAGGACGCGCCGCCGCCGGGCTGCGACAGGAAGCCGCTGCCGCTGGACGGCGAGCCTGAGCTGCCGCCCTGCCCGGGTGTGCCGCCGACCTGATCGCTGGTGTCATCACGTGGGCTGGTGGGCGGAGGCTGGACAGCCTTCTCCAGGCCGTTCCTGAGCCCGTCGCCCCCGGAGGAACCCTGCGGTCCTTCGCCGTCCTTGTTGCCTCCGCCCCCGGTGGGATTGGCGGCAATGTCTCCGGGGAAGCCGCCGCCTCCGGCGGCGTCGGGGCCTTGCGGGGCGGCGCCCGCTCCGGCTGCCGCGCCGCCCGTTGCGGCGGCGGCAGCCTTGCGGGTGGCCTTCTCGGCGTGCTGCTTGGCGAGCTGGGCGCCGGCGCCTCCGGCGCGGTGAATCGATTCTCCGTCCGTGCCCTCGGCCGCCCAGTGCACGAATTTGAACACGGCATAGGGGCAGAGCAGGACCAGCACCATGATCACGATGCCTGCCATGACGTCGGCGAGCGCGCCGAGGCCATCCTTGGCTTCGGTCTTGCCCATGGCGGCGATGCCGAGCACGAAGACGATGGTCATCAGCAGCTTCGAGACGACCAGGGTTGCGGTGGCCTCGATCCAGCCGCGCCGCCAGCGCCGGGCGACCTCCCAGCCGCCGCCCGCTCCTGCGAAGACAGCGAGGGTGACCATGACCAGAATACCCACCTTTCTGACCATCATGACGCACCAGTAGAGGAAGGCGCCGACGGCGGCGCCGAGCCCGGCGAACACCGCGACCAGCCAGCCCAGGCCGGACAGCGCGCCGATCTGGGAGACCTTCACGATGCGGCGCACGGCTGTTTCGACGGACAGGTGTGAAGCGGCGAACAGGCCGTCGGACAGGGCGTCGACGACCTCGATCGCGACCGTCGTCAGGGCGATGGCGCAGAATGCGAACAAGACGCCCGTCATGGTGCCGGTGAATGCCTGAGTCAATGCCTGGCCGTCTCGTTTGACGGCGGCCCGGACGAGCTGCGCGCAGAATGTCCCGACCAGGATGATCAAGCCGATCGGCAGCAGCATCTCGTAGTTGTCGCGGAACCAGCCCGCGTTGAGATCGACCTTGGTGGTGGCGGAGACGGCCTTGGAAGCCAGGTCGGCTGCTGTGGCGGCGAGTTCGCCGGCGCTCTTGGCCAGCCAGTCGCCGATGGCCTTGCCAGGATCGGTGGCGAAGTCGACGGCTTCATCGACGGCGCAGAGTTTGTCAGCGAGGGGGAAGTCGCAGAAACCCAAGGGACGTTGGCCTCCTTATCTTTCGGCGGGGCGGGTCACTGCGTGACGCTGGGGGCGATGGCGGCCAGGCGGCAGTCGTGGTGGGGGCGGCACTGCACGGCGAGGGTTACGGCGCGCTCCTCGGCTCCGCCGCCGCCCTTCTTCCAGGCGATGTTCTGCTTGCCGTTGACGGTGACGACGTAGACGTACGCCTCGGTGATCGCGGACGGGTCCTCGGCCAGGGCCTGCTTGAACGCGCCCGGGTAGTGGCCTTCGGTGGCCCTGCCGGTGGCGTGCTGGTCCTGGTCGGCCATGCGGGACCACAGCAGCGGATCGGGCACCTGGCCGGAGACGGACGCCCAGTCGGCGTACTTGGTCTCCTTGGTCATCCACGCGCGCATGCCTGCGAGTTGCTGGTCGCGGCTGGTGTCGCGGGTGTCGTACGACCAGAGCATCCGGGCCGCCGCCTTGGCGAAGGCCACCGGCTCCGCGAGCTGCGGTGGCCGGGGGACCGATCCCGGTCCGGCCGCGGGCCTGGGTGCGGCCTCGGATGGCGAGGAACTGCCGACTGGCGCCGGGGCATGGCGGCTCGGGTTGTCCTCGCCGCGGCCGGTGATCCAGGCGGTGGTCGCGGCGGCGGCGAGCAGCACGGTGATGAGCAGGGCGGCGGTCGCGATGCGCTTGTTGGCCGACCAGGTCACGCCGTACCCGGACAGAGAAGGGAATCGTTTCTGCATCAACGGACCTGCGACCCCAGGGCCGAGAAGAACGCGACGATGCCGTTCGCGGCGCCGAGCCCGAGCGCGGCGCCGGCCGCGACGACCGCGCCCTTCTTGCCGTTCGCCTCTGCCTGGTGGCCACCGGTGTGGTGGCCCCAGGCCCACACACCGAGGGAAACGGCCAGGGCGCCGACAACGGCGATGATCCCGAACATGTTGATCGAGCTGACGACGTTCTTCAGCACGCTCAGTCCGGGCAGGCCGCCGCCCTTGGGGGAGATGCCTGGGTTGTAGGCGAGGAAGACGGCAGCGCGGTCTGCGAGAGGTATGGGCATAGGTGTGGCGGGGCTCCTTGCGTGCGCAGCCCGTGCAGGGGCCGGCGAAAGGGAAGAAAGAGGGAGGAGGGAGTGCGCTCACGGCGCGAGAAGAGGGCCCGGTGGCGCGGCCCGGGAGGTGCCGCGGGCGGCGCGCGGCGTCAGAGGACGCGGCGGGCAGCGAGAACGTCCCAGTCCTTGATCGGAGTGATCCGGACGGGCTTGGATGTGCGCGGCGCTTCGATAACGAGGCCCTCGCCCAGCGCCATGCCGACGTGCTCGGGCCGGGCGGCCGTGCCGCGGCTGAAGATCAGGTCACCGGGCTTCAGGTGCTTGGCCGAGACGGCCTTGCCCTCGCCCACCTGCGTGTATGTGGTGCGGGCGAGCTTGACGCCGGCGTGGGCGTACGCCTGCTGCATCAGCGAGCTGCAGTCGCAGCGGCCCATCGGGTCGGGGCCGTGGGCGTCGGTGCAGGACCCGCCCCACTGGTAGGGCGTGCCGAGCTGGTGCATCGCCCATTCGATGGCCTTGCGGGCCTTGGGGTCGGCGCCCTTGGGGATCTTGTAGCCCTTGGGGGCCTTGCCCTCGGGGATGGGCCCGAAGGAGCTGCCGTCCTTGCCCGGCACGCACCTCCCACCGCTGGCCACGGACTCCTTGTCGCTGTCCTTGGCGGAAGCGTTCTTGCCGGCGTTCGGGAACGTCTTGGCGCTGGCCTTCTGCAACGCGGTGGCGAGGCCCTCCCACTGCGCGTACGCGTCGGGCTTGCCCGACTTCTGCACGGCCTGGGCGGCCTGGGTGACCTTCATCTGCTGCCAGCCGTCGACCTTGAGCAGGGCCTTGTAGAAGCGCTCGCTCGCGTAGACCGGGTCACGGATCTGCTGCGCAGTACCCCAGTCCTTCTGGGACGGGCGCTGCTGGAAGAGCCCGAGGCTGTCGCGGTCGCCGTAGGACAGGTTGCGCAGCCGTGACTCCTGCATCGCGGTGGCCAGCGCGATGATCTGCCCCTTGGCGGGCACGTCGAGGCTGAGGCCGGTGGCCACGATGGTCTGCGCGTTGGGGACTTGCTCGGCCGGAAGGCTCAGGCCCTGGATGCGCATGTCCTTGCCGTCAGCACCATCGAGGATCTTGGTGACTTTGCTGGTCACCTCGTTGGTGTCGACGCCGGTCAGGCATCCGCTGAGGGGCTTGGTGGTAGCGGCTTCGCTGGAGGACGCCATCATCATGGCGGTGCCGCCGAGCAGGAACGGAGAGAGGGCGACGAAGCCGATGCAGGCGGCTATGCCCTTCAATCCGGTCCGCCTCCCGGCAGGCGGTCACGGTCCGGTGGGCGGGCTGAGGGCAGGGGTGGGTAGAGCGGTGTCACAACGTGGTCCTTGGTGAAGTCCCGGCAGCGCGTGCGTCGTTGTGGAAAGGGCGCAACAGCCGGGTGGTGGGTGAATCGGGGCCCCTGATGCACGTGCGCGAGTTGCCGCTCGCACCCGTTGCGGGGCGTCGGGTCAGGTGTGCCAAGACATGAGGGTGCCTCCATGAAAAAGCGGGGATGCGCCATCGGCGGTGTTCGCCGGGCAGTTCCAAAACAGTAGGGGCAGATCCCCGGTTGCCGAAATCGTTCGTGCTCAAGGCTTCATTCCGGGGTTTTCGGCGGCGATAGCGCTCAACCGGGGATCGTGCCCTACAGTTTTGGCTCCTCCACTCGCCCCTCCCGCTGCGCGGACCGCGGTGCCTTCCTGCCCGCATTTGGTCCCGTGGGATATCCGGGCGGGCCGGAGCGTCTCTCCCTCACCTCACCCGACCCGAATTGGGGCACCTCTTTGCCTTTTTCCCTGCACCAGGGCGACGCGCTCGGCGTCCTCGCCGGCCTGCCGGACGGCTGTGTCGACTCGGTCATCACCGACCCGCCGTACAACTCAGGCGGCCGGACCGCCAAGGAGCGCACCTCCCGCAGCGCACGACAGAAGTACACCTCCGCCGATGCCGGACATGAGCTGCCTGACTTCACGGGCGAGAACATGGACCAGAGGAGCTACGGCTTCTGGTTGACCCAGACCATGACTGAGGCACTCCGGCTCACCAAGGTCGGGGGTACCGCGCTGATCTTCACGGACTGGCGTCAGCTGCCGATCACCACGGATGCCCTCCAGGCCGCAGGCTGGCTGTGGCGCGGTGTGCTCGCCTGGCACAAGCCCCAGGCCAGGCCGCAGAAGGGCCGGTTCACCCAGAACTGCGAATTCATCGTCTGGGCCAGCCACGGTCCGATCGACGCCTCCCGGAACCCGGTCTACCTGCCCGGCCTCTACAGCGCCTCGCAGCCCAGCGGCAAGGCGCGCCAGCACATCACGCAGAAGCCGGTCTCCGTCATGCGAGAGCTGGTCCAGATCTCCCCGCAGGGCGGGACCGTGCTCGACTTCACCTGCGGCTCCGGCTCGACGGGAGTCGCTGCCCTGCTGGAGGGCCGCGACTTCATCGGTATCGAGAAGACCAAGCACTACGCCGAGATCGCCAATGCTCGGCTATTGCAGACGATGCAACAGACCCTCACCCAGGATGACGTGACTCTCGCGGCGTGAGTTCTCCTGTCGTCCGGCGCGATCTTCATCGTGTTCGGCCTGTGTGCGCTGCCTGTGGCGCGCGATGCGTTATAGCAGCGATGTCCCGGTTACCGAAACCGGGGATTTTCCGGATGGTTGGATCCGCAATTCACTGCCTATGGCTGCGGCTCCAAGGAGGCCCTTTTCGTGCCTGAATCCATAAACCCCCCGGAGAACGGGGAGACGGAACCGGTTCGGCTGCCGGACTCGGATCTGGACAGTATCGAGGCGAGCGTCCGCAAGCTGCTGGACCAGTCCGCAGAGCAGGCCCGACAGATCGACAGCCTGTCCTCCGCACCTGCGTCTGCGGACTCACCGTTCGGTGCCTTCGGGATGCCGGGGTTCGCGGGACTGCCCCCGCAGCCCGCCCCACCCGAGCCCCGCCCGATCCTCGAACTGGAGGGCGAGGAGTACGAGGACGAACTCGATGCGCTGTCCGACTGGGTCGACGACTTCCTCGTCCGGGTCTACGGAGCGGAGGTCACGACCGCCGCGCCGTGGTGCGAGCAGTGGCAGGAACACGACGACGTCGTCGGCTGGCTCCACGCCCTGTGGCTGGCCTACCAGCAGCACAAGGACGCCGAAGCCGGGCTCAGCGGCCTGTTCGTCTGGCACCGGGACTTTCTCACCCACGCCATGGCCACCATCCGGGCTGCCGGCGGACCGCTGTCGGCCTGCATGACGGATCCGGACCGGCCCGCCCACCGCCTGCTGCCCGGTCCGCCGCCCTCGAACCGGACCGTCACCTCCGTCAAGAAGGAGTCGGAAGAGGACGGCGAACCAGGCCAGGCCCTCGGATGACCGGCGGCGAGGTACACCCGGCCTTCGGTCTCTCCTTCGACCCCCGTGCCCTGAACGACCTCCTGTCGGCCCCCGGCGACATCCGCGACCTGGCACTCGCACAGCTCCAGGAGGTCGTCAGCGCCCGACTGTTCGGCGCCAAGCTCACCCGCGACCTCGCCGGCTGCCGCAAGCTCTACGTCGATCACCGCAACGCCTGGCGCATCGTCTACGCCCAGCGGCAGGCGCCCGCGAACTCCACGCACACCACCGAGATCCACGTGGTGGCCGTACGTCCGCGCGAGGCGCACGACGTGTACGACACGGCCCGCACTCGCCTCGGCATCAGCCGACGCCCCATGGGGGAGCGCACCCACGCCGCTCGCACCCGCTCGCCGCAACTGGCCACGCGCCAGCCCATTCCCAAGCCAGGACCACCGCCCTACGCGATGCCCGGCCTCTCCCGACCCGCACTCCCCCCGACCCTGAAGGGCCCCCTTCGTTGAAGCAGTTCCCCACCCTGATCGACCAGGTCGCCGCCGCTGTACTGGCACCGGCCGAGGTCACCGAGAACCCACAGCACCGCGCCATCCTCGATGCGGTCGTCGAGATCCAGGAACTCGACCGGCAGCTCGCCGAGATGGCCACCGCCGACCTCCCCGCGGCCAGTGCCACCGAACAGCTGGACATGCTGACCGACGTGCTGGTCGAACGGATGGCGGCGGGCGTTGAGCTGAACGCCCTGCTGTCCGTCTCCTGCTGCCGTACCACCGCGTGTGAGCCCGAGCCGCAGGACGAGTACGACCTCACGGAGGACGAGGCGCCCGACTTCGACCCTGACATCCACGAGTTCGACGAGTTCGACGACTTCGAGGACTTCGAAGGTCTGGAGGGGCTGGACGACTTCGATGACCTCCACGAGGACGCGTGCGAGGAGATCCTGTCCTGCCCGAGCCGTCCGAAGACGATCATCCACGCCTGCCTCGATGCCTTCGACACCCTGGGCGCAGCGGACTATGTCAGCACCGCGGAACTCGCCTCAAGCCTGCGCGAACTGCCCGGCGAAGCCGAGGGACGCTGGCGCTACGCCGACCTCACCGCGATCCGGCTCGCCCTGCTCCTTCGCCCCTACGGAGTCCAGCCCCGGAAGCCGCGTGCCGCCGACGGCAGCCGCTACCGAGCCTACCGGCGCAGCGACCTGCTGGCCGCCCGCCCGAACTGCTCCTGCTGACGCATCCCGCCCTCGCACGTACTCGCCTGGTGACAGCGGCGGACTGGGACCTGGTCGCCGTCTTCCACGCCCGGTGCTCCGAACAGAACCTGTTGCGCCGCTGGGGCCGAACCCAGCTCACACCCCGTGATCTGACACGGCTTGTCACCCAGGCCCAGTGCTGGATCGGGCTCGACGCGCACGAGCTCCCTCTGGCGCTCGTCTGCGTCGGGCCCGTCAGCGGGGAGCCCGGCGTCATCGACCTCGGGCTGCAAGTCGCCGACGACCGGCACCGTCAGGGCATCGGAACAGCCCTGGCCCAGCAGGCTGCCGGCATCGCCCGCACCCGCGGAGCACACACCCTCACCGCGTACACGCAGGCATCCAACGCCCCGATGCTCCGCGTCACCGAGCATCTGGGGCCCTCGCGGCGCACCCGTGCCGGCCCGCACGTCGAGGTCCGCGTCGCATTGGACGCGCTGGCTTCCGACCACTTCCCGTCCACCGGAGCGGCTCCGACTTGACCCCATCCCCCACACCCTCGCCGGTCGGTCGAACGGCCACCGCCCTCGACCACCGGATCGAGAACGCCGTGAACCGCAGCCTCGATGAGCTGGGCCGGCATCGCGACCACGGGCTCCTCGACGCGGCGCATACTGCCGTGGCAGACGCCCACCGCGACCTTGTACGGGCCGAGCGGGATGTCACCTTCCACCGCACCCGACTCGCCCGCCTCGTGTCCGGCGAGTTCCCTGTCGATCATGTGCTGTTGGCCCGGATCGAGCGCTCGGTAGACCAGTTGGCCGCTGCCATCGACGAGCGCGACGTCCAGCAGACCAAGGCCGCTACTGCACTGCGTCCGATCGAGGCCGCCCCGCCGCGGCAGGAGCCACAGCAGGTGCCCGCGAAGGACGCCGCAGCCCTGCTCGCCATCGCCCAGGGCGCCAAGCTGCACAAGAACCTCGTCACCCATCGGCTCGCGGTGGCGACCCGATCGCGGACGCGCATCCCCTACGCCCAGCTGCAGCGCCTTCAGGAGAGCGGTCTCGTGGACCGCGACACCTCCCACGCGGTACACGCCGGACAGCCGATCACTCTCACCGACGCCGGCCGGGCTGCCCTGGCTGCCCCGCGCCGCGCAGGCCCGCCCAGCACTACGCCGCCCCGACTGGCGGCTTCACCTGCTCCCGCGTACCTGCGCCGCTGAACGGCTCAACGCCACCTGCTCATCCAGCCGATGGCGTCATCGAACGAAAGCAGCGATGCTCACCTACGAACCGGATTTCCGTCTCGACGGCTACGAGGCCGTCAACCAGAACGTCGCCGACCAGTTCTGGCAGCACATCCGAATCGAGCAGGACATGCTCACCCTGCTCGCCGAGCACCACACCGAGGACAGCGAGCACAGCTTCTTCGTGATGCACGACCGCGCCGCCACCTGGGGCATCCCGGGTGAACCGCAGCTCGTCGCTCTCCACCTCAAGCGCGACACGGCAGCGCACACCTTCCGCTTCACCCACCAGATGCTGCCGCTGCCGTCCATGGCCCAGTCCTGGCTGATCGCCCGCGGCTGCCCCGAGGACAAGATCCTCCTCGCCGACGGCATGGGAACCAACCCCGCCAACCAGGCCACCCGCGCCCTGGAGAACCGACTGCGCCGCGACGGCGACCACTTCGCCCTGCTGCACAGCTACACCCACGACACCGGTCCGATCGAGATCACCGTGCTGCTGCGCGCCCTCGACGAGAAGGCGCCGCAGCCTTTCCGCGTGCTGCTCCAGGAGGTCGACACCGACGCGTGGACGCACACTTTGCGCGAGGGCGGCTTCCCGTCCTTTGAAGCCGCCACTCAGTGGTGGGAGAGCAACTGGCGCGGTGAGCAGATCCCGCTGCCCACCGCATCGCCGGCGACCCGACACACCACCACAGCCGGTAACCCCGCTTTGCCTGCGCGCCCCGCACCGCCGCCCGGATTGCGCCGCTGAACTCACGCACATCTCACCGCGTCCCGCCCGGCGAAATACGAGCCGCTTCAGGGGAGGCGGGCGGAATGTAGCACGCAATCCCCGGTTACCGAAACCGGGGATTCTCTGGATTCTTGTTCTCGGCCCGAACGGCAACAGCACGGGCCCGCTTTCGCGTTCCCGCGCTACCTCCCTTCAACTGTTAGGAAATCCCTTGCGTCTTCCTCGTATTGCCGCTGCCGCAGCTGTGACCGCGGCCATCGCCCTGCCCGCTGTCACTGCGCCGGCCGCCAACGCCGCAGCCCCGACCGCGGCCGTTGCCTCTGCCTCCTGCCATAAGGCGGACCCGTACAAGGTCCACCACGCCAGCGCTGTCACCATCCGGTCGAAGGCTTCGTCGAAGTCCACTGCGCTCGGCGTCCTGTACCGCAGCCACAAGTTCACCGTCCACAAGGCCACCAAGTACGGCGAGTGGGTCTACATCACGGACAAGAACACCGGAGTAAAGGGCTGGGTTTCCGGCACTTACGTCTACCCGGTCGTCTACACCTGCCTGCACTAATCCGGCGTGCAGAAGCCAATACCGCCTTACAGCACCGAATTTGCCGGTGCGGCCTTCCCACCCGTGACGCTATCGAAAGGAGACCCGCCGTGCCCGAGTTCAGCGAAGACGTGATGGGTGTCATCACCGAGCGGATTGAGGACCGATTCCAGATGCCTCTCGCCGAACTGCGTCGAGCTGTAGCGGCGTCACCGCAGGCCAGCCCCGAGGCCACGACGATCGTGCGCTGGTACGGCCTGCTCACCGAATCCCAGGACGCACTCGACACCGCCGAGGACGCGCTCGTCGATGCCCTTGGCACCCAGCCCGGCGAACTGGACGACCCCGTCATGGAACTGGCCCAGCAGGTCAACACCGCCGTCACCGCCCGGGACGGCCGCGCCATGGTCGTGAACCACCTCCTCGACGGCGCTCCGGCTGTGTGGCGCCGTACCTCCCCCGCCGCCCGTCGCGTGCCGGCCCTGTCCACCACCGCCCCTGGGCTGCCCCGCCTGCGAGGCGTTGCCCCGCGCGGGGTGACGCGATGAGCGTCATCGCCAAGCCCACCAGCCGCGACCAGGCTCTGGAGACCGCCTTCGGCGCCTGTCCCGCCGCTTTGTACGCGCAGGCTGTGCACCCCGGCGCCTCGGCTGCGCTGCAACGCGCGCTGGAGCTGCGGAGCTTCCTTGCCCTCGCCGAGGAGCAGGTCGCCCGTGTACGTGATCGCGTCCATGAGGCCACTGCCGCCGACGGCGACATGGGCGCCCTGTCCGCCGAGGGCCTGCGGTGGGACGCCCAGTGGCTGGAGGCGGCTCTGGAGGCTCGCGACGGCTACGTGAACGCACTCGACGACCTGCTGCAGACCATGCCCGACCCCGGCCAACACCCCAGCCGACCGGTGTCAAAAGCCCAACTGAAGGTCACTGCCACCGCTCCGCCCGTCCCACCGTCCCGCGGTGCCGGGGCGGTGCAGGCCCACCGCCCCTGAAAGACCCGCCGATTGTCCCAGCCCGACGCCACCACGCACTCCGTGTCCCAGGCCCTCGCCGAGCGCATCGAGGAACTGTATGGCCAGCCGCTCGCCGAACTCGAAGCCCTCGCTGACAGCACACCGGAGGCCACCCTGCTCGGCGCGCTCACCGGCAGCCACAGCGACCTCGACCTCGCCGAACGCAACATCACCTTCCAGCTGGAGCGGCTGCGCGAACTCACCGCCCCTGACAGGGAGATCGGCCGTCACGCCGCCGGTCACATCTTCGACTGCGCCCGCCGCATCGCCGAGTCCGTCGCCACCCGCGACGCCTACGCCAAGGCCACCGGCGCGGTCCTGGGAGGACTGCGACGCGTAGCGGCCCCCGCCACCCCACCGCCTGCTGTGCCTGCACCCGCGGCCCCGGCACGCGTCCCCTCCCGCTCCCGCTGATCCGCCCGTACCGCTTGAGGAGCCCCTTCCTTGGCCACCACCGGTCTGCCCCACACCACCCAAGACGACCTCTCGGGCGTCACCAAGACTCTGGATCTGCTCGCCCCGCGCTGGAGCGTGTGGGTGCTGATGACCCTCTCGGCAAAGCCGCTGCGCTACGCCGAGATCAAGCCGAGGCTGCCGTGGCTGCACGACGGCCAACTCCACCCACGGCTGCGCCAGCTGACCAACGCGGGCGTGGTCGAACGCACGGAGTACGGCCCGCGCCACGTCACCTACGGACTCACACGCCGCGGTGCCGAACTGATGCCCGTCCTGGCCGTGATCGCGTCCTGGGGCGACACCTACCTGGAGAAGCAGCCCGTCACCAACAAGACCACCGGCGAGAAGGGGCCCGAGCGGATCGCCCCGGCCCAGAACATCGACGACACCCTCGCTCTGATCGCTCCCCGGCACGCCACCCCGATCCTGTGGTCCCTGCACAGCCGGGGCAGCGCGAGCGCCAAGACGCTGACCACCGAGGCGATGCCCGGCTACGGGCTGACGGCCGTCTACAAGCCACTGGACCGCCTGGTCGAAGACGGTCTCGTCACGGCCACCGGCAACGGTGACTTCCAGCTGTCCGCCAGCGGCCGGGCCCTCGCTCCCGTCTTCCAGGCAATCTCTGCGTGGGCTGCCCCAGCCGCCGAGCCCGGCATGCGGCCGGTTCGGGGGCACGGCCCTGCCCCGTCGCAGAACCGTTCCGGCCCCTGGGCGACCACCGCGACCCGCCTTCCGGTTCCTCCCGTACCCGCCGCACGGTCGGCCGGCCCAGCCCTGGCCACCACGCCCCCGGACGGGCCTGCGTGGAAGCCCGGTGACCTCTTCTCCCACCAGATACCGACCCGCCCCATCACCCCGGCAGGAGGCCCACGCCGATGACCCGCCCCCTGCACTCCAGCCTCCTTCAGGAACGCCGAGCAGTCCGCACGCTGACCCTGCCGGGCCTGATCCGTTTGATCACCGAGATCGACGACAACGGCCCCATCAGCCACCGGCGCGGCAGCCTGCTCGGCGCCTTCGGCGACCTCACACCGGGGCAACTGCGGCGCGCCATCGACACCGCACGCGACCTCGGCCTGGTCCACGCCGACCAACAGGCCCCCGACCGCTACCGGCTCACCACCAGCGGCGAGGACCTCGCCGAGGTATACGACACAGCAGCCCGCTGGGCCCGCCGCCATCAGTTCCCCAGCCCCACCAGTGACTTCGTCACCCGAATCCAGCACACCTTCCAGCTCCAGGGCTCCGATCCGACCAGCGCGAGGAGCGAGCAGCCGAGGCCGCAGGAGGCGCTGTCGGAGTGGCTTACGGCGCATCCCCGGCTCCTGCACCAGGCCGGTGCCTGCTCCTCCGGTACGGCGGAGGAATCGGGGCTCGCGGCGTGAGACCCCGTGTCGGGCACCAGCACGCCCGCCGGCCGGTGCCCACCCTTCTACGGGGCATCTACCTGCCGCGCAGTACGGACGCCGCCGCGTTCGCCATGACGACCTACGGCATCCCGCTGTTGGTGCTGGCCACCACCGACTCCGAGGCTCTGAGTGGACTCGCCTTCGCCCTCGAATGGATCCCACGCCTGGGCGCGTTCGCCTTCGCCGGAGCGCTGGTCGACCGCCACGGCACCACCGCCGTCCTGCGCTACGCCTCCGCCGCGCGGGCCCTGGTCGTCCTGGCGGCCGCCCTGTTCCTGCCGGCGCAGGAACAGGGCCTCGGCGCGACGGTCACCGTCATGCTGCTCGCCGCGTTCACCGGCATCCTCACCGAGTGCTCGTACATCGCGGCCGAGACCGCGGGCGGCGTCGCCGGCCGTGAGACCGGCGACCGCGCCCACCGCGTGCAGTCGGTGCTCCTCGGCATCGACCAGGTCGCCACCCTCGCCGGCCCCGCACTCGCCGGCGTACTGCTTCAGTGGACCGGTGCCGCCGGGATGCTGACGGTGATCGCCCTCTTCTCTCTGCTCACCAGCGTCCTGGCCCCGCGCCAGTGCCACCGGACCAAGCCCGCACGGCAGCCGGCCCTCCGGGGACTGCACACCGGCTGGTCGACCCTGCGCTCGCTGCCGGCCCTGGGCTGGCTGGTGACCGGACTGACCATCTCCAACCTCGCCGTCGGTCTGCTGCAAGCCGCCGCCCCGGTCATCATCGTCAAACAGCTCGGACACTCCACGGCCGACGTCGGCTTCACCTGGTCGGTCGCCGCCCTCGCGTCCCTCGTCGCGGTCGCTCTGTGCCGCCGTGCCATCGACCGCTTCGGTCTGTGGCCGGTCGGTGCCCTGTCCGCCTCCATCGCCGCCACCGCGTGCCTGGCCGTCTCGTTCGCCGACACCTACGGCACCTATCTCACCCTGATCGCCGTGCTCATGGCCGGCGAAGGCGGCATGACCGTGGTGCTGCGGACCCTGCGCTCCCGCCTCATCCCCGCGGACTCGTTCGGCGCCACCCTGTCGCTGACCATCCTGCTGCTCCTGCTGCCCTTCCCCCTTGCCGGCGTCGTCGTCGCCACCGTGCCGCCCGCCCAGCTCGGCCACGTCATCACCCTCTGTGCCGCGGTGCAGGCCCTGGGCCTGTTCACCGCCTTTGCCCGGCTGCGCACCACCCCCGGCCTGCGCGCCTCCTTCGCCTGACCGCCCGGCCACCTCCTGCTCACCCGGAGCCCCCTGCTATGCCCACGTCCCACACCCTTGCCGACCCGCACGCCCTGCCCATCCCCCGCCCCTCGGTGCGGACGGGCTCGCGCCCGACGCTCACCGACCGGTTCCTGGCCTTCGACGCCGAGCACCCGTACGTCTACCGCGCGCTGGAGCGCATGACGGCCGACCGGCTCGCCGGCGGCGCCACCCGGGTCGGACTGAAGGCCCTGTTCGAGGACCTGCGTCGGCAGCTTCCCGCAGGCGTACGCGGCCTGAACAACAACTTCACCGCGCTCTACGCCCGGAAGCTGATCGAGGACCACCCCCACTGGGCACCGGCCTTCGAGCTGCGCCGCCGACGCACCCCCTGACACGCATGCCGCAACTCTTCTTCCCCTCGCACTGTTTGGAGCCTTGTTGCCCTCTCGCCCCGTCGTCCTGGTCGTTGCCGCCGCCGACATGGAAGCCCACGCGTATCGCGGCACCTGCCTTGCGAACGTCGCCGCCCACTACGACGTCGTCTTGATCTCCGGCGCCGCGCCGACCTGGGAGAAGGAGTTCCTCCTCGACCACGAGATCGCCGACCCCACCGATCAGGCGGCGCTGAGCGAGGCAGGACGCGCACTGGCCGAGCGGCACGAACTGGCCGGCGTAATGACGTGGACCGAGTGGTACCTCGTCCCCGTCGCCCGCCTGGCCCGCCAGCTCGGCCTGCCCACCACCGCCCCCGAGGCGCTCCAGGGCTGCCGCAACAAGCACACGAGCCGCAGCCTGTTCGCCCGCCACGGGGTGCCCTCCGCCACCTCCGTGAGCGTGCGCACCGAGCGCGAGGCAGCGGAGGCCGCCCGGCGCATCGGCTTCCCTGCTGTCCTCAAGCCCGCCGCGCATGCCGCGAGCATCGGCGTCGTCCGCGTCGACACCGCCGACGAACTGCCGGCCGCGTACGCCTTCGCCGCGCAGGCCGCCGGCCAGGGGGCGGAGAGCACCCAGGTCCTGGTCGAGGAATACCTCGACGGCCCGGAGGTGAGCGTCGAATGCGTCACCCACCAGGGGCAGACCACGGTGGTCGCCGTCACCCGCAAGACCCTCGGCTGCGCGCCGTACTTCGAAGAGCTGGCGCACGTGGTCGACGCGAACGACCCGCTCCGTGCCACCGTGGCCCCGGCCGCCGCCGCGGCCATCGACACCCTCGGCGTCAGCGACGGCGTCAGCCACGTCGAGATCCGCCTGGTCGACGGCCGCGCCCGCCTCGTCGAGGTCAACGCCCGCATCGCCGGCGACATGATCAGCCACCTGGTCCACCTGGCCACCGGCGTCGACCTGGCCCGCGCCGCCGCCGACATCGCCTGCGGAAAGACACCCGACCTCACACCAACATGCAGTCAGGCCGCCACGATCCGGCTGATCTACCCCGCCTACTCCGGCACCCTCACCGAGCGCCGCCTCGACGGCGACTTCCCCTGCCTTGAGCGCGTGAACTTCCAGCGGGAGGCCGGCGACCGCCTTGTCCTGCCGCCGCACGGCGACATATTCAGCGCACGCATCGGCTACCTCATCACCACCGGCCCCAGCGCCGTCGACGCGCAGGCCCGCTCCACCGAGGCGTACCGACACCTGACCGTCCAGATCACCCCCGCCTAGACCGCCGACTGCGTCCGCCCACCCCGATCAACCGGATGCCCACTTGACCGACTTCGATCCCGGCATCGACGGAGACGTCTACGTCTACCCCCGCTACCTCGCCGGCACCACCTACACAGGAGACCCGGCCCTTGAGCCCCTGATGAATCTCGGCTGGGAGCTGACGTACGACGACCTAGAAGTTACGTGGAATCACTTGCGAGGCTGGTTACTCGTACGGGGACCCACGGACGGAAGGATCAGCGATACCAGATGGTCGAGCTGAGGGAGAAGTGGCCCATACTCGGTCGGCACGAGCAGGCAGTGGCTTGGCTGCAGGTGTGGCAGGACTTGGGACGGGCGGCGAGGACGATCGATGCCTACGCCCGGGGGCTGGCGGAGTATCTGGAGTTGTGCGAGCGGGAGAGCGTGGACCCGGTCCGGGCCACGCGAGCCCATGTCGCACTGCACGTACGCGAGCTGAGCTCACGGCCGAGCCGCCGGGGCAGCAACGTCGTGGCGCTGGACTCCGGTGCCGGGTTGTCGAACGCGACGCTCCAGCAGCGCCTGGTGTCGGTGCGGTTGTTCTACGACTTCCTGGTCGAGGAGGGGCTGCGCCAGGGCAATCCCGTCGGCCGGGGACGCTACACCCCTGGGGCCCCTGGCGGCGCGCCGCAGCGGGGGCTGGTGAGGCGGCTGGTGACGCTTCCCTGGATCCCCAGCGACGAGCAGTGGCGGGCCGTTCTGACGGTCGCTGCAGCCGAGCCGGTACGCACCCGTCTCATGCTGGCCTTGGCCTACGATGCGGCCCTGCGCCGGGAGGAGTTGTGCTCGCTGCGCACCGACGACCTGGACCCGGGCCGGCGGCTGGTACGGGTGCGGGCGGAGACCACCAAGAACGGCCGGGAACGGGTTGTGCCCTACTCGGCGGCGACCGGGGCCCTGCTGTCGCAGTACCTGGTGCACCGGGCCACGGTCAGCCGGTCGCGCGGTGGGCTGTTCCTGTCGGAGTCGCGGCGCAACTTCGCCCAGCCGCTGAGCCTGTGGACGTGGTCGAAGGTGGTGCGCCGGATCGCCGTGGAGGCCGGGATGGAGCGCTTCTCCACGCACACCACTCGACACCTGTGCCTGACCGACCTGGCACGGATGGGCTGGGAGGTGCACGCGATCGCCACCTTCGCCGGACACCGGCACACCGACTCCACCATGCGCTACATCCACCTCTCGGGCCGGGACCTGTCCGAGAAGTTCAGGCGCGGGATGGAGCACATCCATGCCCAGCGGGTCGCACTGCTGAGCGCCGGCGCCGAAGGCACCGGACGGCCGCGGTGACCGCGCTCGCCCCGGCCGCGGGGAAGACGGCACCGGAGTGGGTCTGGCCGGTGGACGGCGCGTCCTGGGACCGGGGCTCGCAGCTGAGTGCCGACGAGCGTGCGGTGCTGGTGCAGGCCGGCCCGCAGCTGTTTCACTCCGCCCGGCTGACCCGGGCGGAGCGCGCCGCTCTGGCACGGTTGCTCAGGCCGCTGGAGCAGGTGCGTTCCTGCCTATGGATCCCGGACAGCGCCGGACACCACCGGTGGGTCGACTACCAGGTGGTAGGGATGCTGCTGACCCGCACCGCCGAGGCCGGTTCCGCGTGGTGGAGCTGGGACCAGAGCGCGTGGACCCGTGTGATCGGGCCCGATGCGCAGGAGTGGAGCCGCCAGTGGCCGGAACAGGCGTCGCGGGCGTGCCGCATACGCCTGCTGGCCTACGCCTACCTGCTGGGCGCGCCCGTGGACGAAGCCCTGTTCGTCCGCTTCGAACGATTGCACCTGGCCCGCACGGTCTTCGGGCCCGAGATCGTGGACCGTGAGGTCGAGACCGTCTACGGCTTGCTGCGCGGCTGGGGCTACCGCTTGGACACGGCCGGCAATCGCTCGGTGCGCACGTTGATCGCGCACGCGATGCTCCTCAACCGCAGCCCGTTGCTGTCGGATATGGACGCGGCGCTGCCGGAGCGTCTGCGTCAGGCGGTGCGTTCCACCAGGAGGGCCTCCGGTGATCTGCACTCGCTGCAGCGGGCGTTGGCGGCGCTGGGGCGGTGCGAGCCGCCCGTCGCGCGCAACGAGACGCTGGTGGGACATCTGCGAGCCCAGCGGTGGACGGATGTGCCGGCGCCGTGGGCCGAGATGGTCTGCCGTTGGTTCGACACCTCCACGCTGAGTCGCAATGTCCGCCTGGCCTACCGTCAGGACCTGGCCCGCGTAGGCCGGTGGCTGGCCACCGAGCACCCGCAGATCACCGAGCCGGCCCAGTGGACCCGGGCGACCTGCGCTGCCTGGGTGGCAACGGTGGATCGGATGCGGATCGGCGACTACGTCGAACGCACCGCCACGCGCGGCGTGTTCGGAGACCCGATGTCCCCCTCCACCAAGGACAGTGCACTCACCGCCAGCCGCGCGTTCTTCCGCGACCTTCAGGAATGGGACTGGATCCCGCGCCGGTTCGATCCCGGGCGCGCGCTGGAAACGCCCCGCAGCATCCGTGCACTGCTGGGTCCCAACCCCCGCGTCATCGCCGACGAGGTATGGGCCAAGTTGCTGTGGGCCGGCATCAACCTCACCTCCGACGACCTGCCTACTACCAGCAGCGGCCCGCGCTAGCCTCTTGAGCTCTCCCGAGCCGTGGCGCTGACCTGGCTGTTCAGCGGCCAGCGCAGCGACGAGATCCGCCGCCTGCGCACCGGCTGCGTCCGCTGGCAGCACGACGGCACTGCCGTCAGCCCGGTCGCCTCCGACATCCTCGCCCGCGACGCCATCTGCCTGCTCGACGTCCCGGCCCACAAGACCGGCACGAGTTTCAGCAAGCCGGTCGACCCTCTGCTCGGACAGGCCATCGAGGTCTGGCAGGCCGTCCGCCCCAAGCAACCTGTGATGCTGGATGCCAAGACCGGCGAACGCGTGGAGTTCCTGTTCGCCCACCGTGCCAAGCGGGTCTCCAAGGACTACATCAACCGCACGATCATCCCGGCGCTGTGCACGAAGGCCGGGGTCCCTGCCAGTGACGTCCGTGGCAAAATCACCAGCCACCGGGCCCGGAGCACCATCGCCAGCCAGCTCTACAACGCCAAGGAACCGATGACCCTGTTCGAGCTGCAGGCATGGCTCGGACACCGGTCGCCCAGCTCCACCCAGTTCTACGCGAAGATTTCCCCCAAGACGCTGGCCAAGGCATATAGCGAGGCCGGCTACTTCGCCCGGAACGTGCGCACCATCGAGGTCCTCGTCGACCGCGACGCCGTGGCCTCCGGCGCGGCAGCCACCGGAGAGCCCTGGCAGTACTACGACCTGGGCCACGGCTGGTGCACCTACACCTTCTTCGAACAGTGCCAGCACCGGATGGCCTGCGCCCGCTGCGACTTCTACACCCCCAAGCACTCCAGCGGGGCCCAACTCCTCGAAGCTAAGGAGAATTTGCAGCGCATGCTCGCCTCCATTCCGCTGACCGAGGACGAACGCGCCGCCGTCGATGACGGCCAAACCGCCATCGACGCCCTCCTCGCCCGGCTCACCGACCTCCCTACACCCGCCGGCCCCACACCACGGGAGCTCGGTTTCCCCGCCACCGCCACCGTCCTGCCCATCGTGGAAGTGCGCCAAGGCACACAGGAGTGAACGTCATGACCGCCAAACGGCGGGGGCGCGCCCGCGTCCGCAGCAGTCATCAGCCGGCGGCACCAGTCGTGGGTGTCGAGGATGTCGTTGAGAGCTTGAAGGGCGTTGGACAGCAGCACCATCGGCAATCCGCGCCGTGGGCGCTGTGCAGGACGGTGAGAACGCGGTGGTCGCTGTACGTCCACATCGGGGTATCGACGGCGGGCAGTTCGCGCAGCATGCGCGGGCCGGGATGGTGGCCGAGTACCCGGGCCCAGTACGCGAGGCCGCTCAGCACGGACAGGTGCCGCCCGCAGGAGAACACCTCGACGATGTCGCACGCGCAGGGCGAGCGACTCGAACTCGCGGATAGTCCTGGCCCGTTTGTCGCGCAGCGCTGATCGTATGTCTCTATCGTGGGTGGATCACGAGAGACAGCACGGGGGTGTCATGCGGGTTCAGGTCAGCATCGAAACGGACGATGGTGGTACGGCGCTCACCGACCTCTACCGCTGGTTACGGCAGGACAGCGAGCTCCGGCGCCATGCCGAGGTGCGGCTGCTGCCACCGCGGCAGACCAGCAGCTTCATGGGTGCCGTCGAGGTTATCGAGCTCGTCGTCAGCCAGGGCATCGCAGCAGCCAACCTCGCGGTCGCTTACGCCACTTGGCGCCAAGGGCGCGCCATGGGCGGCGCTATCACGATCACGGTCGGCGAGGTATCGGTCACGGTCAAGGACGGTTCGGAGGAATCGATACGCCGGATCGTCGAACTCCTGCAGTCCGGGAACGACTAATGGATCTTCCCGACCCCACGAGGTCTCGTGCAGTCTTGATCGGGGTAGACCGCTACCGTCACCTTGCGAACCTGCCCGCGGTGGGCAACAACGTCAGCCGGCTCGCCGCCTTGTTCATGGACCCCCACCTGTGGGGTCTGGCTGAGCAGCACTGCGTGGTGCTGAACAACCCACCGTCCGCCGACACAGTGTTGGACGCCGTTCACGAGGCAGCGGCTGAGGCGACGGACACCCTTGTGGTGTACTTCGCAGGTCACGGACTGCTGTCTCCCGACGCCGACCTGCTGCTCGCTCTGCCAGAGTCCGACCACGAACGGCTCTACCGTACCGTCCCCTACCACCTGCTCCGCCATGAACTCGTCGACACGTGCAGGGCCCTCAGCCGTGTGGTCGTCCTGGACTGCTGCTACAGCGGACGAGCGCTAGAGGGCCACATGGGCCCATCGGTCGAAGTGGCAGACCGCGCCCGCGTCGAGGGTACTTACGTGATGACCGCGTCGTCCGAAATTCAGCTGGCCTGGTCCCCAGAGGGTGAGGAGTTCACGGCCTTCTCGGGTGAATTGTTGAAGGCCCTGACCGATGGGGTACCCGATGCGCCGGACCCGCTGGAGATGGGTGCCCTGTTCCGGCATGTCCGCGGCGAACTGATTGCGAAGGGCCGCCCGGTGCCGCAGCAGCGAGCCCGCAACGCCGGGCACAGTATCGCGTTGACCCGGAATCGCTGGTGGGCGGCGCAGATGTTGGCTCAGCCGCAGGTAACCGCCGCGGAGCGGCACCCGGAGGCGGAGGAGCTGGGACCGATGCTAGCCCCGGCTCGGCAACCTTCCGGGACCAGGTCTGAGCCTTCCGCACCAGGGCGGCAACGTCGGATGGGGACAAGCGATGTGGTCGAGCTGTGCGTGGTATTTGCGGTGATGTTCGCCATCGTCGTCATAGTACTGGCTTCTCTGGCGTGACCAGGACGCGCTACACAGTGAGAGGGTCGGCACTGATACAGACTCGCCCGAGGGCTTTGACGGCCGCCACGGTGGTGCCGGTGCCGCCCAGAGGTCCAGGACGATTCCGAGCGGCGGAGCGTAGCCCGGTACGAGCTGTCGAGGCACGACCGTGCAGGTGACACGGCTGATTGGCAGTTCAGGCGCTTGAGACAAGAGGGTCGGCGAGGGTTCGCAATTGTTTCGATCGACACGCCTGCCGACGACCGGGCGTCCGCCCGCGAGCACGGCCATCACGACGGACCGTCCAAAGTCGTCGACGATGACATGCCCTCCTACGCCCGCAGCCTGAGGGGCAACCACGTCCCTTCCCCAAGGCTCCCTCACCCCCGTCATCTTGCCCGGCAAGAACAAAGGGCCAGCACCACTGGGTCGCTGCACCGGCATCACGAATTCAAGATCAGTAACGGCCTGCGGCTTGACATTTCTGATTCCACATAATCGCCAACGCCTACGTCACCGCACCCGACCGCCGCGTCCGACTCGGATACCTGCCCGAGGGAGACGATGACGGACTCTGGCGAATCAACGCCTACCAGGACCGCTTCGGGCCGCCCACCTGGGGCGTCAGCTTCAACGACCACTGCCCCACCGAGTTCGTCACCGCCTTCACCACAGCCCTCGCCCAGGCATACCAGGACGGCCCCGACCACTACCTCGCCCAGCCCGACCCCGCCGATCCCGAACTCGGCGCCTTCCACGCCGTCGCCCCGCTGATCAACCGCGGGTGGAAGGTGCAGCACCCACGATGGGCCGTCCTGGAACTGCAGACCCCAGACGGCATGGCCCAACTGGAGTACGCCACCGGTTCGCTCGATGCGGACAAGGAACTCACCACCCTGGAGGCCCGCTGGCACCTGTGGGGAGGCCCGAAGAGCGGGTACGCCCGCTGGTACGCCACCGCCTCCACGAACACACCGATACCGCTCGTGAAGGCCATCACCGAGAGCGTGTCCGACCCCGCGCCCCTGCCGCGCTGGAAGGACTCCCTGATGAGCGGTCTGTGCAAACACGCCCAGCTCGTCCCCATCAAGCCTCCACCGCCCCCGGTGCCCACGCCCCTCGACATCCAGCGCACCGCTCCCCGTCGGCCCGCGCTCACTACATACAGCGTTCCGCGCTGGAGCAGCACAACGACCCCGTCAGCCGCCCTCCCCGCCCGGCCCGCCGCCCGCCGCCGCTAAACCGCCGCCAGACCGGAACAAGAGCCCAAGTGTCCTTGCACATACAGAAGTTCTTTAGCGAAGTCCTTGCGCTGCCCTTCGACGAGCACGCCGTCGTCGGCAACGCCTACTACGCCAGCCCACAGCCCGACTCGGCGCTCCGGCTGCGGATCGACTTCGCCCCCACCATCCGTCACGGCGAGTACGACGGTGTGCGCCTGCGCGTCATCCACCCCGACCAGGGCGTCATCGACACCGCGATCCTCCCCTTCGCCGAACACGGCACCTTCGCCCGCCGAGACGCGGCCCGCAACTTCACAGCGGGTCGAGACGGCTACGCCGTCTTCCGTGACTGGAATGACAGGCGCAGTGCTGGCGAGCCGCCGTGGAAGGGCGCCCAGGGAAACGGACTTCGCACCGCGATCACGCAGTACGCCCAAATCTGGTTCCCCTACACGCCGGACCGCACCTCAGCCCGCCAGACGGCGTCCCGCTCTGCCCTGCCGAAGCCAGCCGTCGCACCCGTCGCGCCGCGCACGCGCTGACCATCCACCAGTACCCGAGCCCCACGCCCTCACCCCAGGGCTGCCTGCCCACACGACTCCAGCCACCGCCGCCCCACTTCACAAAGCCCCCGGAATCAGTAGATTTCGGGGGCTTTGCCGTGGGCGCCCGCCCGGCGCGGACGCCGCGCGATGGCCTCGTGGAGGCGGCGCTTGCCCTGCGCGTCTCGGCGGTACGTAGCCCTCGGCTCAGGTTCGTGCTCGCGCCGTTCTACCGGGCTCCGAAGATCACCGCCAACAGTCGTTCCGCGCGCGCCCTGATCTGCGGGTCGGGGTGCGCCAGAGCTACGACGAACAGCGTCGTCAGCACGGCCTGGAGTGAGGTGTAGGAGGTCGCGAAGTGCGAATCGAGGCTCATGCGACAGACCGTACGTGAAGTGCTAGAAGCATGCTTTTTGTCACTAATGTACCAATTGGAGGGGGTGTGCTTGTGTTAATTGCGTCATGTCAACAGCCTTGCTGGTCAGCCCTGTTGAGGGGCGTTGGTCGTCGGGTGCGCGTTCTCGAATTGCCTCGGTTCCGCCGTGATGGACCTCACACAGATTCTGGTGCTCTGTGCTGGTGAGCAGGCAATGCGCAGTGTCTTCGGACCTCGCTGCCACGGAGCGCCCGCGGCTGGGCCGCCATCACCTGGCACCTGAGCCGCAGCGTCGATCGCGACAGGCAGCAGGTAGTACTGGCGATGCACTCTGGCCTGGTGGACGCCCCATCACACCCGGCTTTGCCGCGCTAGGCTGCCGCAGTGATCGAGTCCTGCACGTTGCCCGGCGACCCCACCGAGCTGTACTTGCGCATCTCCTACGACGACGGACTCTGTGACACCCCGCAGGCTGACACGCTGGAGCGGTGGGATGTGGCCGTCCTCCAGCGGCGCCGTGAGCATCACGGCGGCGAGGACCCGGCGGCGACCACTGACTGCGCCCGTGCGGACTGCCCCTCGTGCTCTGTGGAGGACGTCGCGATCGGGAGGATGACCTTCTATCGGGTGCATCTCGACCGCGGGCGGAACGCCTACTGGGCCATGGAAGAGGAATCCGAGGAGCTGTACGAGACAGCGCAGGTGCTCCTCGACCCGCAGACTGGCTCGTTCACCAGCGAGGTCAGCGAGCTGTTGGAGTACATCGGCACCGGCCTGCTCGTCATGGACCGGGTGACCCTCGATCGGCAGTGGCGAGGCCATGGCCTGGCCGTCATCTTGGCCACCGAGGTGATCCACCGGCTCATGCCCGGTTGCCGGGCCATCACCTGCGCACCAGGCATCACCGACCTAAGCAGCCACCGCCTCCGGGACCGACCTGAGTGGGACCGCGTGAACGCGAAGATCGCTGGAGGGTGGGAGCGCATCGGGTTTCGCCTGTACCGCGACAACGTCTATCTCCTCTCGCCCGCCTCGCCGGACTTGGAGGAGCAGCGCGGCGAACTGCGGGGGCGGCTCGTGGAACTCGGTGCATCTTGGAGGTCCGCCACGTCCTGACTGGCGCCGCGGCGAGGGACGAGAGAGCCGTCGCGTCGCAACGCGGGGCAACTCAGTCACCGGTCGCAGAGCCAGAACCTCCAGCGGCTCCGGCGGCAGACCGGCATCTCCACCTTCTCTGGCGGCACCCGCGGCGGCGGGGTGATTCTGCCCGGGGTCAGGCCGGTCAGAAGGAGTCGTTCCGTCTCTACCGCCTAGATGAATGAGTCCGATGTTCTCAGTGGTCGTAGGCGGTCAGGGATCGTTTGGCTGGGGCTCCGGTGGTCCAGTTGTGCCAGATGGCGGTTG